>SUXY01000104.1 GCA_015060705.1 Bacteroides sp. | reverse complement strand
CGGTGAAATCTACGAAATGAAGTTCATCCATCCGGATTATGCAGGAAAAGAATACAGACCGACTGCTCTGAATGCCCACTATTATCCTGCCGACGAGTTGCTCACGGCCTTGGAAGAAGGCAAGTTGAAGGGCAAGCTGAAGGAAATAGCTTCAACTTTAGGTGAGGAAGACAATGGGGTGGTTATGCTGTTGAAGCGGAAAAAATGATTCTTTCCGTCTTTATATTTCCAAACAACCTCATTCTTTTCAAAGTTTTCACCTATGTATATAACGCACCTCTGTTAATGAATATTTATATAGCAAAAAAAAAATAAACGGTTCGTGTTCTTCCGATAATATCCATAATTTTGTTCATTATAACCCAATATCAAGAACTAATGAAGAAAACACACTTATTGTTTACATTGGCTTTTCCGTTTCTGACAGCTTGTCAACCTAAGTCAGAGACAAGTATGGAAATACCCACCACCAACCTTCGAGAACTGATTTCATCAACCTCTACACTCGCCTTGAATGAAGAGATAGAACAAGTGGAATATATTCCGCTCCGTACCACGGATGATTCGCAATCATTGCTTGACGGGGCGGCAGGATTTGCTGTTACAAGCAAATACATTTATATCTATCCCGTGAAGGAACAACGAATTGCGCTCTTCAGTCGTCAAGGAGAGTTCATCCGTACCTTGATTACTTTCGGACAAGGGCCGGGAGAATTCAATGATATGCTTTCGGACATTCAAGCCGATGAAAAACGGAACAAGCTGTATTTGTTCGGTGTGTCCGGCATTTGGGAATATACATTGGAAGGAGAATATTTGCAGAAACACGAGTATAAGCAACAAGCCCTCTTCCAACGTTTCCTGACTGCTGACCGATTGGGAGCAGTTGCATTTCCATATATGCCGTTCAGTAGCGGTAGCTTTGGCTTGGGAGTCTTTACATTGGCAGGAGATACCGTTGCGATGAAGAACGATTTCCACTCATCGGAAGTGGCTTCCGAAAAGGCGGGCTTCACCATTCGTTTGGCTTCTACCTTTACTCCTATGGACAACTCCATCCTCTTCAAGATGGGAGCCAACGACACCGTTTTCCGTATAACAGAAAAGATGATAGAACCGGCTTGCGTACTCCAGTTGAACAATTCGGAGAAAGAAATCCGTATGTCCATCGATGCCACCGACTTTGGCAGTATGCAAAACTTCGGCTCTTCTTCCGACGTCATCATCTCCGATATGATGGAAACTCCTTCGTGCATCTATTTCCGTCTCCGATACGATGACGGTCATTTCGTGGTATCTCTCAACAAGCAGTCCGGCAAGACATTGGTAGAAAGATGTGTACAACCGGCTGACCTTGCCACGTTGTCGGATGCCAATCTACTGTGCGGTATGTTGGGTACACGAAGTTACCGGAATTTCCCGATATGGGGACGCATGGAAGGTGATTGCTTGGCACAGGTCGTTACTCCTTATGAGTTGAGCCTTTACAAGGAGACGGGTAAGATAACTGTCCCCGACGTTTTGCAAGAAGTAGGAGAGGACGACAATCCGATTGTGATTCTTTATCATCTGAAATGAGAAATAGTAAAGGCGGAGAACTTATTCATTCTTCGCCTTTACTATTTTAATCAAATCCATCTTCATACCTTCAGAACTTCAGAATGGTTGAAAAACAAGATGTTGCGATGAAGTTCCTGTCTGAAGATTCACAATTGAAGTGTTTGTTTATGCTTCTGCGCATAGATAAGCATATACATATCCAGGGCTTTGGTAATATAACTGAGACTTAACATGAATAGTACCCTCACTTGCTTAACAAATGTTCAATTACTAAAAATGAAAGTTAAACTTTCGCCCATTTATAAAAATGGAAAACTAAACGCTTAGATTTTCCAATGTTTTGCTTTACCTTCGTTCATATAAATCAAACGAAGAACAATAATAACATGGAAAACATTCTTATCTATATAGCACAATGTGCCATTTGGTTAGGCATATTATACCTTCCTTTCCGATGGATGCTCCGCAAGGAAACCTATTTTCGGGCAAACCGATACACACTTCTTGCCATCACCATTTTGGCTTTTTTACTTCCATGGATAAACATCCATTGGGTAGCCTTCCAATTGGGATATGAAGAAACTAGCGTCATTACCACACTGCCCCAAGATTTTATCCCTTCGAATGACACAAACACAAGTACATTCAACGGATGGAAAATAATCTTTGCCATTTATCTTTTGGGAGCAAGCATCTGTTTCCTTTATAAACTGACAGACCTCATCCGTTTGCTTCATTTTATTCCCAAAGGATGCTTATGGGTGCATCAGGAAAATGGTAATCATATCTATTGCCACGCACATTCTGTCATGCCTTTCAGTTGGATGAACAAAATTGTAATTTCGGAAGAAGACTATCAAAGAAACGGAGAGGAAATATTGATGCATGAACATGCGCATATCGTTTGCGGACATTCTTGGGATGTACTATGGCTTTCGATGGTAGAAGTCATCCTATGGTTTAACCCGTTAATATGGATGCTTTCAAAAGACATGGATGCTATCCATGAATACGAAGCAGATTATATGGTACTCCAACATGGAGCTGACCCTACAAACTACCAATTATCCCTAATAGAAACTGTGACAAAAGGACATGGCTATTCCTTTTCGAACCATTTCACCAACAGTCAAGTGAAACAACGCATCACGATGATGACCCGCCAAGCGTCTTCCCATAAAATGCAATGGAAATACTTATATCTTCTACCTTTGATACTTTTGGGCATGAGCGTATATGCCCAAAAGTATCCAGTCATGGTGCAAGGAAAGGTGACAGACGAAAACGGCCAAGAGATTATTACTGCAAGTGTCATTATTCCCCAAGCATTCACCGGAACCATAACCAATTCCGATGGAAACTATCTATTGCATACCGGAAGAGAAGATATACTTCATTTCGGGATGCCCGGTTATGAAAGCCGTTCCATTGCCTTGAAGGATTGCCCGATGAAAAATGGAAGAATCATATTGAATGTACAATTAACAACCATTAAATAAGAATGATATGAAAAACATTTGGATGATAGCATTGGTCTGTCTGAATATCTTATCCACATTCGGCCAACAAAAGATTGATTTATTGGGTTCATTCGATCGTACCCAGCCTATAAAACTGAGTGAAATAGCAAAGTCCGTCCGTACCATTCAACTGGAAACAACGGACGATTGTCTGCTTGTACCAGAAAATATGCGTGTTCATTACGGACAGGAATACATCTTTGTCTTTGACGGAACAGAACCCGGAAACTTCTATCGTTTCGATTTGAATGGCAAGTTTATCAATAAGATAGGTAATGCCGGGCCTGGTCCAAAGGAATATATTGATGCACATTCGTTTAAAGTAGATGAAATAAAGAAGGAAGTGTGGCTACCAGACTGGCGATCCAATAGCATCAAAATCTATACCTACGAAGGAGAGTTCATACGCAAAATTCCATGTGAGGGATTGATTCATGACCGATTCCTTATTAAAGACGATCGTGTTTTCTATGCCAACAGTAATTTTTATTGGGGAGCGCACACTACCGAATTGAGTTATGCAGATGCTCAAACAGGCAAGCTATATAGCAAATTGAAGTCTACAATTCCCAATGATTTGAAAATAAACATTTTATTAGACCCACAGCTTCTATATACCTATAGGGATGAAGTTTACTATAAGAATCCATTAAAAGATGTAGTCTGTTCTATTGATACAAGCGGTAAAAATATCAAGTTGACTCCCCGATATAAGTTGAACATTGGAGAGCGCGACCATAAACGAAGAGACGATTATTTCAAGCCTCAACGCAATTTGAGATATGTCAGTGTTTATAGAATCTATGAATCGGACAATTTCATTTTAATAGCTTCTGTATATAAGGATAAATTATACCGGACAGTCTGCTCAAAAAAAGATTGGCAATGCAAAAGTAGCGAATATGATGAAGGTTTCATCAACGACATGGAACCCGGTAACAAATATTTCCAATACCGTAGTGGTAGTTCCATGTCACAAAATCATATTGTTATGGTAATACCAGATGAAGTAGGAGATGACAATCCGGCTATTACTGTGGTAGAATTGAAATAAAATTTAATGATGAAAGCACCCAAGACCTATACACTGACCAAGGCCGAAATCCAAATCATGAACATCCTTTGGGAAATGCCCGAAGGAGGATGTGTTCACGACATCATCGGGAATTACGAAGAACCGAAACCGGCTTATACCACCATTGCCACCTTCATGAAAATCCTGCTCAACAAGAACTTTGTGGGCTATCGGAAACAAACGGGGAAGACACATATCTATTATCCCTTGATGACGAAGGAGGAATATACCCGACGGGTGATGAATGAAGTGAAAGACAACTTCTTCGGAGGCTCCGGCTCGTCCTTGCTGAAATTCTT
>SUXY01000013.1 GCA_015060705.1 Bacteroides sp. | reverse complement strand
ATTTAATAATAAAGAAAATACGAGACTCATTTCTGAATCCCGTATTCTACATTTACACAAAATTATGTATAGTGCCCATTAAAAACAAGGGTAGTATTTATCATTTCTTCAATTTTTATATAAAATCTTGATATTCAATTCAACATATCTGTTTATCGTTTATCTCTTGTACTCATAAATAATTTGTATTCAAATAAATCTGTATTCATATCCCAAGCCCAGCATTTTTTGTATTCAAAATATTCTTTGAATTTTCTGCATCAGGGATTTGCTGGAACAGGATATTCCAGTTATATTTGCCAGTGTTAAAGAAGTAACCATTATGAAGACAGCAGTAATTTACGCCAGAGTATCATCAAGTAATGACAGATAGAACACCCAACGTCAAATCGAGGACTTGACCCATTTTGCCAGTCGTAATGAATACCAGTTAATGGGAACATACGAAGAGCATATCAGTGGTGCTACCAAGAACGAAAATCGTATGGTATTAATGGAGTGTATCAACTACTGCATTGAACACCAAGTGAACTATCTTTTGCTTTCTGAACTTTCAAGACTTGGACGCTCAACACTTCAAGTTTTGAAGTCTTTGGAAATGCTTCATGAATCGGGAGTTTCTGTTTACATTCAGAATCTTGGCATCCATACTTTACAACCCAATGGCGAAGTCAATCCAGTTGCCAGCATTATAGTAACGGTGCTTGCTGAAATGGCGAATATAGAGCGTTCTAACATCGTTTACCGCTTGAATAGTGGTAGGGATAGTTACATAAAGAACGGTGGAAAATTGGGCAGGAAACCAGGTTCTGTGAAGACTTCTGAGCAGAAACGAGAAGAGTATAAGGAAGTGATTTCACTTTTGAAAAAAGGGTATGCCATTCGTAATGTTGCTAAATTGGGTGGTGTTAGTGTAAGCACTGTTCAGAGAATAAAAAAAGAGTTTATTTTATAACTATAACATCAAAATAATTTCATATATTTGTAACAAACAAGCTCTACAATACCAATGAAAGGAAAGATTATCTGGATAATAATCAGTGCTATAATAGCATTAGTTTTTGCAATTGTGTGTTTCATAGATGGTTCATATTATCTATCATTATTTGGATTACTCCTTCTATTTAGTAATGTACATGATTATATTACATTCAAAAAGAAATAATATGAAAAACAACAACCCATTAATTATATATTACATCTGTATCACAACAGGTATTTTGTTACTTGGTGTTAGTATTGGAACCGAAAGAAGGTTTTTAACAGCATTAGCTTTTATAATACTTATTCGTTCTATAATTTTAACGATAAAGTACAAGAAAACGCTCAAAAACAATAAAGAATGACACCAGTTTTTGACACCAGTTCGCTCTTCAAATAGCAAAACAAAGAGTTAAAGTATTGATAATAAACTTATAATATCAAGTCATATTTTAACAATTAAAATCGAATGGGAATAAGAAACTTCTGATTTACAGATAGATAGAAGCCCTGACTTCTCATAGTCGGGGCTTTTGTTTTATTTCAAAATATTCTTAGCCGACTTGCGCCTTATTTAATTTTCACTACATTTGCATTATAGTTATAAAACAGAATGAGTATGGAAAGTAAAATGATAAGCATAATAATCTTTGCAATAATAACAATTATCTTCACCATTTGGTGTTTCGTTGACGGTATATATTATTTGGCCATTTTCGGGCTATTCATTTTAGGCTATCAGATCTATAACTATATTTCGATCAAAAAGAAATTAAAAACTAAATAGTCTTTTTCTTGTAAAACGAATAAATCTATTCAGCAAACAGTATAAAAAATGAGCCTAACGTACCTCACGGTAAATTAGGCCCTGCTACAAAATACAAATACAACTAAACGAGATACTGCAAAGGTACACATTCTATCAGAACCTGCAAATTATTTCGATGTTTTTTTTCGATAAAAGTGATTTTTTTTAGAAATGAAGCCGTTCTTGGTACTTTTTCCTACCTTTGTCTAAACAAAAGAACGAAAATTTATGAACATCCCCATACATTTTGCCCCTTTACAAGGCTATACTGATGATGTATACAGACGCATCCATCACGAACTGATGGGTGGAATACATACTTACTACACTCCTTTCCTACGCATGGAAGGTGGTGGTGTACGCTCCAAGGACATGCGTGATATCCGACCGGAATTCAATGAGGGAGTACCTGTCGTTCCACAAATCATTGTAAAGTCGATGAAGGAATTCGAGTTTCTGACTAAGATTGTGGAAGAAAAGGGCTATAATCGAGTGGACATAAACATGGGATGTCCTTTCCCGCTTCAAGCAAAACATGGTCGTGGTTCTGGACTTTTGGCGCATGTGGACATTGTGGAGGAGATAGCAAAAGCTATCGCTTCGAAATGTGAACTGAAGTTTTCCGTCAAAATGCGTCTAGGTTGGGAGAATGTCGATGAATGGCGTCCGGTACTAGATATACTGAACGAAATTCCATTGGAACAGATTACGCTTCATCCTCGCATCGGAACCCAACAATACAAGGGTACAGTCAACATGGAAGCATTCGACGAGTTTTATGCGCTTTGTAAACACCCGATCATTTATAATGGAGATGTAACTTCGATAAAAGATATTCAGAATTTGGAAGAAAAGTATCCGAAGTTAGCAGGCATAATGATTGGTAGAGGATTGCTTACCCGTCCGTCGTTGGCATCGGAATATGTTACGGGTGTAGAACTTTCATGGGAAAAACGTCGTCCTGTCCTGTTGGATTTCCATGATCGTCTGAAAGCGCATTACGAAACTACCGCTAACAGTGAAGCACAGGTGCATAGTCGTCTTCGCTTGTTCTGGGAATATATGGAAGAGGAATTAGGCAAGAAGGTGTATAAGAAGATTATGAAGGCAGGGAATCTGAAGAATTATTTAAATGCGGTAAGAGAGATATAAAGATTAATGGGCGATAATTTTCGCCCATTAATCAACTTAAAATTTCCACCCATACCCTAGCATAAACACCAAGCTTTCCTTGTCACCAAACATAAACTTAGTTTCGGCATTCAAGTAAGACTTGGCGGACAATGGAAGAGTAATGCCACCTCCTAAGCTGAACGCAAAGTCTGTATTCGTATGACTGGCTTCATGGTCAATCTGCTCGCCATTGTACGTAATGTCCTTACTTCCATAGAAATTGGTCTGCATCCCTACTCCTGCCAATGGATAAACCTGAAAACCTTGTCCGTCGGCCTTGAAATTGAATACATAGTGGAAATTCACATTCACATCAAGACCAGTCACCTTGTCCTTCGGAAAGAAGAAATTCACTTCCGGAGCAATGCGAAGATTGTTCAGAATAGCATAACGAGCCTGTAAGCCTACACCAAAACGCTGATAGTTGCTCTGATACCCTACACTACCCATAAGAGAAGCTTCGCCCTTTTGACTCTGGGCATTTACCCCCAGAGCCAATACGAGCGAGAAAACTACAAAAAGAAAACGTTTCATTGCTTTTCGGTGGTTGGATTAAAGTTTTCTTTGGCATTGGTCATCCATTCGCCTGCTTTCTCGGCTGCAGACTGGGCTGCACAACACATCTTCTTTTTCAATTCCTTTGCCTTATCGGTTTTCGAACAACGATACATAATCGCACCCAATACTGAACCTACACCGAGGCCTAACAAAAATTTACATGTACTCTTTTCCATATTGCTAACTTGTTTTATATGATACAAGTTCTAAAACAAGGAAAAGTTGAAGTGGTTCGTTAGGAAAGGGTTTTTAATAAAAAACTCTCCCCCTTGTGAAGGGGGAGGTTAAAGTGTCTACAAGTATATTATCAATTCTTATGCATCCAAATGGAAGCTATCTTTTTCCGTATAGCCAACACATTAAAGCAAGACACGGACAAGAACAACAGAATGCCCACTACCAGCATCAACCACCAAGAACCGGCATTGAGCGAAGGGAACATTTGTTCCACCAAATCCAGGTAAAGCGTACGTACATAAAGCACAATACCCACCGAAAGTACCAATACCACGGCATTGAGAAGAATGGTCAGTGACTGATATGGAAATGCCACCCGATTCGGTCCATAACCGATGAGCAAAAGATTTTCCAATTTAGTCGTATTCTTCTGCAACAACAAATAGATGCTGAGCATGAGAATATAGAACGAAAGAGCACTGATGAGCAAACCTACCGAAAGTACAATGCCTACAATCACTTTCAGGAACCATGTGGTCTTCCCGGCATCAAGTTTATCGTCTTCCGTATCGTATCCACGTTCGCGGAAGAACTGGGCAATGCGTTCATCGGTTGGATTGTTTACTTCTACAATAAGACGTGAAGGATCTTTTCGGATGCCATTTTCCCCATAATGGGTATTCGCCCAAGTCATGAAACTTTCCGGTACCAGAATGGTGTTCAATCGGTTGGAGAATCCTGCAATCTTACCTTTATAGGTATCCATTCTACCTCCCCCACTAATACGGACTTCAAGGTTTACCATATTAATGACACCTTCTGAAATCTGAGGTAAGTTCCGGCTTTGTGCAAATCCGAAATTATATAGATTCAAGTAATTGCGAGGGATGATGATGGGGATTTCTTCCTGTCCCGGTTCGAATTGCCATCCTTCTAAACTGGTATCGACATACTTGTCCGGTACACTTTCAAAAAACATTGCTGTAGAAAGGTTCAAGCCCAGTTGCTCCATGCCTACTCCTGTTGATACCTTAAATTGAGAAGGAGTGAATTCACCTACTCCACGAGTGAACGGTTGTTCCTCTATTTCTTCTATTTCGGCGTTGGAGAAAGTGCTGCTCTTGCCTACAAACGAACCGAGCGTACTCACTTTCTTGCTTACGATGATATAGTCTTTTTTCATAAAACTATCCCCTTCCGTAAACACGGGAGCCACATCCTGATAGAACTGGATGCTGAGTAGGACAATGACCATGCCACAAAGGTTAGCAAAGAAGAAGCCTGCCAATTGCCCCAAGCTGATATGTCGACGCATTAATTTCCAAACCAAACTCATAGTAACATCTTTTTAGTGTAATCCAACTCCAAATGTTTACCAATCGAAGTAACGACGATCCCTGCCCCTTGCTTCATGGCTTCTTCTGTCAATACACGTGCCATGTTGTTGGCATTGATTTCGTCAAGGTGACTCACCGGCTCGTCCAGAAATAAGAAATCGAACGGTTGGCATAACGCACGGATGAGCGCTACGCGTTGTTGTTGTCCGAACGACATCTTGCCTACTTCCACATTCATCTTATCACCGATGCCAAGTTCATAGAACAAGTCCTTGATCTCCTTCTTCTTCTTGAATCCTGTGAGAGCGTTTTTTAGAAGTACATTCTCCATTGCGGTCAACTCGGTAAAAAGTCGCAAGTCTTGAAAGAGCATACTCAACGAGCGTTTGCGAAGTTCTACCCAATCCTTTACATTCAAGTTACGAATATTGTTTCCGTCAAAAGTGATGATGCCTTCGTAATCGTTACGATACCCGTAGATATAGCTGCAAAGCGAGGATTTTCCTGTACCGGAACCTGCTTCGATGAGGTAAAAATGTCCTTTCTCGAACTCCACATCTTTATGCCAAACATCGGAATCTATATAGTCTTTTCCGATGAACACTTGAGGAAGTGCATTCTGTAAGGTAATTTTATTCATATTGTCTATTTATTTCTTCAACCAATGTTCCTTTAACCATTCGCGAACTGGCTCGTCGTACAACTTAAATGCAGCCCACGCAATGAATAGAGCAATAGCCAACGTACCCAAACCTACCATAATATGTGTACCCAATGGTGCATCCGGATAACGTTGTGCCCAGCTTGTATGCATGTAAATGAGAGGATAATGGGTGATATAGAGCGGGAAGGAAATATCACCCAAGAATTTACAGAAACTCGCCGATTTGCTTCCCTTCACCGTACTACCAGCACCGATTGCTAAAATCAACGGGAACATAAAAAGAATACAAAGAAGCTGGTAGATACCATCAACTATTTTTTCTCCACCCCCTAAGGTCGGTACACAAAGCATTGCCAGCACCAACAAAGAAGTGGTGAGAAAACCTCTTTGCATACGGATTCTCCATCCCAAACGACAGAGTAGCAAACCCATGAGGAATGGATAGAGCAGACGGACATAACCAATATACAAGTGTTCGGCATCAAAAACAAATCCACCAATGACCGAATAACTATTCCATTCGCTAACCAAAAGTCCAAAAAGATTCAAACGGAGTGTCAAGTCGGCAGTTAATATGGCAGAGAGAGCTACTAAAACACCGAGAGCAAGTTTTGGTAAATGACGTAAAACAAGTGCATAGAAGATATTAGCTACATATTCAAACATCAACGTCCAAATAGGTCCATTGATACTGGTTAGTTCCCCCCAACCGCGTATATCCATTGATGAAGGAAGTGGAATCATGAGCATCAGCAAGAGTGCCTGAACGAGCACCATCCACCAAGCGGCACCATCCACCTTGTTAAATAAATCTGTACCCCCTGTGTAGTAGAAGAAACACACGCCTACCAATACACCAAAGATAACCATCGGATGTAATCGGGTAATACGTCGTTTGAAAAAGTCCTTCATAGACATCCGGTTCCATCGGTCATCGTATGCATATCCAATCACAAAACCGCTCAATGCGAAAAAGAAATCCACGGCCAAATATCCGTGTGCAAAGAAAAGACCGACATATTGTGCTGGATAGCACTCGATGAGGTGATAGAATACCACGACCAGCGCAGCTACCCCTCTCAGTCCATCCAATATTTCATAACGTGATTTGCTTTCCAAATAGTGATTCATGGTGATTATTCAGTTATTCAAGTATTCAGTTAGAATTGCTCCAACATAGACACAAGCAACTTCAATAAATTCTGGTCCTTGTCATTTAAAACCAATTCAGCTTTGCCCTGACGCCAATCCGGCATACTTGCATTCAGGTAATTGCATTGATTGATTAAAAACATCAAGAACGTATCCACCTGCTTGTTTCCTGTAAAGTTATAAGAGCGATATGCTTTGGCAATAGCCGACAAGTTAACCGAAGCATACAAACGGTTTTGCTTAACTTCAGCCGACCATGGTTTTACCCCCATCGAAGCCCCATAAGTACGTCCGGCTTCCTCTGCAAACGAACGGTTGTTCGTCACATAAAGTCGATTATTCTTTACTCCAAAATAATAATTGCCTTCATAAGTACGCATTACGTATTCATCGGTACCTACATTATCAAGAACAATCTGTCCACCAGTAAGTGCCAACATTGGACGCAAATCTTCGAATGTTTTCAAGAAATCACTATTCGTTACATCGGCATAAAGCAAATAATTATCCGTATAAAGTGTAGAACGTCCCACCGCAAAATCACCCTGAATGGATGAGAAGATATATTCCACATCCACCGGCAAGAGCGGGTTATCCAGCATTTGCTTGATGGTCGGATTCTGACAAAGCATGCGGTATAGTTCCTTTCCGTCAATTCGTCCACTTGCCCAAAGCAATGTATTTCCTTGATAGTAATCAAGGTACTTCCCTTGAATCGGTTGGATAACCTTGTCCATGGTATCGAAGAAACCCAAAATCTTCGGATTGCTGATAAGTGACTCAGAATTCATGACTACCTTACCCGGTTCGAAATTAGCACTCACAAAATACTTGATGTCTTCCAAACGGATATCTGCAGATAAACCCATACGGAGCGGAGTGGTAAGTTCGTAAGGAACAGCACTAAGGTTCACCACCGAGGCAATATCATTACCTGGAGCTTCAATTTTAGTGAACTCCGGAAAAGAAGCAAAACCCTCTCCTTCTTTCTGACGCATGAGCGAAAGCAACGTACCCTTCATCCCCGATGCATCCCCCTTGGAAGGCTGGAGCAAAAGGAAAGTACCGTTATTGAATGCACATAGCGCACCTCCTACTTGCGTCCAGCGACATCCGCTTTCTTCACGTAAAGGAGTAGCTATTGATTCCTTTTGGAGTACATTCATGAGAGTTTCCAACTTACCTTCATCGGTCACTTTGGCCAGGATAGCCAAAGCTTCGGCATGAGGCGTAGCAAAGAGATACACTTTATCATCGAACGAAAGTCCCGATTCCGAAGGTTGGTCAATGATACGTTCGGCCAATTGCGCGGCATCACCTTGCAATCCACCTTTCATTAAGGTCTTGAGTTTCTTTACAACCTTTTCTCCCTCAGAACCATTCAGACCGGCTTTGTTCGCCATTTGGTCAAGTTCCATACCCACTACTATCGATGCATTTTTAGGGAGCGCATGAGTATATTCTGTTTTAGGACTACAAGATACCAAGAAGAGTATTCCTATTAATAATAGGTTATTAAATATTTTCTTGCTCATGGTTATTTCTGATTAAATAAGTTCAAGGTATGTGAAGCCACCAATGCAGCTGTTTCAGTACGCAAACGGGATTTACCCAAGCTCACCGGTTGGAATCCTGCATTCATGGCTTTTGCTACTTCTTCTTCAGAGAAGTCGCCTTCCGGTCCAATGAGAATCAACGCATCCTCACCCGGAACAAGGGCTTCCTTCAACAGTTTCTTCTCGCCTTCATAACAATGGCAAATGAATTTCTGTCCCTTAAAGTCTTGAGTAATGAACTTGTTGAAGTCTGTCATTTCGTTCAATATCGGCTTGTTGGCTTTGAGCGATTGCTTGATAGCCGAGACCAAAATCTTCTCGATTCGTTCGGTCTTGATCACCTTTCGTTCAGAATATCGGCAATTCAAGAAAGTAAGTTCATCGAAACCGATTTCGGTTGCTTTCTCAGCAAACCATTCGGTGCGATCCATGTTCTTGGTCGGAGCCATGGCCACATGAAGCCAACCATTCCAGCCCTTTTCTTGTGGAAGGGTTTCCATGATTTTGAGTTGGCAACGCTTGTTGGTCGCTGCACTGATCACGGCTTTATAGAAATTTCCTTTACCATCGGTCAGCGTTACTTCATCGCCTGTAGTGAGGCGAAGCACTCGCAAGCAATGACCCGCTTCTTCTTCGGGCATTTCGCAAGAAGTTGCTATGTCGGGAGTATAAAATACGTGCATGATTTATATTCAGTTATTCAATTATTCAGTTAATGATTCCCCTTTTCGTTTCCGGATTTCATCCCGTAATTGGGAAGCAGTCTCATATTCTTCTTTTTCAATCGCTTTTTGAAGAGCATCTTCCAACATCTCGATACTAACCGAAGTGATAGGCACAGAGAATTTTCCTTCCCCCATATCGTGCAGATGCTCAGACTCCATAATATCCTCGGTAGTATACATCGGACATTTGTAACGAAGCGCCAATGCCACGGCATCCGAAGTTCGGGAATCGATTTTGAACTCCTCTCCATCCTTGTCGAAATATAGGTAAGAATAGAAGACTCCGTCTTTCGCTTTATAGATAAGGATTTTCTTCAGAACCACCCCCAAGTGTTGGGTGATTATTGGAAACAAATCATGTGTCAACGGACGGGGTGGTTGATACTTCAACATCATCATCTTGATAGCCTGAGCCTCCAGATGTCCGATGATGACTGGTATTTTTCGCCCACCTTCCACCTCTTCCAGCACCAAAGCATACGCATCGGCCGGATAAAGTGTAGTCGACATATCGTGTATTTTCAGTTCTACTTCTTTCATTTTCTTTCGTGTTTAACGTTGAACAAAAGCGCAAAGAGAATCGCTACGACCAGCATATAACCAGCAAAGATGAACCATGCCTTGCTCCAACCATCCACTTGAGGCACTTGACTGGTAAAATCGACAAAATGATTCACCACTTGTTGCGCCAATATCGTGCCGATTGTAGCCCCAAAGCCATTGGTCATCATCATGAAAAGTCCCTGTGCACTGGAGCGGATAGAATGATCCGTTTCATTATTGACAAACAAGGAGCCCGAAATGTTGAAGAAATCGAAGGCTACGCCATAGACAATCATCGAAAGGATGAACATCCATACCCCATTCCCTGGATTACCTAGCCCGAAAAGAGCAAATCGAAGTACCCAACAAAACATGGCTATGAGCATGACATATTTGATGCCAAGACGCTTCAATGCAAACGGAATAAGTAACAAGCACAAGGTTTCTGAAAGTTGCGAAAGCGAGATTAGGACATTGGCATGTCTCACTCCAAAAGTATCGGCATATTCAGGGATGTTGGCAAAACTATTCAAGAATGGATTGGCAAAACCGTTGGTGATTTGGAGAGCAACTCCCAACAATACCGAGAATCCAAAGAACAATGCCATTTTTCGCTGTTTAAATAATGTAAAGGCTTTCAAACCCAGCGCATCTGCCAAAGATTTCCCTTTTTGCTTTCCTGCTATCGGACAAGCCGGTAAGGTCAAAGCATAACCTGCTGCTAGCACACCCAGAATAGCACTCAAATAGAACTGGTTAGGACTTGCTTGGAATCCCAAAACATCCGTGGCAATCATCGAACAGATGAAGCCTACTGTACCAAAGACCCGGATCGGTGGAAAACTCTTCATCGGTTCAAGTTTCACACTCTCCAAAGCTGAGTACGATACCGAATTACACAAAGCCAAAGTAGGCATGAAGAAGGCTACCGAAAGAGCATAAAGCAAAAGTAAAGTAGGATATTCCTCTGCCGGATTCCGGATAGCAGAGAACGCCACATACGCCATGCCTGCTTTAAACAAGGCACTCAGCAAGTGACATCCTGCCAATAGCTTCTGAGCAGGTATCCATCGGTCGGCTACAATCCCCATTAGCGCAGGCATAAAGAGTGCCACCACTCCTTGCATCGCATAGAAATACCCAATCTTATCTCCCATTCCTGCGCTGAACAAGAACGTGCCCATGGAGATTAGGTAGGCCCCCCATATAGCAAACTGGAGGAAACTCATTCCTACCAGACGAAGTTTCATAGATTTAACAGCGTCTTTCATGTACTATCGTTTCACTAAACCAATCTTCAGATTCAGCTTGAAATAATAAAGCCCATTTTCTTTTTCCAGATAACCATATTTATCCTTGGCTGTCGGTCCCTTTTCCAATCGGGTATTGTTATATAAGAAATCGGCAAAGGTCTGTCGATCGGCCTTCTGATAACAAATCACTTCACCTGCTCCGTCTACCATCAAAAAACCAGCTACTGCAGAATCAGTACCATTATATAATTTAGCCGGGCGCATACCCAACGCCAATGCCAGGAGGAATTCCTTCATCTTGTGTTCGTAATAACGATGCTTGGTAATGAGTTCATCCTTAATCTTCAATGGATTGGTTTGCTTGATGATTTCAACGAGTTCATTCACCCGGGTAATTCCTTCCAGATGCATGGTACGACACATCTCGCCCAACACACGAGGGAAATGTAAATCAATCATACCCAGATTGCTACGGAATACCTTATCAGCTGCATCGTTGAACTTCAAGTTACCTCCCAAGCGTTCAATCATCAGCATACGACCAATCACATCGTCTTCCTCACCAAAAGCATTGATCTTGTTGACTGTTGGAGTAGCAAATTTCACCCCCGTCTGTTCGAACTTGAAATTGGCAGTACGTCCTCCATCGAGCAAAGGAAACATCGGACTAAGTTTGGAACGTACACAAAATCCCACCAATGGCGTGTTCACGTTATAGAAAGCCACATAGAAATCGGTCCGGTCATCAGTCTTTGCTTCAAGGTCAAAGATAGCAACTTCATCGAGGAACTCTTCCACCCCATCAGGCGAAGTAACATCCATTTCCTTGCTTCCCTTGACCGCATCAAGTACCAGACTCGCTACGGTTGCAAAATCCTCACGAGGAATTCGCTTGTCAATATTCTCACCTACGATGTGAATTTCTTCGTTTTCTATGATATACTGACGAGTACCATCGTGCTCTTCGCGTTGCACCATAGCTACAGGCCAACAAAGATTTTCATTCTTCTTTGCATCCGGTGTACCGGCATAAACATATCCGTCTGATAACAAACGGAAAAAAGCGTAAAGTTCGCTCCATTCTCTTTTGGTTGCTTCAAATGCCATATCTAATTTTATTTAAGAGCTACAAAGATAGGTAAAAGAAGTCTTAAAAAATACTGAAAGGAGAAAAGCAAATCTAAAAATGTGTTATAAAACACGCTTTTTCACCCAAAATATTTGCAGATATCCAAAAAGTCCGTACCTTTGCAATGTGTTTTTCATAGTATTAGATTTAAGGTTAACAAAGGTTGGAGCAAGGCGTTGCTCCTTTTTTTATGTCCGTACGTTTCTCCAAGTCCTTTTTATCTGTACAAATGAATGGTTTTTCCTTCCTCAAGCGTACTATTAGCTATATCATGAGTTGAATATTCTACCGGACCCTTGACAAATTCCGGAATATTAAATGACTGCATGTAGGAAGAATAGAAAGTAGCATCTTTTTGTGGTAAAATGAATGGCTTTCCAGCTTTTCCCTCAGCATCGATATGAATCAGGTGAGGATGGGTATATAATCCGTCTAAACGTCGACTACTAAAGACAAGCCATCTACTATTACTACTCCAGGAATGATAACTCTCCACATTATCGCTATTGGCCGATTCTAAAGGAACAACAGTCCTATCTTGTAAATTGGCAATATACAAGTCCGCTTCTTTATGCCATATGGAAAAGTTCCCATAATCAGACAAAGTAAATACCAAGAATTTTCCATCTGGTGAAACTCTTGGAAATGATACACTTTTTCCTGCATGTTTTCCGTTAAACAAGGTATCCACCTGAGTTCCGAATGTCCGTGTTTCCAGATTGAATGAAATCGAACAAAGGCTATACTTCACGTTTTGAAAGTCTTCAGGCATTTTCTGTGCTTCTGACGAACAGAAATAAAGGGTCTTTCCATCGGGAGAAAAATGAGGAAAGGTCTCGAAGGCTTTATCCGAAAACAATTGGGGAACGGTTATTACCTCGTTCTTTTTGACATCATACAACAATAGATCCGAAGCATAGTCCATAACTTCAATCCGGTTTTTATCATTGAAATGGAACGCTTGTCTAGTTTGATTGGTGGAGAAAGCGATAAAATCTCCGGATGGATGCCATGATGGATAAACCAATGAAGATATATGATTACCGACCTTTCCATTCAACTTGGTAATATCCCCTGATTGGAAAAGATAGGTCCCCCCTCTTTGACCTCGCATGTGCAATACCAATTGGTTGGGGTCTTGATTCGGGAAACTATGACAATTGATACAATTGTGACCTGTCAGATGATTGGATATGACAGCAGTTTCCTCGAAATCAGCCAATCTGCGTTGGTAGATTCCCATTTCGTTCCAGATTTCATATCCTGGTTCCAACAGACGATATACGAGAAAAGGATCCATTGAATCCGAAGAAACGTACCAATGGAAAGGAAGGTACATTTGCCAATTGTCTCCTTTCTTTTCATAAACCTTCACTTCCAATTCTTTTCCTACAGCTACTTCCAGTATTTCCTTCCATTGCTTTTCATCAATCAGGAATCCTTTTTCGCCTGATGCTTCGCATACAATTTTCTCCTCACCACAGGAGATACTGACGATTGCCTTCTCTGGTGCCTGACGGAGCATGAACCGTAACGGTGCTATTTGGGAAGGAATGGTTACATCTACATAGTCCGGGAAAATATCCGGCAACTGGTTGAGAGAGGTCGCAGATTGAGGTTCGCTTGCAGAAGGTGAACAAGATGTCCATAAAGAAGCGAATAGAACTAATATAAAATAGGATAATGTGTGTTTCATTTGATTCTTATTTATGATAAGTATAATAATACCAATAAGTATTTCCGAATCCGGAACGAAGTCTGTTAACCAATGACGGACTTAACCGGGAATCTATATCTAATCTCTTGTACTCTTCGAATCGTTTTTTTATAGCTTCCGTTATACCGAATTCCTTCCATCTTTCCGGTTGAGATTCGTATGAAAAGACGATTGCCTCCTGAAAATGAGTTGGCATCGGTTGTAAGCCGGGTGCTTCATAAAAGTTCTCAATAAACATTTTGAACAGAGGTATGTTTTTCTCGAAAAGGATATACATACCTACATAATCAAGAACAATTTGGTTATCAGGATTGGCAAAAGCTATCTGCAACAAATCATGGGTTAGCCCTTGCATTTCAGACAATCCTTTAGAGCCAGAAACACCTTTACGCTTTCCTCCCAATTCCTTGTCTTGCTCAAGCAATGCATCATTGTATAAAAACTTCCGATAAGCATGAGCCTGTTCCTGATAGCGCGTGTCTTCAAGGAAACGAATGTATTTTTCCGCTATATTATAATGCCCAAAAATCAAATTAGTCTGAATAAGGCGGAGAAACAAGTAAGGGTTCACCTCCCATTCTGAAGAAAGGACTCCCTCAAAGGCGTAACGTTGGGAAAGGGCAATGTGTCCCATGGCATAATACAGGTCGCTGAGTAACGTGCTTACAGTCGATGACTGGTCCCAATCAATCCATAGTGCTTTGTTTCCCAATTGCTTGTGATGTAAACCTTTGTCTGCCAATATACCCTTTTGTGCCATGGCTAGATTCTTGAAACAAGTCGAAAAAATGTTATTGCTCGAAGAAGTCTGCATATTCAGTATTTGGTCCCATTGTTTGTTCCGGCTATAATAGTCCAATTCTTTCACTTGGGTTAATGAAGGAGAATTATATTTCTCATTTCCTTGGAACAGAATGATAATTACCGCTAAAAGTTGAATAGAGACCGACAATCCTTTGACGAAGGAAGAAACGGGCTTCTTCCATCTGTTTAGCAAACAAGCCAATGTGAAAAGAAGAGGCAATGTTATCCAAGTATAGTAAAGGATAGTCTGACCTTCCAGTTTGTGATTGCTATATGCATCCGGTAGAAAAAGAATGCGTAACGGTTCACTATGTTGTATAAAATATGCATAGCAAGCAGGCAAGACCGCTACAGGAAGCAGCAAAACAGCATACATTTTGGGTAATTCCTGCTTATGCCATTCATAGATGACGGAACAAAGAGCAAACAAGACAAAAGCAGGACCTGTCATATAAAACAATAGCCAGGATAAAAGAACTCCCGAAAAGATTCTATATTCAGGACGAACAATCCGGATTTGTGCATTCAGTAGCCATACGGTCAGGGTAAATGCCAATGTACCTTCCAAATGGTAATTGATGTCCATTCCGGCGAAAAGCAACAACAATGCAGGCAACAGATAAGCCAATGGCATATCTACATGAGCTGCTATACGCTTGAAAATCTGTTGTATTCCTATACCTATCAATAGCAGCAAAATAGTTATAGTTCCTACCCCTATGTAAGGCAGATTAAAAAATTGTATAAGATAAGAAGCCAGATATTCCATCAAACCGGATGGATAAGAACAATGGTCAATAAAATATTCCGTATTGTAATGAAACAATCGGAATTGCTCCATATATTCATAATGGAATGGCAAATATTGTTCCTGCCAAAGAAAAAGTAATAGGCCTGTAATCAGCCATCCTATAATCGTTATGACGCGATGTGTTTTCATGTTTCAAAGCAAACTTTATTATTTTGTCCCCAAAAGTAATGATAAATTATTGAATGGAGAAATTTAGGGCGAAAAATGGACCGACAAGGTTTTTATGACGTTTTGAAAACATTTTCCCCTTCTTCTTGTTGATACTACAACCGATTGGAAATACCACTCGGGAAACCCAATTGTATAACTAAACATAGGAGATTTATTTTATGATGCCAATGAAACGATACCATCAAAGTTGGTTACCTGCCATGTTCGACGATTTCTTCGACAATGACTGGATGAAAAAGACAAATGCAACAGCTCCGGCTATCAACGTCATTGAAAACGATACGGAATATAAGGTAGAAGTAGCTGCACCGGGCATGAACAAGGAGGACTTCAACGTGCATGTAGACGAAAGTGGCAACTTGGTCATCGCCATGGAAAAGAAAAGCGATAACGAAGACAAGGACAAGAAAGGCCGGTATCTTCGTCGAGAATTCTCGTATACCAAATTCCAACAAACACTTATTCTTCCGGAAGATGTGGTAAAAGATACCATCAATGCCTGCATGTGTGACGGTGTCCTGCGCATCGAACTCCCTCGGAAAGCACCGGAACCTAAAGACAAGAACATGAAAGTGATTGAAATCAAATAAAGTATTTCAACTGAGCGAGATATAAGTGGGTGTGTCAAAATACGCATCCACTTCTTTTTTGACACAATCTCTTTTTTATTATCTTTGCCCCCACGAAACAAAAAAATCAAAGATAATGGAAAACAATCAACCTCAGCTCAATGAGCACAACAAGACCGAATACCCTCCCATGCATACCTGTGAGCATGTAGTGAACCGTACCATGGTAAACCTCTTTGGATGTGGTAGAGCGGTATCAGCCCACATCGAGCGCAAGAAGAGCAAGCTCGATTTCGCATTGGCTGAATGTCCTACAGATGCACAAATCGAAGAAATAGAAAAAGTTGTCAATGAAACGTTGAGAAAGAATCTCCCTGTAAGCATGGAGTTTATTTCACAAGAAGAAGCCATGGGTCGCTTCGACATGAAACGTCTTCCGGAAGGAGCATCGGATACCGTGCGAGTGGTTCATGTAGGCGACTACGATGAATGTCTCTGCATCGGGCTTCATGTAGAAAACACTTCCGAAGTGGGTACCTTCAAGATTATCAGCCACGACTATAAGGAAGGCATTTTCCGCATGCGCTTCAAAATCATTCCATTGGCATAAGGCAAGACAACGGAGAACCAAAATTCTCCGTTTTTTGTTTCACCTTTCAGAAAATCGTTCTATATTTGCATCACTTTTCAATAATATTGCCGAAATAACTCAGTTGGTAGAGTAGCTCATTCGTAATGAGCAAGTCGTGGGTTCGAGTCCCATTTTCGGCTCCATTATCGACCTGTTCTAGAACAGGTCGTTGTTGTTTCTACGCAAATGAATGAATGCTTCGGCATACTTGCATCGGAATTCCAATCCTCGGAAGCGTTCCATTCCGTCGTGCCATTCTTCATACAAAGGTTTCATGTCTTGACTTACGTGACAAAAACAGGCTTCACGTTTTTGGTCGGCTACCTTGGTTATATCGACATAATCGGTCGGTTGAAAGAGTTGAGTCTGCGTTCCGCTCATGACCTCAAAATAATAGAGTTCAAAGTTATAACCCAATCGGCGCCAAGCATCGTATACCAATAATGAACATACCCGATGATCAGGATGTGAATCGATAGGCCAATGAGTAAATACCACATCAGGCTTCTCTGCTGCAATCAGCTCACGCATCTCTACATATCGTGCTTTGTTGATTTCCGTATTTCCATCAATTTGAGTCATGAAGATAGGGCGTGCTCCCAAAACAGCCGATGCCTTCTCCCCTTCCTTTACACGGATAGCTGCTGCTTCATCAGGAGTTTTTCCGACGATCCCTCCTTCACCTTTCGTCATATACACCGATACCACTTCATAGCCGGCTTGCTTTAACAGAATCATGGTTCCTCCACAACCGGTTTCAGGGTCATCCGGATGTGCGCCAATGATCAATGCCTTTTTCGTATGCTGAGTTTCAGGTATCAATTCTTCACCCCATGCGGGTACACCGAACAAGGAAGAGCCTGCCAATGTAGCTCCTGTTACCTTCAACATTTGTCTTCTATCCATAGTGCATTTCATTAAAGTTACAAGTTGAGTGTAAAATTAAAGGGTTTTCACTATATTTGCAAAAATAATAAACGAAACAATCTTATGAAAAACATTAGAATTGGTCTCTTAGGCCGAATTATTATTGCCATTGCATTGGGTATCCTGTTCGGGAATTTCCTTCCGGAAGTGGTTGTCCGCATTTTCGTAACGTTCAATGGCATTTTCAGTGAATTCCTGGGATTCATTATTCCTTTGATTATTGTCGGATTAGTTACACCAGCCATTGCTGACATCGGTTCACAGGCCGGACGTATGTTAGTTGTAACTACCTTAGTAGCATATACGGCAACTCTCTTATCCGGATTCCTCTCCTTTTTTACAGGGGTAACCTTCTTTCCTGACATGATTACACCAGGAGCATCTATTGAACAGATTAGTGAAGCACACAATGTTGTTCCGTTCTTTACGGTATCCATTCCACCAGCCATGGAAGTGATGACTTCGCTCATTATGGCATTTACGATTGGTATTGGCTTGGCATATTTGAATGGCACTACCTTGAAGAATGCATTCAACGATTTCAAGGAAATCATTGTGAAGACCATCCAGGCAGTGATTCTTCCTTTATTGCCTATCTATATCTTCGGTATCTTCCTCAACATGACTCACTCCGGACAGGTAATGGGTGTATTGACTGTATTCATTAAGATTATCGGTGTTATCTTTGCTATACACATCCTGTTATTGATCTTCCAATATGTAGTGGCTTCTTTGTTCGCTCACATTAATCCTTTCAAGGCATTGCTTCGTATGCTTCCGGCTTATTTTACGGCATTGGGTACCCAATCATCAGCAGCTACCATTCCAGTAACCTTGAAGCAAACCATCAAGAATGGAGTCAATGAAGACATTGCCGGCTTTGTAATTCCACTCTGTGCAACCATCCATCTTTCGGGTAGTACCTTGAAGATTGTAGCCTGTGCATTGGCTTTGATGATTATGCAAGGTATGCCATTCGATTTCCCGATGTTTGCCGGTTTCATCTTCATGTTGGGTATTACCATGGTAGCAGCACCAGGTGTTCCGGGTGGAGCGATTATGGCATGTCTAGGTATTCTCCAGTCAATGCTTGGTTTCGGAGAAAGTGAACAAGCTTTGATGATCGCCCTCTACATTGCCATGGACAGTTTCGGTACAGCATGCAACGTAACGGGTGACGGAGCGATAGCACTCATCATCAATAAGATTTACGGAAAGAAGAAATAATAGAAAAGGCGATTCAAATGAATCGCCTTTATTTATGTTTTAGAATAACTGAATCAACAACAATCCCGCTACCAGTGAAACAACCGTTGCTACCAAACCAGGCATCATGAACGAGTGGTTCAAGATATACTTGCCAATACCGGTAGTACCTGTTCTGTCAAAGTTGATTGCTGCAACGACAGTTGGATAGTTTGGGATGAAGAAGTATCCGTTTACTGCCGGGAAAAGAGCAATAAGCATCATCGGAGACATTCCTAAAGCGATACCCAATGGAACAATGGCACGAACCGTTGCTGCTTGGCTATAAAGAAGAATAGACATCACGAACAATGCCAAACCGAACAACCATGGCATTTCGGTAACAATTCCTTCAATAGAGGCAGTTAACTGAGTAATGTTACCGTTAATGAAGGTATCTCCCATCCAAGCAATACCAAAGATAGCAATAACAGCTTGCATACCGGCTGGGAAAATACTTCCTTGGGTAGCCTTGATACCATCGGTCTTAGTCAAGATAAGAATCAAAGCAGCTGCAGTAAGCATCAAGATTTCAATCAAAGAAGGCATACCAAGAGCAACACCATCGAAAGAAGGACGTAGACTAGGAATGGAACCGAACAAAACAATCAAGAATGTTGCAGCAAGGAATAAACCTACCGAAAGTTGAGCCTTGAACTTATTCTGCACATCCTTCAATTCGACATGTTTGTCATTCAACATACCATTTTGAAGTCGACGTTGATATTCCGGATCGTCTACCAATTCTTTACCTACCTTCATAGAGAAGAAAGCACCGACCAATACGCCTATCAAGGTTGCAGGTACACAAATCTTCAAGATATCGAAAAGGGTAATGTCATAACCTGCCAACAAGCCCAAAAGTGCTACCGTAGCTGCAGAAATCGGACTGGCTGTAATCCCTTGCTGAGATGCAATAACCGCAATACCCAATGGTCTTTCCGGACGAATTTTGGTTTCTGTTGCAACTTCGGCAATCACCGGAAGTACAGAATAGGCCACGTGTCCGGTACCAGCCAAGAAAGTAAAGAAATAAGTAACCAACGGAGCCAGGATAGTTACATGCGAAGGATTCTTACGCAACAAGCGTTCAGCAATCTTTACCATGTAATCCAGACCACCAGCTGCTTGCATACACGATGCTGCGGAAATGACAGCGGCAATCATGAGCATGACATCAATGGGAGGTGTAGTAGGCTGAAGCCCGAATACAAAGGTCAGTATGGCAAGTCCAACGCCACCCATTACACCGAGACCAATTCCTCCCAAACGGGCACCGATGATAATGGCAACCAATACAAATAGAAGTTGTAACAACATAATCAATGTGTTTTTATAGTTATTAATTTCTTTTCAAATGAAGAGAATGAGTCATGCACGTCGGGAATTCATCCTGATAATGCGACACCATAATCATTGTCTTATTGGGTTGTTGACAATATGCTTCGATGATGTTCTTTACCAATTGACGATTCTTTTCATCGAGTCCATGAAGCGGTTCGTCCAGAATCAACAAATCGGGATTCTTCACAAATGCACGGGCCAATAAAACCAAACGTTGTTCACCACTGGAAAGTTGAAGGAAATTCCGGTCTTTCAATTCTTCGATACCAAATACTTGCATCCATTGTTCGCAGACACATTTTTCTTCCACCCGAGGGCGCACATACAGGCCTACTGAGTCGTGCAATCCACTTGCTACAATATCAATAGCCGGTAAATTCTTCAGATAGGCCCGATGAATTTCCGGGCTGACATAACCAATGTGTTTCTTGATTTCCCAGATACTTTCACCTGATCCCCGCTTTCTTCCAAACAACGAGATATCACATGCATAACTTTGTGGATTGTCTGCACATACCAAGCTGAGCAAAGTAGACTTCCCCGAACCATTGTCTCCGGTTAATGCCCATTTCTCTCCACGCATTACTGTCCAATCCAAATCTTTCAATATAATGCGATCATCGTATCGGATACTAACTTTGTTTAGTTGAATGATTTCTTCGGATACTTCCTCTTGATAGATTGGATTAGGTAAAGAACATCTTTCAAAAGTGCATGAAACATTCTTATTCTCTTGTTGGACATATTCTTCCCTAGCGATTTTCTCCCCACAGACACAATCTACCACCGGTATTACATGAGTTATGAACGAAGGTATTTCATCGATTCGGGAGAGAAGCAAGATTACTTGCAGATGTGTCTTATCAATCAGTTGTTGCAATAGCTCCTTCAAGAGGTCTCTGGTCTTGGCATCCAATCCAATGAATGGATTGTCCAATATCAGTAAACTGGGCCTTCCTAGCAAAGCCTTGGTCAATTGGAATTTACGAAGTTCACCACTGGAAAGCAATACGATATACTTGTCAAGCATCTCCTCGATACCAAACAAGTCATAAAGTGTCTTCATCCATTCTACGTCATCTGTTTTGGGGAGAAGTTCGCTTACCAAAGGAGTTATTTCCTTATCCTGAGAATTCCAACGTTGCTGATAATAATAACCTCCGTCAGAATCGCCATACGAATCACGGAAAGTAATGTATTTGATGTGGTCACATACCAAACCGGAAGTTGAGGAAGGAAAATGATACTTTACCTCATTCATCAATAAAGGCCAACGTCCAGTCAGTATATCTACCAATCGACTTTTTCCTCCTGCATTGGGACCCACCAAGGCAATGTGCTCCCCTTCCAACAGATCAAAATCTACCGGCTCTTTCATTCGGTAGGAAGGATGACGGGTAATGCCTTTGGTTATTTCAATAATGGGTTGCATATTTCATTTTTCAGATTAGACGGAGACAAAGGTAATAAAAAAGTCTTTTAGTATAAAAAAACAGCTTAAATAGCTAACATCCGTTGACTGATTTTCTTGTTTTAAATGAAAAAATAACTCATCTTTGTAAAAACTAAACAAAGCAAACATGAAGCGACTTTTCCTTTTTATAACAGCAATACTCTTTTGGAGCATCCATTCTACTTCTGCCCATTCCGATATACCACGCAAGAAAGTGGGACTAGTATTAAGTGGAGGGGGTGCAAAAGGCATGGCGCACATCGGTGCCCTAAAAATAATTGAAGAAGCCGGTATTCCAATTGATTATGTGGTGGGTACTAGCATGGGGTCTATCATCGGTGGACTCTATGCCATTGGTTATACTCCTGAACAAATGGATACCATGGTAAGGAAACAAGACTGGTCCTATTTATTGAGTGACCGAATATCAAGAAGTGAAAAGAACATGGCTGAAAGAGAAGTGGATGAAAAGTATGTCATCTCTGTACCTTTCAGCAAGAAAGCAATTCAAGATGTAACAGGTGGACTAATCAAAGGACAAAACATCGGTAACTTGTTTAGCGAGCTTACCTTGGGGTACCACGATTCAATCAACTTCAACAAACTTCCTATCCCTTTCGCATGTGTATCGGAAAACATTGTCAATGGAAAAGAATACAATTTTCATAGTGGCGTACTTTCTACTGCCATGCGTGCCAGTATGGCTATTCCTGGAGTATTCACTCCCGTACGTTTGGACAGCATGGTTTTGGTAGATGGTGGGGTAATCAACAATTATCCAGTGAATGTAGCCAAGCAAATGGGAGCAGATGTCATCATCGGAGTAGATGTGCAGAGTAAATTGCGTCCTGCCAGCGAGTTGGAAAATGCCGGTGAAATCCTTGGGCAACTCATCGATCTAATGGGTCAGGACAACTATGTAAAGAATGTGAAGGAAACGGATGTTTACATAAAAGTAAATGTAAAAGGGTATTCAGCTGCTAGTTTTAGTAAAACAGCTGTAGACTCTCTCATTCACCGTGGCTTGGTTGCAGCCAAGAGCCAAAAAGATGCATTAATGAAGTTAAAGAAAGAAATTGGACTTTCAGAAGATTATCAACCGAAACGTAAGATTACCTACGATCCGGTAGAATGGATCATGATTAAGAATATTTACTTCAAAGGACTGGACGAAAAGGACACCCGTTGGGTAATGAAACGTTGTGACCTAGAAGAAAATTCTTTTAATAGTGTCCAACGAATCAAGGAGGCCACAACCATTATTTTGGCTAATACCAACTACTCGGATGTGAGCTACCAACTTCTTCAAAATGAGCACGGAGAATACGATCTCATCTATACCCTCAACAAGAAAAATGAGAGTCGTATCAACATTGGTGTACGTTTTGATTCCGAAGAAATTGCTTCTTTGTTGCTTAATGCACGCACAACACTTCCGACCAAACTCCCCTCTTATGTATCCGCCACCGTTCGTTTGGGTAAGAGATATGGCGTTCAATTGAGCTATGGTATTGAACCTTCTCCACTTACTACCTTAAGTTTGAATTATCGATACATGTACAATGACATCGACTATCACCGATTGGGCAAACGTTCGTTTACAACCACCTCCGATTATCATACTGGAGAAATCTCCTATTCGAATGTATGGCTTCGTAATTTCCGATTCGGCTTGGGTATGAAGTATGAATTGTATGATTATGGTCGTTTCCTCCACCAAGTAGGAAACCAAGGTTTCGAAGTGAACAGAGAACATTTTTACAGTTATTTCGCCAATCTGCATTATGAAACATACGACAATGCCTATTTCCCTTCCAATGGAGTGAAATTTCATGGTTCTTATTCGTTGAATACAGATAACTTCTTGGAATATAAGGACGATACTCCTTTCTCGATTGTATCCGGGTCGTTCGAAGGAGTCGTTCCAATTACCAATCGTTTCTCTATATTGCCTGCTGTACATGGACGATTGATTTTCGGGAAAAACATTCCATTCTCGAAGATGAACTTCATGGGCGGTGATATCATGGAACGTTATTTACCTGAACAATTACCTTTTGCTGGAACTACCCAAGTGGAACTCATGGATAATTCGTTATTAATAGGAGCTTTGAAATTGCGTCAACGTATCGGGAATATCCATTACCTTACTTTTACGGGTAATTATGCGTTGAGCAGTCACAAAATCAAGAATATATTGAGGGAAGAAAACATGTTCGGCTGTGCCATAACATACGGAATGGATAGTATGTTCGGGCCATTGGAAGCCACGTTGAACTATACTAACCATTCCGATAAAGTAGGTTTTTATATCAACTTAGGATATAAATTCTAAATTTTATTGATGCATGATCAAAGCCGATTGAGCCGGTACAATTACTTCTGTACCATTCACTCGGCCTATGCCCTTCGGGTTAATCTTACCATCCTTGCAGACAATGGTATAGCTACCCTTTGGTACATTCAATTTAGCAGGTTCCTTACGACTATTGAAAGCAACTACAATGTTGTTCCATGAATCACCATTGGCACGGTCTTTCAAGATGAAAGCTATTAAGTTAGTGCCTTCTACCGGCAAGAATTCCATGTGCTTACGAACCATTTCCGCATCCCCCATACGGAATGCCGGATGAGCCTTGCGCATAGCAATCAAGTCCTTGATATAGTCGAACACTTCACGATAAGTGGTCTTTTGCTTCCAGTCAATGGTATTGATGCTATCCGGACTATTGTAAGAATTGTGTACCCCCTTCTTGTCACGCATCACTTCATCACCCGTAAAGATGAAAGGAACACCTTGTGATGTAAACACGAAGGTTTCAGCCAATTTATGCAAAGCAATACGTTCTTCGATACTAGCATCCGGTTGAGTAGACTTGATGCGGTCTGCCAAACACATATCGTCATGACAACTTACATAGCTGATCATTTGTGTAGGTTGCGCAGCCCAAGCTTCCTTGCTATAATTCACCGAATCATTGATGATTTGTGGATGAGGAATACAACCCACCAAACCATACATGATACTCATTTCATTTCCTGGCAAGCCATTCAAGAAAGCACCCTTCTTGTCATCATTGAACGGACCACGAAGCGCATCACGCATTTCGTCCGAGAATACGGCAATACCCGGCATCTTATAAGCATTTGCCTTCATAGCCAATTCTTCTTGTGGCATCTGAGGAGCACCTGCTGCCCAACCTTCCCCATAAACGAAAATAGTCGGATCAATCTTGTTTAACTCTGCACGGATTTCATTCATGGTTTCGATGTCATGAATACCCATCAAGTCGAAACGGAAACCATCAATGTGATATTCGTTTACCCAGTGAAGTACCGATTCAATCATGTACTTACGCATCATAGCACGGTCACTGGCTGTTTCATTACCACAACCCGATGCATCTGCATACTTACCTTCTGAATTAAAGCGATAGAAATAACCCGGAACTGTCTTTTCGAAGTTACTGTTTACAATATCGAATGTATGGTTATACACCACGTCGAGTACCACACGGATGCCAGCCTTGTGAAGTGCCTGAACCATTTGCTTGAATTCCTTGATACGTACAGCCGGATTATATGGATCGGTTGAATAAGAACCATCAGGTACATTGTAGTTCACTGGATCATATCCCCAGTTATATTGATTGTTTTCAAGCTTGCTTTCGTCTACCGATGCATAGTCGTAGGAAGGCAAGATATGTACATGGTTTACACCCAATTCCTTCAAGTGATCGATACCGGTCTTTTCACCTAATGAGCTCTTGGTACCTTCTTCGGTCAAAGCCAAGAACTTACCTTTATTGGTTATACCTGAAATTGAGTCAATTGAGAAATCACGATGATGCATTTCATACACCACGATATCTGCAAAGTTATTCAAAGCTGGGCGTACATCGTTTTCCCAACCTTCCGGATCAGTAGTGTCAAGATCGAGAACAGCAGCACGTTTTCCGTTCACACCCACAGCCTTTGCCATGATGCCCGGAGTATCGCCCAACCACTTTCCGTCTACTTTTACATTAAAAGTATAGAATTTACCATTGAGGTCTTCCTGAACCGCTATCTTCCAAGTACCGTCAATTCCCTTTTCCATCGGGAGAGTCTTGTAGGCAGAGCCTTCATGTCCCGAATCATACAATAAAACCTTAACCTCTTCTGCTACCGGTGACCATAACGAGAACTTGGTCTCTGCCGGAGAATAATCCATTTCGGTCAGTTTACCTTCCCGAACAGGATAATCGTCGAAAGAGACAATGTCCTTCTTCACCGATTGACAACTGATTGTCGTAGAAACAATCCCTGCCAAAATCAAACCTTTTACATTCATTTTACTAAACTATTTAATTACAAAAAAATTACTTCACCACTTTTCCAGGGTTTTTAGCGATAAAATCCTTCCAACTGGAATAGGCCTTGGTCGTCACCGGACGATCCAATTGTAAATAATGACAATAAGCAGCAGCCAATGCATCTGTAGCATCCAAAAACGGTCCTGTCATTTCATCATTCAGTTTCAGCATACGTTTCAACATGTCTGCCACCTGTTCCTTGCTCGCCTGTCCATTCCCCGTTATCGCCATTTTTATTTTTAAAGGAGCATACTCCGTAATGGGAATATCCCTTTCCAGTGCTGCTGCCATAGCCACCCCTTGGGCACGTCCCAACTTCAGCATGGATTGTACATTCTTACCGAAGAAAGGCGCTTCGATAGCCAGCTCATCCGGCAAGTATGACTGGATAATGCCACTCACCCGTTCATGAATGTGAGCCAACTTCAAATAGTGATTGGCATATTTCCGCAAGTCGATTACACCCAATGATACCACTTCCGGCTTTGAGTCTACTATATGGAGTACTCCATACCCCATTAAGTTCGTCCCTGGGTCAATGCCAAGAATAACTTTATCCTTAATTAGTCTGCTCACTTGATGACCTCCATCAATGTAGGGAATCCCACCACCTTATCCTTGAACACCTTCATCATCTCTTCATTCAGCGACATGCCTTGTTCGGTGTGCCAACGATGCAAGGTAGCTGTATCTTCTACCTCCCATTGCAACGAAAAACATTCACTGTCGGCTTCTTGATGACTCAGGATTTGAGTCAGTCTGGGACGGTTTAGTTTTCCATTTTTCTCTACTTCAGGAATGTAACATTCACTCAGCCAAATTACAAAGTTTCTGGCATCAGCCATATCAACTTGATAGGTCGTATTATATATCAACATAGTCTATCCGATTAAATCTCTTGCACAAAGATAGAGAAAAAAACAAAAAAGGCTATACATAAGAAAGAATCTTTTGCATAGCCTTAACTTTTTATAGATGTGGAGCATACGAGACTCGAACTCGTCACCTTTAGACTGCCAGTCTAACGCTCTAGCCAGATGAGCTAATGCCCCATTGTTTTATTGCGTTGCAAATATACGTAGTTTTTTTATATTAACAAGTAAATACAGCTGTTTTTTTCATCGTATACGGGCATACACAGAAAGACCATACGTCTTATCGTGGTAAGACGTATCATCTTTCCGCGCATGCCCGTACATCGTTATATAAAATTAAAAGGTTGTGCTTTGTACTCCCAGTTTTTTATCGTACCTTAGCCCCCAAATCGAAATTAATCTATTATTATAACCTACATGAAGAAAGTTTTTAAATTGGTGTGTATGGCCCTTGCTATGGGCTTTATAACATCGTGCGGAACAGAATCCGCTTCTGACAAGGTGTATAATCAAGGTATCAACTTGATTCCGACACCGGTATCTCTCCAACAACAGGAAGGTAAGTTCGAATTGACTTCAAGCGCTACTTTCAAGGCTGCCACTCCGGAAGCAAAGGGCGTAGCTGAATTCTTTGTGAACAAGTTGAAGACATCCACAGGATTTGAACTTGCAATCAGCGAAACAGAAGGTAACATCGTTTTGAACATTGACCCTGCTCTCGAAATGCATGCAGAAGGTTATAAGCTCGTGGTAACTCCTAGCGGTATCGAAATCACTGCCAAGGCTCCAGCTGGTGCTTTCTATGGTATGCAGACCGTACTCCAACTCCTCCCTGCTGAAATCGAAAGCAAGAGCGTAGTAAAGACTGACTGGACACTTCCTTGCGTAACAATCGAAGATGCTCCACGTTTCAACTACCGTGGTTTGATGTGTGACCCTTGCCGTCATTTCATGACTGTAGAAGAAGTGAAGCGCCAAATCGATGTTATGGCCATGATGAAGATCAACACCTTCCACTGGCACTTGACTGAAGACCAAGGCTGGAGAATGGAAATCAAGAAGTACCCGAAATTGACTGAAGTAGGTGCTGTTCGTACAGAAGGCGAAGGTACTACTCATGGTGGTTTCTATACTCAAGAAGAAATGAAAGAAGTAGTAGCTTATGCTGCTGAACGTTTCATCACTGTTATCCCTGAACTCGAAACTCCGGGTCACGAATTGGCTGCTATTGCTGCTTACCCTCATCTCTCTTGTACCGGTGAAGACGTGACTCCACGTATCATTTGGGGTGTTGAAGACTTGGTAATGTGTCCGGGTAAGGGCGACATGTTCGGTTTCTTGGAAGACGTAGTGAAGGAAATGGTGGAAATCTTCCCAAGCGAATACTATCACATTGGTGGTGACGAATGTCCGAAGGAAAGTTGGAAGAAGTGTCCGGATTGTCAGGCACTCATCAAGAAGCTTGGTTTGAAGGCTAAGGACGGTCACACTCCGGAAGAACGTCTTCAGAGCTACGTAATCGGTCGCATGGAAGAAATGTTGGCAAAGTATGGTAAGAAGATTATCGGTTGGGATGAAATCCTCGAAGGTGGTTTGAGTCCTAACGCTACTGTAATGTCTTGGCGTGGTGAAGAAGGTGGTATCGCATCGGCTCTCCAATCGCACGACGTCATCATGACTCCTGGTGGAAATGGTATGTACATCGATGCTTATCAAGGTGACTCGAAACTTGAACCGGTAGCTATCGGCGGTTATACTACATTGGAAAAGACTTATAGCTATAACCCTGTTCCTGACACATTGGTGGCCATGGGCAAAGCTCATCACATCCTCGGTGTACAGGCTAATACTTGGTCAGAATATATGTACACCAACGATTTGCGCGAATACCGTACTTACCCACGTGCATTGGCTTTGGCTGAAATCGCATGGACTCAATTGGACAAGAAGAATTACAAGGATTTCGAACGCCGCATGAACAATGCATACGTTCGTTTGGACGGTGTGGGTGTAAACTATCACATTCCGCAACCGGAACAACCTAACGGTTCTTGTAATTTCGTTGCATTCGTAGACGAAGTAACTATTCCATTCAAGACTTCTCGTCCAATCGATGTGGTTTATACACTTGATGGTTCCGAACCGACTCCTGCTTCAGCTAAATATACAGAACCGTTGAAGTTCACTGAATCGACTACCTTGAAAATCCGTTCAGTATTGCCTTCTGGTAAGATGAGCCCAACACGTACAATCACTGTAGAAAAGCAAGCTTTGTCTCCAGCTAAGGAAGTAGCAGAAAAGAAGAATGGTTTGAACATGAAGATGACTTATGGTTATTACTTGAACTCAGCTGAATTGGCAAAGGCAACTGATTGGAAGGAATTGACAATCGAAAAGCTTCGTGATATCCGTAGTCAAGAACCGACCTGGGAAAACATGCGTGGTGTGAAATATTATAGTGCTATCGCAACCGGTTATGTAGAAATTCCGGAAGACGGTGTTTACTACTTCTCATCTAACAACGATGAAGTATGGATTGATGGCAAGTTGTTGATTGACAATGGTGGCGAAGTGAAGCGTTATTCTCGCAAGGATGCTTCTATGGCTTTGGCCAAGGGTTTGCATGAATTGAAGGTGGTATTCTGTAGCCACATCATCGGTGGTTGGCCTTCAGCTTGGGATGATGCTTCAATCAATATCCGCAAGGCAGATGCTGAAAAGTTCACTCCAATCAAGCCTGAACAGTTATTTTATTAATTAATCGAATTAATAGCATAATCAGAAGCTTTGTATTACCTTTGTAGGTAAATGCAAAGCTTCTTTTTTATGAATGAACTTCTCGTATATAAAGCATCTGCCGGCTCAGGTAAAACCTTTACCTTAGCAGTGGAATACATCAAACTACTTATCAAGAATCCGCATGCTTATCGGAGCATCCTGGCGGTGACCTTTACTAATAAGGCTACTACCGAAATGAAAGAACGCATCTTGGGGCAACTCTATGGCATCTGGACAAACGACAAGGACTCGACTCCATACCTTTCAAAAATCACGAAGGAACTGAACATGACCGATGAGGAAGTGCGGAAAGCTTGTGGTAAAGCACTTACCCTGATGATTCATGATTATAGCCGTTTTCGAGTAGAGACCATTGACTCATTCTTCCAGTCGGTTATGCGAAACTTAGCCCGTGAACTAGAACTAGGTGCCAATCTGAACATCGAACTGGATAATACGACCGCACTAAGCGAAGCCGTAGATTCGATGATTGAGAAGTTGGATCGGAATTCTCCTGTACTCTATTGGTTGCTCGACTATATCGAAGAACGCATCCGCGATGATAAACAATGGAAAGTGGCCAATGAAATCAAGGATTTCGGTCGCAACATCTTCAACGAGGAATACATTGAAAAAGGAGAAGCTCTCCGTAGAACTTTGCAGGATAAGGATTGCATCAAGCATTATCGCCAAATGTTGAAGGCTTTGGAAGAAGAAGCTTTGGAACAATTGAAAGGATTCGGTGACCAATTCTTCGGATTATTGGAACAACACGGGTTATGTGTAGATGATCTGAATCGCAAGAAGACCGGTATCGCCAGTTATTTCGGTAAGCTTTTACGTGGAGAAACGGGTGACGATATCCGCAATGCTACCGTAGAAAAGCATTTGGAGAGTGCCGAACATTGGGCTACCAAGACAAGTCCCAATCGAGCAACTGTAGTGGAACTGGCAGAAAGTGAATTGATTCCCCTCTTGCAGACTGCTGAAGAATTCCGTGCCAAGAACAATCGCATCATCAACTCGTGCCAGCTCTCTTTACGTCATGTAAACAATATCCGTCTGCTTGCCAACATTGACGAGGAAGTACGTAAGTTGAATCATGACAACAACCGTTTTCTTTTGGCAGATACTAATGCTTTGCTACATAACATTGTACGCGAAGGTGATCCTTCCTTTGTATTCGAAAAGATAGGAACGAGCATCCGTAATGTAATGATAGATGAGTTTCAGGATACTTCCCGCATGCAATGGAGCAACTTCAAACTTCTCTTGTTGGAGGGTCTTTCACAAGGAGCGGACAGTTTGATTGTAGGGGATGTGAAGCAATCCATTTATCGTTGGCGAAGTGGAGATTGGGGAATCTTGAATGGATTGAAGGACCATATCGGTGCCTTCCCTATCCGAGTAGAGACACTGACAACCAATCGCCGAAGTGAAGCGAACATCGTCCGGTTCAATAATGAAATATTCCCTGCAGCATGCAAGGTGCTGAATGGAATGCATCATCAGGAACAAGGTGAAGATTGTCAAGAATTGTTAGATGCCTATCAGGATGTATGTCAAGAGATATGCAAAACACCTGAGAAGGGGTCGGTTAAACTCACGTTCTTGCCGAAGAAGGAGGATATCAATTATCAAGAAGATACCTTACAGCACCTTACTGAAGAGGTCGATGATTTACTCCAACAAGGTGTAAAGTTGAATGACATCGCTATCTTGGTACGTAAGAACAATGTAATCCCAATAGTAGCTGATTATTTCGACAAGCATACTTCTTATCGGATAGTATCGGATGAAGCTTTCCGATTGGATGCTTCTTTAGCTATCTGTATGCTTATGGATGCCTTGCGTTGCTTGGTAGAACCCAAGAATACAATTGCTAAAGCGCAACTGGCTATTGCCTATCAAAATGAAGTCTTGCAAAACGAAATTGATCTGAATTCCATTTTACTGGGAGATACGGATAGTTATCTGCCTTACGACTTCCTTGAACAATACGAAGAACTTCGTCTGGTTCCACTCTTCGAATTGTTGGAAAAACTCTTTGCACTCTTTGAACTATCGAAGATAAAAGAACAAGATGCTTACTTGTTTGCCTTCTACGATGCAGTGAATGAATATCTACAAAATAATTCATCCGAGCTCACTGCTTTCTTGAAGTATTGGGAAGAAAAATTATGTTTCAAGTCGATTCCTTCGGGAGAAATAGAGGGGATACGAATCTTATCTATCCATAAGTCGAAAGGATTGGAATTCCACACGGTACTTCTCCCCTTCTGTGATTGGAAGTTGGAAAACGAACGGGCATCATATATATGGTGTAGTCCTCAAGAATCTCCGTTCAATGACCTTGACTTGTTGCCAATCAATTATGGGACCTCCATGAATGAATCGATCTATCACGACGATTACTTGAAAGAAAAGCTTCAGCTTTGGGTGGACAATCTAAATTTGTTATATGTGGCATTTACTCGTCCAAAATGTAACCTCATCGTTTGGTGCAAAGAAGGATTAACGAATAGTGTATCTGAGTTACTATCGATAGCTGTCCTACAAACTTCTTGCCAAGCATTGGAAGACAGTTATGTTTTAGGAGAAGTATGTCCTTCTGAATCGAAAGAAGAAAAGATTGTTACCAACCGATTATTGGTAAAGCCCGAAGGACTACCTATCCATCTGGAAAGTCAAGAAACTCACATTGAGTTCAAACAATCCAACCGATCAGCCGATTTCATCAATGGAGAAGAAACGGACACGGACAAGTACATTCGCCAAGGTCAGTTGCTTCATGGTCTGTTCTCTTGTATCCGTACACATGAAGACATAGACCAAGCAATCAACAAATTGCGTATGGAAGGCATTATCGGTTCCAATGAGCAAGAAAGTCAAATCCGTAAACTTACCCAATGGGCATTGAATCACCCGATGGTGAAAGAATGGTTCTCTGGAGCTTGGGAATTATACAATGAATGTGCGATTCTTTATCGTGAAAACGGAACATTACAAACGCGTCGCCCAGACCGTGTGATGATGAAAGACGGAAAAGTGGTTGTAGTCGACTTTAAATTCGGTAAGCCCCGTCGGGAATATACCTATCAAGTAAAGGAATACATGGACCTGCTTATTCAAATGGGATATTCCGATGTAAAAGGGTATTTGTGGTATGTATTTAATAACGAAATAGAAGAAATCAAATAAACGATATGGAAAGTTTCTTGAAACAGGTAGCGGCTGACCTCTATAGCCGCAAGGAAGGTCAATTGGCACGAACCGCATTGGTATTCCCCAACAAGCGTGCGGGATTGTTCTTCAATGAATACTTGGCACAACTATCCGACAAGCCCTTATGGTCTCCTGCTGCCATCAGTATCAGTGAATTGTTCCGAAGCCTTTCCAAACGTGAAGTGGGTGACCCGGTAAAGTTGGTATGCGAACTCTACAAAGTCTTCCAGTCCGCTACCCAGAGTAAGGAAACATTGGATGATTTCTACTTCTGGGGTGAATTGCTATTAAGCGACTTCGACGATGCAGACAAGAATTTGGCCGATACTGACAAACTGTTTGCCAACCTACAGGATCTCCATGCTTTGATGAACGACTATACGTTCATGGATAAGGAACAAGAAGCCGCCATCCAACAATTCTTCCGTAACTTCTCGATAGAGAAACGAACGGCTTTGAAAGAAAAATTCATCTCACTTTGGGATGTATTAGGCAACATCTATACCAATTTCAGAAAGGTTCTTGATGCACAAAACATCGCTTATGAAGGAATGCTCTATCGGGAAGTCATCGAAACACTGAATACCGATGCCTTACCCTACGAAACTTATGCTTTTATCGGATTCAATGTATTAAATAAAGTAGAACATACTCTCTTTAAAAAATTGCAAGATGCAGGCAAAGCCATATTCTATTGGGATTACGATGAGTTCTACTTGAATGCCAAGCATCATGAAGCAGGTGAATTCATAAAACGGAACCTGAAGGACTTCCCTTCTCCACTACCAGTAACAATGTTCAAGAATTTGGATTCATCGAAGGAGATCAGATACATCGCCTCTCCAACAGAGAATGCACAAGCTCGATATCTTCCTCAATGGATTCGTGAGAACTTGACGGAACCAGAAAAAGAAACTGCTGTAGTGTTATGCAACGAAAACTTATTGCAGCCCGTACTTCACTCCTTGCCACAAGAAGTGAAGCATGTCAACATAACCATGGGATTTCCGCTATCGCAAACACCGGTATTCAGCTATTTGAGTTCTTTATTGGATTTACAGATACAAGGCTATCAGCCGAAGACTGGTCGTTTCACTTTTCAAGAAGTCATAGCTGTATTGAAACATCCTTATACACGGCAACAAACCACTGAAGCTGAAGCTTTGGAAAAGGAATTGACAGAGAACAACCGTTTCTATCCACTTCCTTCCGAACTTCAACGAGGTGAATTCCTGGAACATCTCTTTACGCCGGTGAACGGTAATTTAGCATTGACTACCTATTTGGCCGAAGCCTTGCAACAAGTTGCTCAAGTTTACCAACAGAATAGTGCTGAAGAACGTAACGAAGCCTTCAACCAACTCTATCGGGAATCCTTGTTCAAAGCATATACCACTGTAAACCGCTTCCATACCTTAATAGAAGAAGGAGATTTGAATGTTCAACCGGAAACTTTACGCCGATTGTTGGTTAAGGTACTTACCGCTACCAATATTCCATTCCATGGCGAACCAGCGATCGGTATGCAAGTCATGGGTGTTCTCGAAACCCGTAACTTGGATTTCCGTCACCTTATTTTATTATCCGTGAACGAAGGTCAACTACCCAAGAATGGTGGAGATGCTTCCTTCATTCCTTATAACTTGCGAAAAGCCTTTGGGATGACCACTATCGATCATAAGATAGCAGTCTATGCTTACTATTTCTATCGCTTGCTCCAACGAGCCGAGAAGGTAACACTCATGTACAATAATAGTTCCGATGGACTGAACCGTGGGGAATGGAGCCGATTCATGCTTCAATTCCTCATTGAATGGCAACATTCTATCGTTCGTCAAACATTGGAAGCAGGGCAATCTCCACAAAATAGAAAAAGCATCTGTATTCCCAAGACTCCAATAGTCATGGAACAAATGCATCGGGTTTATGACAAGAAGTTTAACAAGAAAGCCAAGTTCTCTCCATCTGCGCTCAACAACTATTTGGATTGCCAGTTGAAATTCTACTTCAAGTACATAGCAGGATTGGATCTTCCAGAAGAAGTTAGTGCAGAAATCGACTCTGCTACCTTTGGTAATATCTTCCACAGGACGGCAGAAAATATCTATCAAGATTTGACTCAACACGGAAAACTCATTAATAAGGAGGCTATTGAAACTTTGCTGAAAGATGACATCCGATTAGAAAGTTATGTAGACAAAGCTTTCAAGGAACTTTTCTTCCATGTAGGAGAAGACGTGAAACCAGAATACAATGGCATCCAACTCATCAATTCGGCTGTCATTATACGCTACATCAAACAATTGTTAGGTCATGACCTCCGCTATGCACCTTTCACATTAGAGGCAACTGAGTTACCCGTTCACGAAGCGATTACCATACATACTTCAGAAGGACCTATTGAATCCACTATCGGAGGATATATTGACCGATTGGACAGTAAAGAAGGAACCTTACGAATCGTCGATTACAAGACAGGAGGAAAGGCAGATACACCCGCCAATGTATCTTCGCTTTTTGTTCCGGACAAGAAACGGTCCAATTATGCATTTCAAACGTTCCTCTATGCTGCCATCATGAGTCGGAAAGTAACACAAAAGATAGCACCTTCCCTACTCTACATACACCGGGCAGCATCGGATGATTATTCACCTGTCATTTGTTTGAGGGAACCTCGTAAACCTGAAATACCGGTAACAGATTTCTCCGTCTATGAGGAAGAGTTCCGTGAAGAATTGCAAAAGCTATTGGAAGAGATCTTTAATAAGGATATTCCATTTGTACAAACGGAAATCGAAGAGAAATGTGCTTATTGCGATTTCAAGGCCATTTGCAAAAAATAATCGCAAGCATCATGAACAATCCAACATCTATGCGTGTTAACATTATGTGTTTTTCATGTAGTAGATTAAGATTAATTCCTGTATGAGCTTGCGAAAGTCAAATACAGCTAGGGCAATGGAGATTGCCCGAAAAGAACAAGAGGCTATCCGTGACGGATAGCCTCTTTGTTTTTATGCTTCTTGTATTTGACGTAATGCCTTGCAAAGTTGGTCAGGACAGGAAGTAGGTCGATTTCCACATCGGATACCTTCTAGCTTCTCGATGACATCTTCTATCTTCATCCCCTTTACCAATGCCCGGATACCTTGAAGGTTTCCGTTACATCCTCCCCAGAAAAACACTTCGGAAATGATTCCATCTTCTATTTCCAGTTCGATGTGACTACTACAAGTGCCTTGCGTCTTGTAAGTGAGTTTCTTTACCATTATTCTTCTTCAGCTGGCTTCATGTTAGTATAAACAGTCTGAACATCGTCGAATTCTTCCAAACGTTCGATCATCTTGTCGATTGTTTCACGTTGTTCAGGAGTCACATCCTTTGTATCATTTGGAATGTAAGTGAAATCACCACCTACTTCTTCGAAACCAGTTTCTTCCAAATGCTTCTGGATAGCTGCATAACTCTTCGGATCACCGTAGATTGTGATTGTACCTTCTTCTGGATCTTCATCGTATTCATCTTCTACGTTGTAGTCGATCAAATCGAGAATCAATTCATCCATATCAATACCATCTTTCTTCTTGAAAGTGAACACACACTTGTGATCAAACAAGAAAGCCAATGAACCAGTAGTACCCAAGTTACCACCGAACTTGTTGAAGATTGAACGAACGTCGGCTACAGTACGAGTAGTGTTGTCTGTCAATGTATCAACGAAGATAGCGATACCGTGAGGACCATAACCTTCGTATGTCATGCCCTTGTAATCGCTCTGATCCTTACCGAGTGCATTCTTAATAGCACGTTCGATGTTGTCTTTCGGCATGTTTTCACGCTTACAAGTAGCGATTACACCACGAAGTGTTGAGTTAGTGTCTGGATCCGGACCACCTGCCTTTACAGCAATAGCGATTTGTTTACCCAAACGTGTAAATGTCTTGGCCATGTGGCCCCATCTTTTCAGCTTAGCAGCTTTTCTATATTCAAATGCTCTTCCCATGGGAATAATATTTTAATTTGTTATACTTATTATCTTAATTTAGCATCCAACTTGTTCTGCAAGTTATTAATCAACTTTTGCATGATCTTGTCAATCTGCTTGTCATTCAATGTAGCATTTTCATCCTGGAGAGTGAAGCTTACTGCATAACTCTTCTTGCCTGCTTCAAGGTTCTTGCCTTCATATACATCGAAGAGAGCTACTTCCTTCAAGAGTTTCTTTTCGGTTTCGTAGGCAATCATTTCGATTTCTGCAAATTGAACCTTCTTGTCAAGCAAAAGAGCCAAGTCGCGCTTCACAGCCGGGAACTTGGTCAATTCCTTGAAGTTCACCTTCGAAGTCTTGATAGCCTTCATCAATTCGTTCCAATTGATTTCTGCATAGTATACTTCGTTGTCGATGTCGAACTTCTTCTGAAGCTTCTTGCTCACAATACCGAAAGTAGCCAAAAGCTTACCACCACGGGTATGAACGCTGATAGCAGTTGCATATACATCGTTAGTCAAGTTACCGAATACCACAGTGCCATAGTTCAATCCCAAACGTGCGAAGATATTAAGAACATATGCCTTGAGTTCGTATACGTTAGAAGCTTCATCGGCATGTGCCCATGAATTACTTACACGCTTACCGGTTACCCACAAAGCCAAGTGATATTCTTCCTTGTATGGTGACAATGCCTTTTCTGCATTACGCTTTTCTTCATTGAAGAAGTAAGTGTTACCGAATTCGAAGAACTTCAAGTCGGCATTCTTACGGTTGGCATTATGCTGGATGCTTTCGAGACCACCGAACAAGAGAGTCTGACGCATCACGTTTAAATCGTTGCTCAATGGGTTCATCAAATGTACGAGATTAGCCGGAGCAAATGTTTCCAAACCTTCGTAATAACCTGCTGCAGTCAACGAATTGTTCAAGATTTCATTGAAACCACAACCCACCAATTGTTCTGAAATGATGTTCTGTAACTTATGTGAATTGTCTACTTCACCCTTAGTTGTCAAACTAGACTTCAAGGTAGTCGGGATTTCCACATTATTATAACCGTAGATACGGAGGATATCTTCCACCACGTCGCAATCGCGTTGTACATCCACACGATAAGGAGGAACCAACAATGAGAGACCTTCTTCGGTTTCGTTCACAATCTTCATTTCAAGACTGGACACAATGCTCTTCACGGTTTCTGCAGGAATTTCCTTACCAATCAAAGAGTTCACCTTATTGTAAGTCAATTCTACTTCGAAATCAGCAATCGGATTAGGATAATTGTCTTTTACTTCTGAAGCAATAGTACCACCAGCCAATTCCTTCACCAACAAGGCAGCTTCCTTCAACGCATATAATGTACCGTTTGGATCGATACCGCGTTCGAAACGGAACGATGAGTCTGTGCTCAAACCATGACGGCGTGCAGTCTTACGTACGGATGTCGGATTGAAATATGCTGCTTCAATAAATACATCAGTTGTTGATTCTGTAGTACCTGAATCCAAGCCACCGAAAACACCAGCGATACACATCGGTTCTTCAGCATTGCAAATCATCAAGTCCTTATCAGAAAGTTTACGTTCTACTTCATCGAGGGTAACAAACTTGGTACCTTCTGCACAAGTCTTCACAACAATCTTACCACCCTTGATTTTGTTAGCATCGAAGCAGTGCAATGGTTGACCATAAGCATGGAGAATGTAGTTAGTGATATCGACGATGTTGTTGATAGGACGCAAACCTATCAAGCGCAACTTGTTCTGCAACCATTCCGGACTTTCCTTCACGGTTACTCCCTTGATGCTTACACCGGCATAACGAGGACAAGCTTCCACGTTTTCGACTTCAACATCAATGTTAAGTTCATTGTTTTCTACTTGGAAAGCATCAACAGAAGGACGCTTTAATTCAGCCTTATAACCATTCTGAACAAGGTATGCATAAAGGTCACGTGCCACACCATAATGAGAACAAGCATCCGCACGGTTCGGAGTGATGTCCACTTCGAGTACATATTCGCTCTGGATGTTGTAGTAATCCTTTGCAGGAGTACCAGGTACAGCATCTTCTGGAAGTACGATGATACCAGCATGACTAGTACCGATACCGATTTCGTCTTCTGCACAAATCATACCGTTTGATTCTACACCACGGAGCTTTGATTTCTTGATTGTAAAGCAATCATCACCATCATAAAGCTTAGTACCCAATGTAGCAACTACAACCTTTTGTCCAGCAGCTACATTTGGCGCACCGCATACAATCTGTACCGGTTCACCTTGTCCCAAGTTCACAGTGGTTACATGCATATGGTCAGAATTTGGATGCGGTTCGCAAGTCAGCACTTCGCCGATAACGATACCTTCCAGACCACCTTTAATAGTTTGGACTTCTTCTACGCCACCTGTTTCCAAACCGATTGAAGTCAGCGCTGCTGATACTTCTTCCGGAGTCAAATCGAAGTTAACGTATTCTTTCAGCCAATTATACGAGATATTCATATTTGATATTTTTATTGTTTTCTTAAAAGACTTGCAAAGTTAATGCTTTTTTTTGTATCTATGCTGTTTTTCAGAGAATAAATACAACTATCAGAACGGCAATGGTCCACTCGGTGCACCAAACGGATTGTCCATAGGGGCATCTTCAATCGGCGGGGGCGGTACACTTCCACCTCCACTATTGATTTTCGATTGGATAATACCTGGGGTCTCTCCCGGCATAGGGATAATCATATCATCATCCGGATTCTGAAAACGGGCATATTCGCCACGGAATCGGAGAAGAACATCGCCAACAGCACCATTACGATGCTTGGCAATAATGATTTCTGCCATACCCTTGAGATCATTACCCTTTTCATCCTGATAAATCTTGTAGTATTCCGGACGGTGAATGAAACATACCATATCGGCATCCTGTTCAATGGCACCGGATTCACGCAAGTCACTAAGCTGTGGACGCTTACCATCAATCCCTTCACGGCTTTCTACACCACGATTCAACTGACTCAAAGCGATAATTGGAATATTCAATTCCTTCGCTAATCCTTTAAGTGAACGGGAAATGGTACTAACTTCTTCTTGACGACTTCCGAATGACATACCGCTAGCATTCATCAACTGAAGGTAGTCAATAATGATTATTTTCACCCCATGCTCACGCACCAATCTTCTGGCTTTGGTTCGTAGTTCGAAGACCGACAAGGAAGGTGTATCGTCTACATACAAAGGAGCATCGTACAAATCCTTAATTTTATAGTCAAGTTGTCCCCATTCATACGGAGCTAACTGTCCACTCTTAATCTTTTCACCTGGTATTTCGCACACGTTGACAATCATACGGTTCACCAACTGTACGTTGCTCATTTCCAACGAGAACAAAGCTACAGGAATCTTGGCATTTACAGCCATATTCTTGGCCATGGAAAGCACAAATGCTGTCTTACCCATTGCCGGACGAGCAGCAATGATTACCAAATCGGAATCCTGCCAACCGGAGGTCATCTTATCAAGTGCATGGAATCCACTTTCCAATCCACTCAAACCATCGGTACGGGCAGCAGCTTTCTGTAACATCTCGTATGCTTCCTGAATCACCGGATTAATCTGCGTATAATCCTTTTTCATGTTCTTTTGCGAGATTTCGAAAAGCTTACCTTCAGCTTCCTGCATCAAGTCGTCCACATCCTGTGTTTCATCGAAAGCCTTGGTTTGAATATTACTGGTAAAAGTGATGAGCTCGCGTGCCAGATATTTCTGTGCAATAATTCGGGCATGATATTCAATATGCGCCGAAGACGCTACCTTACCACTTAATTGAGTAATGTAAAACGGCCCTCCAGCTTCTTCCAGCTCGCCTGTACTTCGCAATTGCTCAGCCACCGTCAAGATATCAATCGGTTGTTGACGCATGGCCAAGGTAGTAATGGCTTTATATAATAACTGATGTCGATGATCATAGAAAGACTCCGGCCGGAGAATTTCACTTACAACGGAATAAGCATCCTTTTCTATCATCAAAGCTCCTAATACAGCTTCCTCAAAATCAATGGCTTGAGGCTGTAGGTGACCATATTCATCTATGGTTCTCGACTTCACTGGAGTCTTGGAGGTACGTGTATTTCTTCTTGGTTCTGGCATTTTTCAATCTTTTAATGCCGCAAAGATAGAACTTTTTAGCGATTAATTATTTATATTTGAACTCAGATTTATGAACGATATATAAACGAACAATAAACAGAAAAATATGATAACTTACCCGAATGCTAAAATCAACTTGGGATTGAACATTGTAGAGAAACGTCCTGACGGTTACCATAACCTGGAAACGATTTTCTATCCAATCAATTTACAGGATGCCCTTGAGGTAAATCTTCTCGAAGGAGAAGGTGATTATGCCCTCAATGTATCAGGAACCCCAATCGAAGGAGAACCAGAAAACAATTTGGTGGTCAAAGCTTACCGCTTACTCAAAAAGGATTTTCCTAATATGCCTGCCATCGATATACATATGTATAAACATATTCCTACGGGTGCCGGTTTAGGAGGTGGTTCGGCAGATGCCGCCTTCATGATCAAGCTACTGAACGATAAGTTCAAGCTAGGATTGAGCATTGAGAAAATGGAGGAATATGCAGCTATTTTGGGTGCCGATTGTGCGTTCTTCATTCAGAACAAGCCGGTATTTGCTACCGGTATCGGAAATATCTTTGAACCTGTTCAATTATCATTGAAGGGATATTATTTGGTTTTAGTAAAACCGGATATCTTCGTATCTACAAAGGATGCTTTTGCACATATCCAACCCAAACAGCCTACTCATTCATTAAAGGAAATTGCACGCATGCCGATAGAAACTTGGCGAGCAACCATGAAGAATGATTTCGAAGATAGTGTATTCCAAAAGTTCCCGGAAATAGCAGCCATCAAAGATAAACTATACGATATGGGAGCTATTTATGCATCCATGAGCGGTTCCGGTTCTTCTGTTTTCGGGATTTTCCGAGAACAAGTGGAGTTTGTGGATGAAGTGTTCAGCGGATGTTTCTGTCGTCAGCGCACATTGGAATAGGATAAAAAAACTGTTCCCCGACTCACGTCGGGGAACAGCCACAACACAAACACAAAATAAAACACGACAAAACTACTATGCATCATCTGCTCTATACCTTTGTATATGTTCCCTCTTCTATATATTCTCACACCTAGAACAGGTTTCAGATGCTGCATGAATAGAACGCACTAAGGCGTTCATTGTTCGTTAAATATCTTTATCCATTAAATGATTATCAAAAAGTCTATTCGGGTAAATCCCCTTCCGCATCATTTCATTGATACGTAAAACTACCTGTATCTTGTCATCGTGTGAAACAAGTCCCATCCATCGGGCTGGCGTTTCTACCACTTTGACCTTCATGCCCTCTTCGATTTGAGTGTTCATGAAAGCTGGTATGGAATAATGTGCTTTCATATCCATACCTTTTTCATCCAGAAACTGATCAAAAGCTAATTGCATCTTATCAAATATCGAAGGCATAAATCCCCACATATTCATCGACACCAAACTGTTCTCATCCAATGGTTCCCATTTATGCACTTCATTGGGATACATGGGAGCACCACCTACTCGTTCCACTCCCAATCGGTCGGTTACAGAAACCAAATATCCATTTTCATCAACTTCACAAATGCCTCTGGTCACTCCCGCACTCTTTGCCAGAACATTAGCCAAGCGGAAACAAACATTCACACTCGAATAATTGGCTTCTTGCAATGCCTGCAAATGGTTGTACAATAAATCAAAACTTTCCTTTTGGTAAAAATTGACAGCATTTATAACCCCGAAAGGTCCATCTATCAGTTCTCGTCCCATCAATACCGCACGAACCGAACCATACAGCGCTGTACGCTTGGGATTCCGTTTTTCTGCAGGTAAAGTATCTACATCTTGGTAAACATACTCTACTTCTACAAAATGTTCGTATTTACCAGACACCAATTGTTTGAATTCATTTTCAAAGTGTCGGCTAATTACAAAAACAATTTTATTAAAACCCGCTCGAACGGCATCGAATACAGAAAAGTCTAAAATAGTCTCGCCATTGGGACCTATCCCTTCCAGCTGCTTCAACCCACCATATTTATCACCCATCGTGGCGGCCAGTACAATCAAGGTCATCTTCTTTCAGTTTTATTTATTGCAAATATATGAATAAAAAATGAAATACATCCAAATTAATTAGATATTATTCCACAAAAAAAGGCTCGAACTATTCATTCGAGCCACTTTTTTTGTTATAAACTCTTGTTTTATACTCCAAACAAGTTTGCCAAACCTTTGTCTACACCCGAGAAGCCCATGAATGCCATGGCCAACAAACCTGCTGTAACTAAAGCAATTGCCATACCATCCATGCCCTTCGGAATGTTTACCAAGCTCAACTGTTCACGGATACCGGCAAACAGAATCATAGCCAATGCAAAACCGAGAGCGGTAGCAAAAGCATAGACAACACCAGTCAACAAATCGAAGTCGTTTTGGATAACAAGGATAGCTACACCAAGGATACAGCAGTTAGTAGTAATCAACGGAAGGAAAACACCGAGTGCCTGATAAAGAGACGGGGATACTTTCTTCAATACGATTTCTACCATCTGCACCAATGCCGCAATCACGAGGATGAAAGCAATGGTCTGCAAGTATTGCAAGCCGAACGGATTGAGCACATAGTGCTGAATCAAATAAGTCACAATGGTTGCAATTACCAATACGAAGGCAACGGCAGCACCCATACCCGTAGCGGTTTCAACCTTCTTCGATACGCCGAGGAACGGACAGATACCCAAGAACTGTGACAACACGACGTTGTTCACAAAGATAGCGGTAATAAATATCAATATATATTCCATATTCTTTCTGTTTTACGGGTTATGCATTTCTCAATTTATTCACAATCGCAATCAGGAAGCCCAAAGCGATGAACGCACCTGGAGCTAGAACGAACAGCAACATACCGTATTCTTCCGGCAAGATAGCAATGTCGAACAACTTACCTGTGCCCAAAAATTCACGTACACCACCGAGAACGGTCAAGGCAATGGTAAAACCAAGACCCATACCGATACCGTCAAACATGGAAGCCACCGGACCATTCTTGGCTGCGAAAGCTTCGGCACGTCCCAAAATCAAGCAGTTCACCACAATCAATGGGATGAACAAGCCCAATGTAGCATACAAACCCGGAACAAATGCCTGCATCACCATCTGCAAGATAGTTACCAACGAAGCGATAACCACAATGAAAGACGGAATACGAACCATATCCGGCACAATATTCTTGATACAAGAAATCACAATGTTAGAGCATACCAATACCGCCATGGTTGCCAATCCCATACCCATACCGTTGATGGCTGAGGATGTGGTACCCAAAGTCGGACACATACCCAAAAGGAGTACAAACGTAGGATTTTCCTTGACAATCCCGTTCATTAAAATCTTAAAGTTATTCATAGTCTGTTCTCCTTTCTTTAATTCTTTTTATGTAAATCACATGTTCCACAAGCTGCAGAATTAGGTTCATTTCCACAATCTGCGGTCTTTGTTTCAGTTGTAGCTGAAGCCTGTTCTGTTGCACCACTCATACCGTCCACATTCTGTCCGCTATAGGCAGCATAAGCATTGTTCACGGCATTCAGGAATGCACGGCTGGTAATGGTCGAAGCTGTAATGGCATCTACATCGCCACCGTCCTTGCTTACTACCAATGCACCCTTACCCGGATTCTTACCGGTGATATCACCCTTTTGGCCCTTCTTGAACCAGTCTGCTGCTTTCGATCCCAAACCCGGAGTTTCAGCATGGCTCAACAACGAGTAATCAATAATGTTACCATCCTTATCGAAACCTACCAATACATTCAAGGCACCACCAAAACCATTAGCTGATGATTCAACGGCTGCACCGATGAACTCACCGCCCTTGGTAGCCTTATATATTTTATAGGTAGCACCGTTCAACTCGATGGTCTCAGGAGCTTCGGCAGGATTGTTGTCAAAACCCGGAACAACCAATGCAATCGCATCACTCAATGCCTTGGCATTGGCTTCGGCGATAGGACCCTTAGTCAATTCATTCACGTAACCCAACAAGGCTCCGGCTATAACAGTAACGCCTGTGAGGACTATTACCATGTTCATCAAAGAAGATTCCAGCTTTTTCATTTCTTCACCTCCCCGAATCTTTTAGGTTTGCAATAAGTGTTGATCAACGGAGTGAACGCGTTCATGATAAAGATAGCGAACGACATACCTTCCGGATAAGCACCGAAGTTACGGATAACAACAGTCAAGAAACCGATAGACACACCGTAAATAATCATACCCTTGTGAGTCATCGGTGATGTTACGTAGTCAGTTGCCATGAAGATGGCACCGAGCATCAAACCACCAGTGAATAAGTGCGCCAATGGAGAAGCATATGCCACCGGATTGATCAAGTTCATCAAACCAGCAAATACAAATACAGTTGCGATGATGGATACCGGAATGTGCCAAGAAATAATCTTCTTCCACAACATGTAGCCCAAACCGAGCAACAAAGCCAATGCACTGACTTCACCGATACAGCCCGGATTGTTACCCAAGAACAAAGACAATGTATCCGGCAACTGGCTCAAAGCGTTTGCATCACCGTTTACCGCCATCTTCATCAATGCCAACGGAGTAGCACCTGTTTCAGCATCGGTATAAGAAGTCCATTGCTGTACAGTTGGCCATGAAGTCATCTGTACCGGGAACGAAATCAAGAGGAAGATACGACCTACCAATGCCGGATTGAACGGATTGCAGCCCAAACCACCGAAAGTCATCTTACCTACACCGATAGCAAACAATGCACCGATGATGATAATCCAAATAGGCAAGTTAGATGGCAAGTTGAATGCCAACAACAAACCTGTCAAAGCAGCCGAACCATCACAAATGGTACAAGCTTCTCTCTTCAAGATGAACTTGGTAATAGCCCATTCGAAGAATACACAGGCAGCAACCGAAGTTAAGGTCACTACCACAGCCCCGAGTCCGAACATATAGAATGATACCAGCAACGCAGGCAACAAGGCGATAATTACACCGTACATATTCTTCTGTACGCTGTCACCGCTATGCACGTGGGGCGATAATGATACTATTAATTTATTTGCCATTGTCTCTTACTTTTTAGCGTTACGTGCACGGATGATACCGCCTACTGTTCCCTTACCCAAGCGGATATAGTCCAGCAAATAGCGGTGCGACGGACAAGTGAACTGGCACGAACCGCATTCGATACACGACATTACATCTTCTTTTTCTACTCTCTCCCAATCCTGCTTTGCCGACAAAGTAGCGAGCAAGAACGGTTCCAAGCCCATCGGACATACGCTGACGCACTTTGCACAACGGATACATGGACTTTCGGCTGCACGGGATGCTTCCTTGTCGTTCATCAACAATACACCCGAGCTACCCTTGCAGATAGGCACTTCGGTATTGAGCAACGCCTTACCCATCATCGGACCACCACCGATTACCTTACCTGTATCTTCCGGCATACCACCGGCAGCTTCGATGAGCTGGCTCATCGGAGTACCCATACGGGTGAGGAAGTTCGACGGATTCTTCACCGACTTACCGGTAACGGTCACTACACGTTCAAACAACGGCTTGTTCTTCTGAACAGCTTCGTATACAGCATAAGCAGTACCCACGTTCTGAACCACTGCACCGACATTGATAGGAATAGCTGGAGGAGCTGGAACCTGACGGGCAATGACAGCATCAATCAACTGCTTTTCACCACCTTGCGGATACTTCACCTTCAACGGTACGATTTCAATATTTGGATATTGGGCAGCCTTTTCAGTCATAAGCTTGATGGCATCTGGCTTGTTGTTTTCGATACCGATGTAACCTTTAGTTACGTTCACAGCCTTCATAAGGATGCTCACACCTACCAAAATTTCGTCAGCCTTTTCCAACATCAAGCGGTGGTCGGCAGTCAAATACGGTTCACATTCCACCGCATTGATGATGACACACTCTGCCTTGCAACCCGGAGGAGGAGAAAGTTTTACATGAGTAGGGAAACAAGCACCACCCATACCTACTACACCTGCGTTCTTTATCTTGGCTACGATTTCTTCAGGCTTTAAATTACACTCTTTGACCAATGTTGTACTGCGGTCGATGGTTTCTTCCCATTCATCACCGTCCACGTCGATGAAGATAGCCGGTTTGCGATAACCGCTCGCATCGATGATGCTGTCTACCTTGTTCACCTTACCCGATACGGAAGAGAAGATAGCCGCCGATACAAAGCCACCTGCTTCAGCAATCTTGGTACCTACCTTCACTACATCGCCCTTCTTCACGATGGCAGTAGCAGGAGCACCGATGTGCTGCGACAAAGGGAATACCGCCTGCTTCGGAAGGGCAAGGGTTTCGATGGCTTTGCCTGCTGACAATTTATTTTCTGCTGGATGAACTCCACCAATTCTAAATGTCTTCACTGTTATATCTTTTATTTGTTTTTACTCAGGTTGATTGATTATGCTTCAGCTTTCGGAGCTTCAGTCTTTGGAGCTTCTGGAGCCTTTGGTGCTGGAGCAGCCTTCGGTGCAGCCGGTTTTGCAGCATCAGCAGGAGCTTCTGCCTTCGGCTTGCGTGGCGGGAAGTTGATGGCATGGATAGCACCCTTCGGACATTCCGGTTCGCACTTGCGGCAAGACTTACACTTGGCCGGGTCGATGTATGCCAAGTTGTTTTCGAGCGTGATCGCTTCGAACGGACAAACCTTCACACACTTGCCACAACCGATACAGCTCGCCTTACATGCCTTGTTGGCTACGGCACCCTTGTCCTTGTTGACACACATCACTACCATACGACGGTTGTTCTTACCCTTCGGACGGATTTCGATGATACGGCGTGGACAAGCCTTGGCACAAGCACCACAAGCGGTACACTTTTCTTCATCTACTTCCGGCAAACCTGTTTCAGGGTTCATGCGGATGGCATCGAACTTACATGCTGCCACACAGTCACCACAACCCAAGCAACCGAATGCACAACCTGTTTCACCGCCCGATGTTGCATGAGCAATTGCACAAGACTTGGCACCGTCGTACTGAGCTGTACGAGGACGGTTTTCACAACTACCGTTACATCTCACTACCGCAATCTTCGGTTCTGAGGCAACGGCTTCCATTCCCAAGATAGCCGCGATTTTCTCCATAGCCGGAGTACCGCCAGCCGGACACAACTTTCCTTCCAACGAACCGGCATCAGCTGCCTTGACACAAGCAGCCGCAAAACCGTTACATCCCGGGAAACCGCATCCACCGCAATTGGCCTGAGGAAGCACTTCGGCAACCTGAGCAATACGCGGGTCTTCATACACAGCGAATTTCTTCGAAGCGACATACAAGATTACCGCGGCAATCAAACCAATCGCACCCAATGAAATTACTGCAACCAGAATTAAATTCATAATGTTAGTTATTATTGATTATTATTGTTTTTCAATCACGAAAGAAAAGGTCTTGTTCATCTTGTCTTTCATCAAATATAGTACAGCGTAATAAGGAACAACGGCTACCAAAGCAACTATGGCAGAAAGTAAGGCATCACCGTCCGTTACCCGCATAGTCACAAAAAGAGCTACCAACAAAAGAAAGACAGGAATTCCGAAAGCTAATAATACAGCTTTCATCCCCATAGAAGTCGTTCCACAAAGTATCACCTCCTCACCTATACGGTAAGCAGGGTTCACCTCATACACATCTATCTGTTTTTCCTTGCTTTCCGAAGCATTGCACAACCCTTTCGCACTACATGCCGAACAAGCCGATGTCTGCACAATCCGCACCACTATATGCGAACCGTCTATCTTCTCCACAATACCCCGATGTTTGATTATATCAGCCATTTTTGCAAACTACACATTACAAACCATGCAAAAATAACATTTTAATTGCAGACTATAAAGCATCTAGAGATATTTTCGACCAAAAAAATATTTTTCATCATTTTGTTTTACTTTTAGCGATTATTAACTATATTTGCATGTTAATTGCTGGTACTATAGAAAAACAAAGACATACATATATGAGTCAAAGATCAAAGATTGAAATTTGCGCCAATTCTGTAGAGAGTGCAGTAAAGGCTCAAGAAGGTGGAGCTTATCGCGTAGAATTATGCGCCGGCATCCCTGAAGGTGGAACAACTCCTTCATTCGGCGAAATCCGCATGGCCCGACAATTGCTACAACAGACCAAGTTGCACGTCATCATTCGCCCAAGAGGTGGCGATTTCCTCTATTCTCAGCTCGAACAAGAAATCATGTTGCATGACATCAAGGTAGCCCGCCAGTTGGGAGCCGATGGTGTAGTTTTCGGTTGCTTGACGGCCGAAGGTAATGTTGATGTTCCTGCGATGAAGAAGCTTATGAACGCTGTAGGCGATATGAGTGTCACTTTCCACCGTGCTTTCGATATGTGCCGCAACCCGAAGGAAGCATTGGAACAAATTATCGAATTGGGCTGCACTCGCATCTTGACTTCTGGTTTGGAGCCCAATGCAGTACAAGGCATTCCTTTGCTAAAGCAACTTGTAGAACAGGCAGACGGACGCATCATCATTATGCCAGGTTGTGGTGTAAATCCGAGCAATATCCTTCAAATTGCAGAAGAAACAGGTGCACATGAATTCCACTTCTCCGGAAGAACCTCTAAGGAAAGCGGTATGATTTACCGCAACTTCAACGTGTCTATGGGTGGTACCGTTAAGATTGAGGAGTACCAACGTGACATTACTAATCCGGACATTGTCAAAGCTGCCGTTGCTATATTGGCTGAAAAAGACGACAAGGAAGAAGCGCTTCAGAAGGCCAAGGAAGCCCGCACCAAGCGAAAGAAGAAAAATGACTTTGACGACGATGATGAAGACGATTTGGATTGATTAATATAATAAGAAAATCTTTATCCCCTTTAAAGTGAAAACAACTAAGAGTATTTTTAATATGAAAAAAGCGCATGATATCATGCGCTTTTCTTTATGCAGTTTATAGTAATACAAATTAAAGCTTGTGGATAATCTTCATCATCTGTTCACCCAAACCGATGGTGTAACCTTGTGAAACAAATACTACGCGGTTAAAGGTATCACCAATAATAAACATTGGAAGAATGGTATTGCTAGAAAGCTTCATTTCCTTAGCAATCTGCTTCTGGATAGAACCGTCCTTATCGATACCATAAGTAATAGTCTTAGGCAATCCCGGGAAATCTTGTGGACGGAACTTAGCATAGTCTTCTTCGCTCGGGAAAAGTAAAACCATGCTTCTACCCCACTTTTCGAACTCTTCTGCCAAGGCAGCAATGTCGCGCAATGCATGGTTAGTCGGTTCCTGATTTACACCGAGAACAGCTACTACATAGTAACCACGACCGGTAGTAGTCAAGACAGACTTCATATCATCACTACCCAACACCTTATACAATGATTCAGAATTGAATTTACCGACAATCTGTACTTCGTCTTGTGCTTCACGCATCACCATATCTACCTTAGTAGTCTTGCCTGCTTCAATCGGGAAGAATTCCAAAGTAGCCAAAACACCACCGTTCGCCAAACGAGTACCTGTAACCATCATGTAGTTACCTTCATCCAAGGCTGTACCATTCTTCAACAAGTTGCTCCAAGTTGCACCGGCTCCCATATCTACATCACCTTCGTCGTAGTTCAAAAGTTGAAGAGTACCCGCTTCTGTCAATTTCGAAATAGAGAAATGTGAATAGTACTTCGGATCGGCCAACGACTTGATAGGCTTGTAGGTAGCCATAAACTTACCAGTCTTTGTTTCTGCAGCTTCTGCGGCACCAAAGTTTACGTCAGTAATACCATCGTTGCTGAGAAGTTGTACTTTACCGGTCACTTCATCAATACGAGAAGGAATACCCAAACTACGTGCCATTGACACAAAGAAAATGTTGCGGCTATGAGCATCTGCCACACGAGCTTTCCAAACACCTGCCGGAGAAATAGGAGCACCACCCAAATTACAGTTTTCGTCTACCTGAATGTTTTCAGCTACCCATGAAGTCAACTTATTCCAATCAGCCTTGAAAACAGCCTTGTCTTCTTCCGAAATAGCCTTTTCAAAGAATGTCTTGTACGGAGTCAACATTTCATTAGCTACACGAGGATTGCGAATGAAACGACGGAAAAGATCCATGTTTTCCTTATATACATGTGACTGCATGTGATCAATCAATACATCCAAGCTAACATCGCGCAAATCTTTGGCAGAGACGCGTTGCAACATGTCGATACCACCAGCTTTCGACTTGTCTGAACGGAGACGTGCAAGAAAGTTAGTAATCACATCATAGTTACCACGAGAAGCAACCAAAATCTTGGCTACAGCATCTTCGTCCAACTGATACTTCTTGGCGAATTCACGTGCCGAAGCATCGGTCATGAAAGTAGCTACATAAGCATTACGGATAGAATCTTCGATAGCGAAACGACGGTTGTTTTCTGCACGTTGTTCCGGAGTTACTTCCGGCATGTTGAAACCTTCTGCTGGAGGTACAATATCCAATTCAACAGAGTATGTCTCGCCAGCCTTCTTATCAAGTTTGATTTCTACTTCATTGTCTACCCCGAAAGCTACCTTACCATAACCAAACTGGCCATCTTTCGATGCCCATACCAACATGTCACCCTTACCAGCCGACAAGAAAGTCTTGCCTTCTGTATCGCTCTTCTTGGTAGCAACAGTATAGAACTCAGCATAGTTGTATACCTTGAATTCCACCTTAGCACCTTCTACCGGCTGGCCAGCAGCATTAACAATCTTTACATAAGCACTTGCAAACGGAGCATAATTGCCGATGATGTTGATTTCAGTAAAGTTTGGATTCTGATGCATGATTTCTTCCGGACCATTATAACGGCCGAATACTTTGGTGTGCATCAACATACCACGGGATGCCGGAGCGTTGAACCAACCGAGATTCAGCACAGGTTCCGGTTCACAAGCGCCCAAAAAGTACCATTTCCCGTCTACCCAAGCTTCCACCCATGCATGGTTGTCATCGGTATGTGCCCAACGCGGAGTATACACCTGACGAGCAGGAATACCTACTGCACGGAGAGCAGCGACTGTGAAAGTAGACTCTTCACCACAACGACCATAAGCTGTCTTTACAGAAGCCAATGGAGAACTAGTACGTGCATCCGACGGAGTATATACCACCTTCTCATGACACCAGTGGTTGACTTCCAATACTGCATCATGTAAAGAAAGATTCTTCACACGATCCTTTAATTCTTCGTAGAATACCTTACGGCTATTGTCCAAATTTTCATTGTTCACACGGATAGGAAGTACGAAATGACGGAACTCACGTTCTGGAATCAACTTACCCCAAGGCATTTCTTCCTTTGCCTTCAATGAATAGTCTATGTTTTCCAAAAAGAACTCGCCCGAGTAGTCGGTAATATCACCCAATGGCATGTAAGCATAGAGGAAAGTCAACGCCTCACGCTGTTGGTCACTCATTTCCTGTTCAAATACCTTGAACAAATCGCCTTGTTTCCATGATTCAGCACGCTTGTCAAAGTCTGCCTGTACAGCAGCACGCTCAGCTTCATCACTAATCAGATGATTGTTTGTACAAGACAAGGTAGCCAACATAAGTGCTACACTCATCGCACAGATCGATAAAAACTTCATATTAGTATATGATTTAAGGTTAACAATTATTTTAGTCTAATTTCAATACAGCAAGGAAAGCTTTTTGAGGTACTTCCACATTACCAATTTGCTTCATACGCTTCTTACCCTTCTTCTGTTTTTCGAGCAACTTACGCTTACGGCTCACGTCACCCCCATAACACTTGGCTGTTACATCCTTACGGAGCTGCTTTACGGTTTCACGGGCAATAATCTTCGCACCAATTGCTGCTTGAATAGCAATATCGAACTGCTGACGTGGAATCAGTTCCTTCAGCTTTTCACACATACGACGTCCGAAGGTTTCAGCATTATCTACGTGAGTCAAAGTTGAAAGTGCATCCACCGGTTCACCATTCAAAAGGATATCAAGCTTGATCAACTTAGAAGGACGGAAACCGTTCATGTGATAGTCGAATGAAGCATAACCCTTCGAAATGCTCTTCAGCTTATCGTAGAAGTCAATGACAATTTCACCCAACGGGATATCGTAAAAGATTTCGACACGGTTACCTGATATATATTCTTGTTTGATAAGTTCACCACGTTTACCCAAGCACAAAGTCATGATAGGACCGATATAGTTGGTCGTTGTAATGATAGAAGCACGGATATACGGTTCTTCAATATGATCAATCAAAGTGATTTCCGGCATACCGGACGGATTATGTACTTCCTTCACCTCACCTTGCTTGTCGTATACCAAATAAGACACGTTCGGTACAGTCGTGATTACGTTCATATCAAACTCACGGTCGAGACGTTCCTGTACAATTTCCATGTGAAGCAAGCCCAAGAAACCACAACGGAAACCAAAGCCCAAAGCTACGGACGATTCCGGCATGAAAGTCAAGGAAGCATCGTTCAACTGGAGTTTTTCGAGCGAAGAACGAAGATTTTCATAATCTTCGGCATCAATCGGATAAAGACCTGCAAATACCATTGGCTTTACTTCTTCAAAACCGGAAATTGCCTTATCACACGGACGGGCAATGTGGGTAATGGTATCCCCCACTTTTACTTCCTTCGATGTCTTGATACCCGAAATGATGTAACCTACATCACCGGTACGCAGTTCATTCCGAGGAACCATATCCATTTTCAACACACCAATTTCATCGGCATCATATTCCTTACCGGTATTGAAAAACTTCACCTTGTCTCCTTTACGGATTACACCATTCTCAATCTTGAAATAAGCAATGATACCACGGAACGAATTGAATACCGAGTCGAAAATCAAAGCTTGAAGAGGTGCTTCTTCATCACCTTCCGGATGCGGAATGCGTTCCACCACTGCATTGAGAATTTCTTCTACTCCCAAACCTGTCTTACCGGAAGCACGGATAATTTCTTCACGCTTACATCCCAACAAATCGACAATTTCGTCTTCTACTTCATCTGGCATAGCGCTATCCATGTCGCACTTATTCATCACTGGAATGATTTCCAAATCGTTTTCCAATGCCATGTAGAGATTGGAGATAGTCTGCGCCTGTACACCTTGGGATGCATCAACCACCAGCAAGGCACCTTCACAAGCCGCGATAGAACGGGATACTTCGTATGAAAAGTCCACATGTCCCGGAGTATCAATCAAATTGAGAATGTATTTTTCTCCTTGATAGGTGTACTCCATCTGGATGGCATGACTCTTGATGGTAATACCTCTTTCCTTTTCGAGGTCCATATCATCCAACATCTGACCTTCAGTCACCTTGATAGTTTGAGTATACTCCAACAGACGATCGGCCAAAGTAGACTTACCATGGTCAATATGTGCAATAATACAAAAGTTACGGATATGTTTCATCGTTATATACTTATTTATGGTGCAAAGATATAAAAAAAATGCGTTGGCAACATACGAAACACATGTCCCAACGCATTTTTTTATGGTATCCGTTACTGATTATACCAACTTTACGAAGATTTCGCCTTCAACTTCAGAAACAGTCACCTTGTCTTCTCTCAACAACCAGCCCAAACCAAGGAAGAAATCCTTGTCAGCCTTCACCTTCGCTGCCTTCTTAATTTGCTTTTGTGTCAAACCTTCAGTTTCATTCAATGCTTCCCAGATCTGTCCTGCCAAAGCACCTGCTTTTTCTTTCAACATATTCTTATAACCTTTTAAATTTACGGGTGCAAAGATATAAAGAAATATGTTATAAAACATAATATCAAGAGGAAAATCTTTGCCTATTTCTCAAATTTTCTTCACTTTTTAGCCTCTAAAGAGGATTTTTCAAGGAATTCACACCAAATTCGGGCTGCTTCTTCCACCATTTTTACACATGGACGTTTCGCATAATACTGAGCAGTACGGGCTTCCGGTGTAGAAACAACCGGTTCTTTTTTGGATAATCCCAACAAATCCGCGCACTTCA
>SUXY01000012.1 GCA_015060705.1 Bacteroides sp. | reverse complement strand
CCACTCTTGTGAAAGGTGGGTAACATGTGATTTTCTTGATATTTTGCAAATTCCTTGCAGAAATCATCTGCCAAACAATAAATTTCAGTAACTTTAGCCTCGGAGAACATAGCGGTAATCGTTTTTCTTGTAATTGAGCACTATATATTTAATACTTTTATCGCTATTCTCTTAATTTACAACAAGTTATTTTGTAATCTTATATCTAATTAACGTTAATTTATTATTAACGAATTAGAATTCGATTGCATTTGCAAGTTGAATTTGCTTCTTTACAAGAAGAAGGAAAACGCCTTCTGGATGATGCCAAGCAGAAAGTGAAAAGGATGATATTGAGTGGGGAATATGTGACAATGAGGAAATAGAAAATTACTTAAATATGGCAAATAGATGTAAAAACTGCGGTTGGCCAAATGTGGCAGATAGAGAGAATTGCGAGAAATGTAATGCTCTGTTATCAACGGATGTCTTTATTAGTTACTCTAGAAAAGATTATGTGATTAATGACAGACCAATTGAAAACTGCATTATATCAAAAATAAAAAACGCATTAGAAGAAAACGATATATCATATTGGTTTGATGAAGAGGGTATATACTCGGGAGATGAATTTGCGGGTGTGATTACACGTGCCATTCGCACATCTAAAATATTTTTATTTTTATCTTCTGTTAATTCCAACCAGTCATTGTGGACGAGCAACGAAATATCTACGGCGTTGGAGTATAAGAAGATTATTATACCTTTCAGACTAGATGAATCGCCATATAATGATTCGGTTATGATGAAGATCGTGTCTCTGGATCGCATAGACTGTATTAATCAAGAGAAAGCTATTCCGAAGTTACTACGAGCCATTCGTCACCATATTCCTAAGCATAGCGGGGCAAATAGAAGATTTTTTGAAATTCCACAAAGCGTGAAGGGAGCGACTGTTATTATGGACCTTGGCGATAAAAAAGTTGAGCACATAATGACTTATGAAGGTGATAAGCTGAATAAAGGTAAAACGCTCACTAAAACATACTTAAAATCGACTAAAACTCAGGATATGTCAGATTGTGGCAGTTTTTCTGATGAAATCTCGGTACACATAACTGATAAGAAAACACCTATTGTGATGTTGATAGGACCAGCGGCAGTTGGAAAGACTATGACATTGGTTAGGCTTGTTCGCTATCTATTAGAACAAGGATATTCTGTGCAACCTGATCGAGATTTCCGTCCCACTAGTGATATCGGTTATGGTAAGTTATGCGATAGCTTTCATGAGCTGATAAATAGTGCGTACGCAGCAAATGGAACTAGTCGAATGGATTGTATGTTAATTAAAATTATAGACAGAATAGGGAGATGTGTATTTCAAATAGTAGATGTTGCTGGGAAATTCTATTATGATGAGTCAGACTCAACACCACTCCCTCATTTTTTATTACAGATAATCCATTCTAGTAATCCATTCATTTGGGTCATCATGCTTGAGCCTTATTGGAGAGATTCGTTTCATCGAATAAAAAACATAGAAAAAATACAAAAGTTCAAATTACAATTTTTTAGACCAGGAGATAAGGTTATTCTTGTTTGCAACAAAACCGATAAACTTCCATTCTTTCATGGAAAAAGCGAGGTGTCCTTTAACCCTCTCTTAAATCTGATAAAGGAAGAGTATCCCGGGATATTAGAGATTTTTGAAAATTTCAATCCTATAACAAAATTCTTTAGGAAATATAATTGTTCTGTTATTCCATTCTCTACGGGTACGTACTCTCAATCTCACAGCGGCAGAATGATATATGTTCCTTCATCACCAAAATTTCCACACTTATTATGGAAAGAGTTGAATAAATAACAATAAATTAAATGATGGACTACGATTACGACATATTTATAAGTTATAGTCACATTGACTATGTTGTTGCAGAAAGCATTTATAAGGCTCTTACTGATGCAGGAATCTCATGTTTCTTTGACAATATATCAATCGAGAATCCTGACTTTTGGGATGTGCTGGTAAAAGGTATCAAGAATTGTAAGGTATTCCTTTATTTGGGAAGCAAGAATACCGTTAAAGCAAAAGTAACTCCGAAGGAACTCAGTTATGCAATTGGATGTAAGGAAGCCCGATTTATCTATCCATATTTCATCGATGATTGCGAATTATCGGAAGTTCACAAACTCATGCTGTCAGACATCAATCAACGATACATGAGCAGGCATCCTATTTCTACAGGCCTTATACCAGACTTGAAATCTATCTTTTCATATAATGAAGTGGGAACAACTTCTTTTCCCGAAATATCAGGTGAACTTGTCTGTGTAGAGATTGGCAATCTTCAATTAGAAATGATAAGGGTTGAGGGCGGTTCTTTAGAACTTGGTGCCACATCAGAACAAATACCATTTGCAGAGGCTATCGAACATCCGTCTTTTAATGTGAAGCTGCCTACTTTTTACATCTCAAAATACCTTATAACGCAATGCGTTTGGGAACGAGTAATGGGATACAATAAATCTCATTTCAAACATAAGGGCGTGTATTATGGCAACCATCCTGCAGAACATCTTACACATGATGAAGCCGTTGATTTTGTACGCCGTCTATCGAAAATGACGAATATCCCTTTTGCGCTGCCAACTGAAGAGGAGTGGGAGTATGCGGCCAGAGGTGGTCAAAAGAGTGGTCACTATCTATATGCAGGTAGTAATGATATTGATGAAGTTGCTTGGTATCACAATAATTCAGGTCGTACTACTCATCCTGTAGGAGAAAAGAAACCTAACGAGTTAGGGCTCTATGATATGTGTGGAAACGTGTGGGAATGGACAGCCACTCCTGCGCATCCCTATGAAAATGAAGTAATACCAGGCGGAAATGTATTCATCCGTCGCGGTGGCAGTTGGTGGCACGAAGCCAAGAACTGTCGTGTGTCACGACGATATGCCTCAGACCATTCCAAGAAAACGAGTGGATTGGGATTGAGAGTGGTTATTAGATATAATGTTGAATAATCAAATGTATAATATGAAAAAATAATTATTTTATGAAATTGTCATATTTTATTACATCAGGAATGGTGCTCTTGTTGTGTCTTGTTGTGATATCTATGGTTTCCGTTTCGTGTGGAAGTTCTTATAAAAAGAATATCTCAAGCGATGATAATCAAATGGAGGCACATTTAAATGGAACAGATGGCTTGGATGAAATAGCAGAAGAATCTATTGATATACCAATAGCAATCAATTTGATTCATACGGAAGATGAGGACATGAGACAGTTAGTTGATGCAGAATATGAAGTAACACACGAAACGGATAAAGATATCTATATTGATATAAATTCTCGCTATTACAAACATTACATGTCAGGAACCCGCTTTATGGCAGATAAAATCGCCGTATTTGAAAATAGTGAAAATGTTGAGCATCTTACCATGAATTTAGATGTTGTCAATAATACCAATGAGCGATTAAGTATCAAAGAACTTAAAATAAAAGTTGATGAAAGCAAACCTGATACAACACCATTAATATATATATGCACTACTGAAGAAGTAAGCAATAGTATTTATTTTGTTAATGAAAGTTGGTTTGATTGGAAGGGCTTTACATTTTCATATTCACTTTTGAAAAGTGGAGAGTCCTTTGATGGACAATACAAAAAGAAGCGACATGTACCATATTTTGGCTCTTATACTATCATAGATTTACTCCCAGATATGATATCAATGGGATATGATTATGATGGCCTAATTGAGAGTATTAAAACTTTTCATCCACATAGTACTGATGATGAGGATACAGATGATGCGTCAAGCAAATGTGTAGAATTATACATTACAGAAGATGATAAACATTTGGGTTACTTTCAAAACAAATTTGAGCCATTTGGACTAAAAAAGGGCAATTTTGATGAATATGTTGGCTCAGCGACTCTTTATGGGTCTATAAAATTTGATGATAGCGATTTTAAGGTGGACTTTATAGCAGAAATAAGTCTATCAACTTCAGGTGGTTTTGGCGCTTTATCATACGAGAATGACAAATTCGACGTAAAGCTCAAATCATCTGGCGAAAATTACACGCTTCGCTTTCCATATACTACAGTTATAGAACCTTATGGTGCAGAAATGATAAGACTCTCCTTAAAAGCAGACAGGTCTTCGTTACATAAGTTCCATGTTGACATTAATAACGATAATGAGATGAAGATTAGAAGCAAAGATGTCCATTTTCACCATTATTACCCCAAAAACTAAGTATGGTAAGTATGAGGACTATTCAAATATTTCTAGGTGGTGGTGTAAAACTTTTGCATGGAGAAAATGAATTCCTAAAAGGATATCGTAATGACGTTATTGACCCCTTGGTAAGCCAACTCAATTCCCGCGAATATGTCAAACACTTTTATGTGGCTAAGGATTTTACGGATCTGACGAGAAACGTTGTCCCTGGAAAGCATCAAGATATTTATAATACATATATCGTACGCGAAGCACAGATTGCATTATTTATTATTGATGGGGAAATCGGCAATATCACAAAACACGAAATAGATGTTGCTGTTGCATCTACCAAGAATTCTCGTCATCCAATTGTTTTTATCTATGGCAAGAATATTAATGAGGGTGATGAAATTTTAGAGTATCTTAATCAAGAGGGGATATATTTCCAGCATTTCTTTGACAATAGAGATTTGTCTACTAAAATTAAAGCAGATTTGGAATCTGCAACAAGAACTATTGATAGACGTCGGAGCCTCCGTTTTGGAGTATCATTACTTTTATCATTACTATTATGTGGTGGAATTATCTCTATGTTCAAAACATGTTATCATCAAGAAGAATCTATTATTGACAGCTGTACTGCTCAGCTATATTTGATGAGATATAAGGATGTGAATGCTTTGACAGGAAAAGATATATTTACAGACAGCCTTTTATCAGTGTTCAAATATGAAGATTCCATAATGGCAGGAACTGATATTTCAGTTTTTCCAATCATAAATGCAGATACTCTCATTACTACCCCACCTCCATTCTTCCGATTAAAATTGTATAATAAGCACAGGAATACTATTGTATTTGTTGAAGGTAAATTAGAAGTAGACAATTATGTGGCAGATACGACGAGGAGGAAATCGTCTTTTGTCCCAATGGAAAATGTTTTAGGTGTAGACATGATAAAAGTTGATAAAAACAAAAATGAGTATAATCTCAAAAAATTTCGTCAGAATGTCGCCTATGGCGAGACGGATGACAGATATTTTTTCTGTATTTCATCTGATAAGGATTGCAGGTTTCGTATGAGAGTACGAGCAAAATCACAATTAGGAGACTACTTGTATTCTAACTACATTTATGTAAATTACAAACAATGATACGCAAATTCAACTAAATTTGATATTATTATGTTGATAAGATACAGAATAGATGATAGATTGTTTTTACATAATTGTTCTATGAATATAGACTTAAATAAAGAGAACAATGGAAAAGAATTATGTACCGCAACCAATGGATACAAATGATATCCAGTTGCCAGAAGAGTTGAATGTTTTGATTGAACAAATGGCTAAGAATGTTCATGAAGTTTGGGCGAAAAGCCGTATGGAACAAGGTTGGACTTATGGTAAAGAACGAAGTGATGCATTAAAACAGCATCCTTGCTTGATCCCTTATGAAGAATTGCCGGAAGTTGAAAAAGCTTATGATCGAGATACGGCTCTGGGAACCTTGAAGCTGATAAGCAAATTAGGATTCAAAATATCCAGAGAGTAATAAGTTTTTAAATAAAATGAGCAAACGCCAAAATCTAATAATCGATTTTGGCGTTTGCTTTTCTCTTATATATGAAAATGAAAATCATAAAGAAACAAATCATAAATCTATTTAGAAGTTGTGCCCGACACAAATTAAGGGTATACAATTATGAAGAAGCTTATATGTATAGTAACATTGGTTTATGCAGGTATTTTGAATATTTGTGCACAACAATATGTAAACGTTAAACAGGTATGTCCACAATGCCAAGGATATGGAGTGATAGCATCTTATTATGGTCCAATCTATTGCCCAATTTGTGGAGGTAATGGGGCTGTGGTAGTAACGGTTCCAAATCCAGAATATAACAATGTGACTTTTCAAAGTATGCAAAATGATGGTACATATTCCCGTACTTCTTCTACAGTAACAATATACACTGAATCGGGACATTGTAAAGGTTCTTACTTAATATATCTTAGTCATGGGGTAAAATATATATGCTTCAATAGCACATGGATTTGCATACAGGGTAAAAGTCGGTTTAGTTTCAATGGTAATTGCTATATAATTAAGTATTAAAATGAACCATGTCTTTTAATGGAACGATTGAAAAATATAACAAATATTGAAAATTAGTATTATGAATAAGAAAATCTCATTTAAATTATGGTTGACAGTCCTTTTCGAGGGAATCTGTCTGTTTTTACAGAAAATAGCCAAATTTTTTGGTTATAAAGAGGATATGACATTCGGTAAGGTTATCTGGCGAATATTTGTTTCTTGCTTTACGGTTTTGTTTTTGATTGGTACTGTCATTTTTGTCTACGCTTTTATGTACGAAGTAGTGTACCGTGAATGGATACGTCCCCATACAGTTGAAATCGTTTATAGTAATAAACACCTGAGTAATCATATTGACTTTCAGGAATTGTATTACCAGGATAAAGGACGTGTATATGATGAAAATTTGAAAAAGGTGGTTGTTGAAGAGGTGGATTGGGTTGTTGTGTCTGATGATAAGGATAGTCTTGCTGTATTCGCAAAAAATGGGAAAAGAGGTTATTTGAATAGATTTACAGGTGAAGTGATACTTCCTGCCATCTATACGAGAGCATGGGTGTTCTCTGAAGGTCTAGCTGCTGTAGAAAAGGATAATGAACTCGTATTCATAAACCATTCTGGTGATGTTGTCATAGACAAGGATTTTGAAGTTCATTTTGATGATCCACAATATGCTTTCCATGACGGCTATTGCGTGGTGAAAAACGCCGTGGATGGCAAGTCTGCCTTGATAGACCGTCAAGGCAACTGGGTGTTGAAACCTGAATATGATGTCATCGTTCATGAATACCAATTCTGGAAAGTCAAGAAAGAAGATGTATATGGATTGTATTCGGAAAATATGGAGCTGATGTACGATGTGGAAAATCCACAGATAGACATTTGTGATGACGTTATAGAAGTCCGTTTCCCTGACCATACGGCCAAGCGTTATGACTTTGATGGCAATATTTTGGTTGATTTCGTAATTGACAATGTAGAAAATATGCATTATGCAACGACTGAACTGGATAATGATGAAAACGAGGGTGAATATTCATCAATTTCAGTCATATACGATGTGGCTAAATGTCAAAAATATATGGTGCGCAGTGGGTATTATAATGAATATTATGGTTTGATAGACAGAGATGGGAAACGAATAACTCCGCCTGAATACTCTTCTATTGAAGCTATTGCGGAAGACTTGTATCTCTGCCAGCCACAAGGTATCATTATTAACGGAAAAGGTCAACTGGTAAAATAGATTGTTATGAAAGGGAAAGGTAATGTTTTTTATGTCACAGATTTGATTCTCTGTGGATTAGCATTATTATTCACATGCAAATACATTGGGGTGTACCATCGCCCCTTTGTATTTAGCTTGTTTATGGCTGTTGTTCCAGTCCTGTTAAGAGTAAACATCAATTTTCTGCTGAGAATTAATGAAAAGATTGTACGATGGCCATTGTTGCTTTTCACTATGTTATCAGGTCTGTCCGTATTGTCTTTGACTTACAGTGATGATGTGTTGTTTAAAATGGCTAATTGGTTTTCATATGGATTGATAGCATTGGGAGTAACAGATTCACCTTATTATCATGTAGGTAATCACCAATTTACATCTGATGTATTTGTGGAAAGTTTATGTGGAGGGTTTGTGTTTGTGGCTTTGTCATGGTATTATATTTTACCGATAATCCTATATCTTGTAAAACTCTTTGGTAGTAAGCTCATTGAGAATATAAAACCCAACTTCCGGGATATTGTCTGTGCATACAGAAACGATAAACAGATGAAGAAATACCTAGTTTATTATTCATTCGTATTAATTGCATTTTTGGTTGGTTCATCCATGCCATTGAACGGATGGGCATTATGTGTGATATTTCTCCCGTTGCTTGCCTATTATGTAGCATGCAGCCTGAATGATCATCCAACTAAGTTAACTGAATACATATTATTATTGGTATCAGCCCTTGTTCTATGGTATATTCAATACTATAGAAACGAATTGAGGATAATAGGATTAAGTCTTAATTCAGCACTGATTGTATGGTTGGGATTCTCATTGTACAGAAGATTAAAGGAATGGCATTTACCTTTGTTCCTGTCTTTCTTTACCGGTCTGCTTTTACCTAACTTGGCACTCGGTTACAACATTTATAATGAGATACATACTTCAAGAATAGCCCTATTTACAAATAGTGTTTCCAGAAGCGGTGTCTTTCGCATAATCTCAGACAAAGGATGTGGACTACGTGATCGCCATCACATCATATTGGAACCTGAATATGATACTTTCTATATTGAAGACTATCATTCCGATTTTATTCGTGTCAGAAAAAACGGTGTATGGCTTATGTATGATGTCAATACGGAGTCGTGGGTAGGTGAATCGACCATAGATATGGACTTGCAGACACAAGTGACAGAACTGCTTAAATCTGAACTCCAAAATACTGGAGCAAAACTTGGACTTGTCATGGTAATGGAAACCAAAACCGGTGAGATCAAAATAATGACAGGATGGGATTACAGACGCTCTAAAGATGGTTATTATGTGAATTTCTTTAATGAACCGTCCTTGTCCGAACTCTATTCTACAGCTGCTCTAATGAATGTTCTTGACAAGAAAAAACTTTCAGATAAAATAAAAGGCATGGTATATGAATCTTTTTTATCCGATACTCTTTCTGCCTTCTACGAAAATGTGGCAATGGTGTTTGGAAAAGATATACCACAGTACAGAAACCAACTCCGCTCTATAGGATATGGTTTGCCGATTACTATTCCGACCTTAACCGATTATAATGAGAAACTTCATACAATGAGTGATAAAGTTTCTGGTGATTCGATTAATTATCTTCATGGCTTTTCTGCCAAATCAGCAATGGTGTCACCAATTCAATTGCTTGCATTCTATAATGGTATAGCAAATAATGGAATCATGCTTACTCCTATATTGGATGTAAACAAGGGTAAAATCATTGTACGGAAGATGGCTTCAGTTTTAGCGATTGAAACAGTACAAAATATATTGAAAGATAATTTTGATTCAGTTGCATTACGCTATAACAACTGTGATATGGTTGATGTTGATATGGCAGGGCGATTTTCATTGGCAGAATCGAATATTGTCGATTGGGATATCATGAAATACAGGATGGAATTTTGTGGGTATTTCCCATCAGAAGATCCACAATATACCATTTTGATTATTCTTGAAAAGGATGATATGCCAGCCAAAGCTGAATTTGTTTATCCTCTGTTGGGGAAACTCGTTCAATTCTTAAAATAAGGCACTATACACAGTATTTTGGACACTGCCTATAATTATTTTTAATAAACCACCAATCTTTATGAAAAAGACTACTCTTCTAAGGGGTATTGTGACACCTGCTATCATTATCTTGATAACTTTTTTTGCTGTCTTTTATTTTTATGGTCTTGAATATTATTGTAATCAACACCAGATAAGTAGCACATGTTATTTCAGTATCTCTAACGCTTTCGCCCATATATGCGAAGTTATTAACTTATTCTGTCTGCTTGTCATTCCGATTGTAGTACCCTGGCTTATCTGTTTCAGCAAAGTGAATCTGAACCGTAGCAAATACATATTTTATCTATTGATGGTAGGCGGAATGGTATTGTGTGTCTGGATACTAGGCTCCCTATATTCATGGCTGGACAGCATACCCGAAAACTACACAGGTTCCATTCATATGCACTCGTTCCATTTCAGCAGTTTGCTCGAACATACAATCTTTTTCTATGCAATAGTTTTTTTTGCCTTGATGCCATGGCTTGTCCTGGAATGTACAAGAAGCATTCCATACAGATTATGGATTTTCTTTCTTTGTACAGTGGCAACGATTGCATGCCTTATCATATCCCCTCTCTTTGATAATCAGAAAACGGGGTATTCAGTGTTTATAGGTATCTTATTTGCTTCATTCATCTTCATCTATAACTGTGTGGTTCTTGGCTGTGATGTCATATTTCAGCGGTTGGGACAATGTTCAAAGCTAAAATTCTTCGGTGAAAAGATTTGCGAGTCAACCGGTCGGTGTATGGGAGAGACTGTTGCAGACATATACGGTATCGACAAGGCAACGTACAACAACAACGTTAGTCATACGCCCCAGCATTTGTTGCTGCATATACTTTTGCCTTTGGCTAATATACCTGTACAAAAAGCTGTCATGGCGTACAGTAAGCATATTCATTCTGTTACCTATTATTTCTCGATGAGTGCAGAGCAAAGAATATATGATACTCTGGTAGTCTATCTCATCCTCTTGTTGCTTGCTGTCATCTATCTCAAATGTACAGGCTGTAAGGTCAAGACCATCCTGTATTATGCCGTCTTAGGTATAGTACCCTGCATTTTGACTGCTCTTTTCATGGATTGGGCTGAATTGGAAGACTACAAATCTAAATTCTACTTGGATTTTGATAGTATCTGAAAATACAAAATAGAAAAATTATGTAAATGATATGAATCCTAATGTTTTTGAAATAGATCCATTGGATCTGGGAATATCTAGAATCCAATTTAATTTGAGCAAACGTATTCGGGGAGTGGAAGCGGATGTGTTTGAAGTAATATCTGAAAAATACGAATCTCGTGATTCGACGATGCCGCTTTTTTCAATAGAAGTGAATTGTTTCCCGAAGACAGAAAAGGGGGGAGTTGTCTTGCAATTTATATTCAAGGCTGTTTCCGGTGAGCGTTTGGAAAGGTCTACCGTACCAAAGAGCAAAGACGAAATCGTGCAAGTTGTAGAAAACCGAAAATTTTTGCTTTTCTGTAAGCAGATGGTGGTGCAATTGTTGGGGGATGAAGTGTTGGATGAAGATATAAGGAAAGAGATAGTGAACGATTCTACAGGTATGGAAGTGAGTACGAAGAGCGGATTGTCGGCTTTTTGCAGTGTTGGTAATCAGAAGAAATCCACTCTGAAAGTAAATGACGGTTTGCAAGTATTTAAAAACGATCTAAAGCAAGCCCTAATTTCTGTGAGAACTGTAGAAAAGAAGTGTTATCATCTTATTAGATCCTTGGTTGATTGGGCAAAATGGTTATTTCAAAGTAACTGTGCGAAAAATGATCATACCATCATAAAAATAGCACATAACAAGACGATAAAAGTGTTTGGTGTTACATTTCACGGAATAGAAGAGGTTATAGAATATGCCCGAAAAGGTATTCCAAAAGAAGGGGTGTATGTAGGTAAGGACTTTGAACGCTATCCTTGTTTTGACAGTTCGGACTATGCCTATGAAAACCGATATTATTGGAATTTTGTTTTTGCCCAAAGTGAAGAAGAACTGAAAAAGAAGGTGAATACATTAATACTTCGGAAGCCGGAAGCCAATTACAAGAAATTGACGGATGAATTGGCTCCTATGGTTTATTGGGAAGGTGATCCATATTATCCTATGGAGATAGTGAATGAGTAGATATCTTCCTTACGGATGGTGTAAATTGTTAGGATTATTAATAAGTAAATGATGGAAAGATGAAAACTGAAATGAAAAGAATCAGTAGAATGTGTATGGCGATGTGTATGGTATCTTTGTTGGCATTCCATACTTCTTGTCAAAATAAGGGGATAGATTCGGCAGCTTCTAATGCAGAGTTGAAGGAACGTGTGGTGGATCAGAGATTTCAGGAGCTTATCCAACAAGCAAGAAACGGTAACGTGGGGGCATATCAATCATTGGCGTTATGTTATCGTGACGGTGAAGGAGTGGAAAAGAGTTGGATCAACATGATATGTATGTATGGGATTTATGCTCAGCGAACAGGAGGTACGATTTATGATGTGGTAAAATTCTTTAATGAAGGACATTCTTTTAAGTTGCTTACGGAAATTTTTAGCTCTTCCTCATTCAATGAAAAGGCTAAAGAAAATTTGGAGCTTCTCAAAAAAAAGGATTCTGTTGAAGCTGAAGTGATTGAGGCGCTTCTGAAAGCATATACAATAGATGATGTGACTGCTATCATGCCTATTCTGTGTAAGGCTGAGGAAGAGGGAAGTGAGGTCGCTGCTGTAGTTCAACTGATTTATTACGATGAATTGGGAGACAAAGAGGGAAAAGAGGAATGTTTGATTCGTTTAGCAAAGAAATATCCGGTTTTCTATCTGTTTTTAGGGGACATATATGATGATGAATATGAGGATCGTAAAAACTTCTCTTACATTCAAATGGCTATGGAGTGTTACTATAAGGCGGATGCTTGTGGTATGCTTCTTCCGAAATATGCTTTCAAGCTTTTGAATATGTATAAGAATTACGGGGAAAAGGGAATGATTGATTTGGACGAAAAAGAAATGGAGCGTTTAACATTACTTGCCGAAAGAAAAAGCAGTTTATAATCTCCATTCCTCAAACCTTTTTTGCTTTTTTTGCTTTGCCACCTAAAGAAGAAATCGTAACTTTGTACTCCATATAGGTAAAATTATATGAGAAAAGGTTTTGATAACGAAAAGTATCTCAAGATACAATCCGAACGAATCAAGGAACGTATTTCCCAGTTCGGCGATAAGTTGTACCTTGAATTTGGGGGTAAATTGTTTGATGACAATCATGCCAGTCGTGTGTTGCCGGGTTTTCATCCGGACAGTAAGTTGCGTATGTTGATGCAGCTTAGTGATTATGCGGAAATCGTGATGGTCATTAGTGCGCTTGATATTGAAAAGAACAAGATGCGTAGTGATTTGGGCATCACTTACGATGAGGATGTGCTTCGTTTGCGAGGTGAATTCGAAAAAGTAGGTTTGTACTCCGGTGGGGTAGTCATCACTCATTATAACGGTCAGTCCAGTGCCGATGCGTATCGGGCACGTCTAGAACGTTTGGGTATTAATGTGTATTATCATTATACCATCGAGGGGTATCCTAATAATGTAGCTTTGATTGATTCGGATGAGGGTTTTGGTAAGAATGATTATGTGGAAACTACCCGTCCGTTGGTAATTGTTACTGCACCTGGACCAGGTAGCGGTAAGATGGCTGTATGTCTGAGCCAACTTTATCATGAAAACAAAAGAGGTGTAAAGGCGGGATATGCTAAATTTGAAACCTTCCCGGTGTGGAATCTTCCTTTGAAGCATCCGGTGAACATGGCATACGAGGCGGCTACAGCCGATTTGAACGATGTGAATATGATTGACCCGTTCCATTTGGAAGCTTATGGTAATATTGCGGTGAACTATAATCGTGATATCGAAATCTACCCGGTGTTGAACGCCATCTTTGAAGGTATTTATGGAGAAAGTCCATATAAGTCGCCTACAGATATGGGTGTCAATATGATAGGCTATTGCATGAGCGCCGAAGACGTATGTTGTAGTGCAGCTCGTGAGGAGATTATCCGTCGATATTACTATGCATTGTGTAAGTTGGCCGAGAAGGGTGACAATGAAAACGAAGTGAACAAGATTGCGCTCATCATGAAGCAAGCCAAGTTGACTACGGATTATCGTCGTACTACAGTGGCTGCTCAAGAAAGACGTGAACTTTCAGAAGGAGTACCTTGTGCTGCTATTGAACTTCAGGATGGTACCATCATTACTTCTCGCTCCAGCTCGCTTCTAGGACCATGTGCTGCTTTGTTGTTGAATGCTACCAAACATTTGGCCAATATCCCTCATGAAAAGAAATTGATTCCGGAAGAGCTGATTGCTCCGATTCAGAAGACTAAGGTGGAATATTTGCATGGACACAATCCACGTCTTCATACAGATGAAGTATTGGTGGCTATTTCATTATTGAGCAACCATGATGAAGATTGTAGAAAAGCAATAGATCAGTTACCTAAATTGCAGGGATGTCAAGTGCATTGCACAGTGATGCTGAGTGAGGTGGATCAGAAGATATTCAAAAAATTGGGAATCGGATTGACTTGCGATCCGGTCAAGAAAAAGGAATAATAACTAGTAACAAAAAAGGATGTTCAAATGAACATCCTTTTTTGTTTATCATCATTTCTTATTCATGCGGTCCATACGTTCTTTTTGCAAACGTTCTTGTTCTTTTTGGAGTGCTTCCAACTTAGCCATCAAACCGCCTTGAGTTCCCTTGTTGCCCTTTTGTTGCTTGATTTTTGCCTTGTTGGCTTCGAGGATTGCAAGCAACTTCGGTTCGTTGGTAGTTTTGCGCAAGATGATGGTTGTAAGGATACCAATCAAACCTGAAATGAAGTAGTAATAGTTCAAACCAGATGAGTAGCTATTGAAGATGAAGATGAACATGACTGGCATCAAATACATCATGATCTTCATTCCTGGCATTTGTTGCTGACCGGTATCTTGTTGTTTCATCATGTACCATGTATTCAAGATATTGGTTACGCTGAACAACAAGCAGAACAAACTTAAGTGGTCGCCCAACAAAGGAATATTTACACCCCAATTGATGACATCATCGTATGTAGACAAGTCCGGTGCCCAAAGGAAGCTTTCCTGACGGAGCTCAATTGCATTCGGAACAAAGAAGAACAACGCCATGAATACCGGCATCTGAATCAACATAGGCAAGCAACCGCCCATCGGACTTACACCATATTCGCTATAAAGCTGCATGGTCTCTTGTTGTTTCTTCAATGCATCTTCCTGCTTTGGATACTTTTCGTTGATTTTCTGAATGTATGGTTTCAATACACGCATCTTTGCCGATGACATATACGACTTGTAAGTAGCCGGATAAACAATAGCTTTGACGATGATAGTCATGAGCAACAATACAAGTCCCATGTTCAGTCCCCAACCTGACAACCAGTCGAACAAGTTAATGGTGAACCAGCGGTTGATTTCACGTACAAGCGGCCATCCCAAGTATACCAAGTCTTCCAATTCCGGGTCTTCGTCTTGATTGATAACCAAATCATTGGTTGCCAACAAAGTCTTGAAGTGGTTAGGGCCAAGGTACATTTGTAATTCCGTAGCTTTCTTACCTGTTGGGTCGAAGAAAGTGGTCATATCAGCATTATAATCCTTCATGTAACCGCTTCCTTCTTTCTGAAGTGTAGATTCCAAAGTTACGTCTTCGAAGTTCTGGTTGGCTATAAGAACACTAGAGAAGAACTGGTTCTTAAAAGCAATCCATTGCATTGGTTCTTCAAAAGTTTCCTTGTCATCGCTCATTTCACTTAGGTAGTCAGAACCGTCGTCTACAGGTTTGTAAGTCAAAGAAGTGTAACGTTGTTCAAAATCGAAACCCTTTTCCTGTTGGCGGGCACGTTGGAACCAGTCGATATTGACGGTCTTCAAAGCAGCCGGGAAGAAGTTCTGCATACCTTGTGCACGAACGTTGAAATCTACCATGTAGGTTTCTGGAAGCAAACGATAAGCAAAATCGATGTAACCAGCACCAGTAGTCTGCAAACGCATGGTAACAGTGCTGTCAGTAACGTTCATTGGTTGGAAGAACAAATCTTCGGTCAGGATGTTTTCGTTCTTTCCTTCGAAAGCGAAATTCATGGCCGATTCTTCTTCATTAAACAAAGTCAAAGGTTCGCCTTGTTGGTTGTTGTAATCCTTCAATGTAGCCGAAACCACGCGACCACCCTTGTTGGAGAATGTAACCTTGACTAAATTGTTTTCCAATGTAGTGAATTGTTCTGTCCCTTGGTTGGCACCAAAGAACAAAGAAGTTGAGTCTAGTGTCAAAGCCTGTGCGCTTTGAGCGGCAGCTTCAGCTTCAAGCTTGGCTGCTTCTTGTAGAGCAATTGCTTGAATGGAATCCTGGTAACGCTGTGCACGTTCCATTTCTTCCTGACTTGGACGGTTGTAGATGCTGAAACCTATCAACACGGCTCCAATCAGCGTGAATCCCACTAACGTGTTTTTGTCCATTTCTAATTCTTACTTTATAGTTATAAATGAATAATATTCTATACTTCACTTTTTTTCAAGCTGCAAAAGTACAAAATCTTTTCCGAATAAAAGGTCGTTTAGCCTAAAACTTTCGCCAGTGCTTTGGCTATAATGAAAAATAAATGTAAATTTGCAAAACTAAGATAGTAAATGAATATTGACGATAGATGAATAATTATGAAAAGACGACTGACTATAACATGGATTTTTTCCGTTTTTCTTTTGACTTTGTCGGCTCAATCTACCCATAATAGTCGGGTGATGAAAGAGTTTGCAGACTCATTGCGTGAATTGAGTGCTTCTTATTTTGCATATCATCGTTTGTGGGAGGATATGGATGCTCCTGCTCCAAGAGGTGTGAAACTAAAATCGGATTATTATAAATTGTTTGTACCACCTACTTATTATTTTTCTCCAGTGGAACAAGCTTTTGCTTTTGATTGGGAACCGGGGGACCGCTTGGGTATGAATGCTTGCGATTCCATCTATGCGGTAAAGAAAGATGTGAGTCCTGTTTATGAGTTACCTAATTTGGAAAAAACGGCATCGGTGGATCGTTGGGTGAATAAGATTCTTTTGAATTTTTATTTGCAACATCCAGAACAAGTTATGGGTAATGAAATGTATTTTGCGGATGCGATTTTGTTGGATGATGTTCAGGTGGTAAATGCGCCACGTCAGGAAAAGATGAAAAATTATATGCAAGTAAGCAATCCGGTTGAGAAGGCGAATGTAGAAAATGAATTTCGGGTGTTGAAGCCGAATTTTTGGAAAAAAACAGCTGCTGCATCCATGCAATTCTCTCAATACAGTATTTCAGATAACTGGTATCAAGGGGGTGAAAGCACCAATGCGCTTTTGTCTGAATTGAAATTGACTGCTAATTATGACGACAGACAAAAGGTACAATTTGAAAATTCATTGGAAATTAAGATTGGTTTTATTACAGCACCTTCGGATACAGTACATTCATATAAGACCAATGCTGATTTGCTCCGTTTGAATAGTAAGCTTGGGGTTCGTGCTATCAAGAACTTGTATTATACCATTGCGGCAGAATTTAAAACCCAATTCTTCCCGAATTATAAGACAAATACCAATGACATGATTTCGAATTTCCTTTCTCCAGCTCAGTTGGATCTCTCTGTCGGTATGGACTATAAGTTGGATAAACCGAAATATAAATTGTCATTGATGGGTGCGCCGTTCTCATATACTTTTGTTTATATCAGCAACGACGACATTGTTAATCCGTCTTCTTTCAATGTGGAACCAGGACATACATCGGCGAATTTGTTCGGTTCTAAGATTACGGCGAATTTGGATTGGAAAATAGCTAAGAATATTTCTTATCTAACAAAGTTGGAATATTTTACGACATATGACAAGGTAATTGCAAGCTGGGAAAATACCTTCAATTTCCAGTTGAATCGTTATTTGTCTACCAAGCTATTTATCCATGCACGATATGATGATGGGGTGACATTGACCGAAGAAAATGATACTTATTTCCAATTGAAGGAAATGCTCACATTCGGCTTGTCTTATACTTGGTAATGATTAAAAGAAAACGCCTTGATGTTTTTCATAAACGTCAAGGCGTTTTTTTAGTGAGAAATAGGCTCTTTTATGGAATTTATTTGTTTCTTTGCGTAAAAATCAGAAAAGATGATAACGTTTGTTCAAGTATTGGATTTTATCGGAACCTTTGCATTTGCTATTTCTGGTATCCGATTGGCATCTGCGAAACGGTTCGACTGGTTCGGGGCGTACGTGGTAGGTTTTGTGACTGCAATAGGTGGTGGTACGATGCGTGATGTGCTGCTTGATGTAACACCGGTTTGGATGACTGACCCGATGTATCTGTTGTGTACGGCCTTTTCATTGTTTTGGGTTATTGTTTTCAGTAAATACTTGATTCATTTGAACAATACGTTCTTTATATTCGACACCATTGGTTTGGCATTGTTTACCGTCGTAGGATTTGAAAAAGCCATTACGTTGGGGCATCCTTTCTGGGTAGCCATTATCATGGGTAGTATGACGGGTGCTGCTGGTGGTATGTTGCGTGATGTCTTCATTAACGAAGTACCTTTGATTTTTCGTAAGGAGATATATGCAATGGCTTGTGTAATAGGCGGTCTTTCCTATTGGATTTGTATGCTGATGAACTTGGAACCTTATCAATGTCAGATTATTTGTGGTGTTGTAGTGTTCTTGGCACGTACACTTTCTGTGAAATTCAACATCTGTTTGCCTATCCTGAAAGGGGAATAGCTTGACAATGTGATATTAAACATGTTTTAGCCTATAAAATAATTGTATTTTATAGGCTTTTTTATTTTTACATTCTTTATATTTGTATCATATTTATACCTTAAATCTAAACTAATTTATGAAGAAAGAAATCAAGTTCAGTTTGGTCTACCGCGATATGTGGCAGTCCTCTGGGAAATATCAGCCACGTGCTGACCAATTAGCTCGTATTGCTCCTGTAATTGTAGAAATGGGTTGTTTTGCCCGTGTGGAAACGAATGGTGGAGCTTTCGAACAAGTTAATTTGTTGTATGGCGAAAACCCGAATAAGGCTGTCCGTACTTTTACAAAGCCATTACATGAAGCAGGTATTCAGACTCACATGCTTGATCGTGGCTTAAATGGTTTGCGTATGTATCCGGTTCCTGCTGATGTACGTAAACTGATGTATAAAGTGAAATATAAGCAAGGAGTAGATATTACCCGTATTTTCTGTGGTTTGAATGATGTTAGAAATATCATTCCTTCTATTAAATATGCTAAGGAGGGTGGTATGATTCCTCAAGCGACTCTTTGCATTACCTTCTCTCCATGTCATACAGTAGAATATTACTCGAAAATTGCCGATCAATTGATTGCTGCTGGTGCTCCTGAAATCTGTCTGAAGGACATGGCGGGTATCGGACGTCCGGCTTTCTTGGGTAAGTTGGTGAAGAACATCAAGGAAAAGCATCCGGAAGTGATTATCCAATATCATGGACATACAGGACCGGGTCTTTCTATGGCATCTATCCTCGAAGTGTGCGAAAATGGTGCCGATATTATTGACGTGGCTATTGAGCCGATGTCATGGGGTAAGGTACATCCGGACGTAATTTCCGTACAAGCCATGTTGAAGGATGCAGGTTTCAAGGTACCTGAAATCAATATGAACGCTTACATGAAGGCTCGTAGCTTGACTCAGGAATTCATCGATGACTTTTTGGGTTACTTTATGGACCCTACCAACAAGCATATGTCTTCATTGCTTTTGGGTTGTGGTCTCCCGGGTGGTATGATGGGTTCGATGATGGCCGACTTGAAGGGTGTACATTCAGGTATCAATCTAATATTGAAGGGACAAGGCAAGGAACCTATGTTGCTTGACGACCTTGTTGTGATGCTTTTCGAAGAAGTAGAATATGTATGGCCTCGCTTGGGTTATCCTCCATTGGTAACTCCGTTCAGTCAGTATGTGAAGAATGTGGCTCTTATGAACGTGATGCAACGTGTGAAGGGTGAGGACCGTTGGACCATGATTGATAGCAATACTTGGGATATGATTCTCGGTAAGAGCGGTAAGCTTCCTGGCGAATTGGCTCCAGAAATCATCGAGTTGGCAAAGAGCAAGGGATTGCAATTCACAAATGAAGACCCACAAAGCAACTATCCGGATGCTCTTGATACCTATCGTAAGGAAATGGATGAAAATGGTTGGGAATATGGTGAAGACGATGAAGAACTCTTCGAACTCGCTATGCACGATCGCCAATACCGTGACTATAAGTCGGGTGTGGCTAAGGAACGTTTCTTGAAGGATTTGGAACGTGCCAAGGATGCAGAAATGGCTAAGAGTGGTTTCAATGCTGAAGAAATCTTGAAAATCAAGCGCGCTAAGGCGGATGCTCTTCTTGCACCGAATAATGGACAAGTATTGTTCGAACTTTCGGTAGAAGGTCCATCCAGCTCACCATCTGTAGGAACTAAGTACAATCAGGATGATTTCTTCTGCTATATTTCTACTCCATGGGGTGGTTTTGAAAAGGTTCATGTTGGCTTTACAGGTCGCATAGTGGAAATCAGTGTTAAGCAAGGTCAGATGGTTCGTAAGGGACAACCGATTGCTTATTTGGAAAGAGAAAAAGAATAAGGTATAAATCTTTTGTTTGGAACGGGCAATGAACATAGGGTGAATTGCCCGTTCTTGTATATTGATTATGATGAAGCGTTTGTTTATTGTAGGTATTATTCTTTGGAGTGCTTGTTCATTATTTGCCAACGAACAGGATAGCATTAAAGTTGAGAAATGGTTAAAGGAAGCAGTCGGTTTACCTCAAGATAGTTGCCGTACCTTGCATTTTGCCAAGAAGATGTTGGGAGTGCCTTATGTTGCTGCTACATTGGATGGTAATGAAGAAGAACAATTGGTGGTTCATGTCGATCGATTGGATTGTACAACCTTTGTAGAAACGGTACTTGCTTTGTGTATCGCAGACAAAAGAGGTGTTGGAAATTTTGATGGCTTCAAAAGGGCTTTGACGGATGTTCGTTATCGGAATGGTGTTTTGGATGGTTATGCCTCCCGTCTGCATTATTTCAGCGACTGGATACGCAATAATGAACAAATGGGATTCGTCAAGGAATGTACTTCGGAAACATTGTGTGCACAGCCTCAGGAGTTGTGGTTGAATTTTATGACGACACATGTCGATAGTTATCAGCCGATGAAAAAGAATCCATCTTTAGTAGAAGTGATGGCTGCTCAGGAAAAGAAATGGCAAGGAACAGTTGTTTCGTACATTCCGAAAGAAAAACTGAATCTTCCCCCAGAGGAACTGAAGATAAAAGATGGTGATATCTTGGCTATGGTGACCAATATCAAAGGTTTGGATATTGTACATGTAGGTTTTGCTTTTTGGAAGGACAATCACTTGCATTTGTTGCATGCTTCATCTTCGGCAAAGAAGGTTATCGAAGACCCCAAAACGCAATACGAAAGCTCAGGAAAAACGAAAGCCCACATTGGAGTGCGGGCCATTCGTTTTGTCTATTAGAAAATGCTATGATATTGCCATTCGTGTGCCAGTCTTGTAACTATCTATATACCAGCGAGAAATGGTTGCACGGGTGGCAGTATAATGGAGAGTTTTCGATATTGGGTACATTTTTTTAGACAATAGTTTTAAAAAGTCTTTTATGTAGGAATTTTTCATTGACTACTTTCCTTATCACTTTAGAATATTTCATAAATTAATTTGTTCAATCTAATTTTTTGTTTATGTTTGCATTTGATTTCTCGGAAGTTCGTAATTAATGGAGGTTCACCCCAGTTGATTACTCTAGTAAAGTACGGAGCCACGCCGATGTTTCGATGGAATTATTAGGAACGGTTGGGTGGGATGATATGAGAATCGCGACATATTATAAAGACGTTTATCACGTGTTTAGTCTTTGGCACATCTGAACTTCGCAACTTCAAATTAAGTAGTCAAAGAACTTTGCAATGGTAGATGTCCCTGGGATGTGATTATTCGCATCCCTTATGGGCTATTTATACAGTCAAGTGACCGAACCAATGCGGTCATTGATTGTTCTATGGTCGTATAAGGGTATGTTATATTCATATCGGCGTGGGCTCTGCATTGCTTGTTCTACTGCTTATGGCAATGCGAAGGCCAAGATGTGCGGGACAGGCAAATGATCAGTTCCCGCGCTTTTTTTATGCCGTTACTTGTGGTTTTGTTTTATCTGTCTTGTTCGGGGAACGCAAGATACTTGAAAAACATGGAGTGATGGCAACATTGATGAACATATCGCTTTTGTCTGACATTATAAAATATGCTTCTGGTAGTTTGGTGGTTGGTTGTTTGATTACTGTTCTAGGTGTATTTCTGCTTTTCTTTTTAATTAGAGGTTTTTATCCAAAATCGACATTTTCTCCATTAAGCATATTGACCGGAGTAGTATTGGTGATTTTGTTGGCTATTGAAATGGTTCCGATGTGTGGTGCTATCAGTTTGAAATGGATGATAGATGATTATGAACATCATATTGATAGCTTTGTATCTGAATATGCGAAGAATACAGCCATGCCAATTTCCAAACAAGAGTCAATACGCCTGTTTGAAATGGCTTCGAATGAGTTCCCTTTAGTTAATCAATTGATTGAATATGCTTATGTAGAAGGTGGCAATGCGGCCAATGTTGCTTCTGATATAGCTTCAGCGGTAGATGATGAATTGAATAAATTTGTATGGTATGCTATTGGTTGGAGCTTTCTTTACATTATAATTGCTGCTTTTATTGTAATAAAAACGCTTCATTCTTATAAAGAAGTAAAATACAAACGGAATGGAAGCGGACATAGTGGAGTGCGAACACATTCTCGTATGAGTGGACGTCATACTCCGTCCAAGTTTTAAAGATTAAAAATAATAAATTTAAATATACAATTATGGCAAATCATCTATTAATAGGTTTAGGCGGCACGGGAGGGAAAATTCTTCGTGCCATGCGCAAAAGAATTTATGAAGAATTTGGTAGTAATGAATTGACTGACAAGACCCATCTAGGATATATCTATGTAGACTCAGACGAAAGAGATCTCAAGGATGATGCCAGTTGGAACTATATGGGGAATGATGTCAGCCTTTCTCCAAGTGAAAAGGTTAACATCCATGGTATTGGTGGTGGTATTCTGAGTAACTTGAATGCCTATCCGGGTATCCGTAGTTTCATTACAGAAGACGACCGTAAACTAATGCAAGATGACCAAGTTTCGGCTATTATTGATGCAGGTATTGGGGGACAAAGACGTCGCTTTGGACGTATTTTGTTAGCAAACAACATTACCAATGACCCAATAAATGGTTTCTCTGCTGTTTTACGAGACAGAATAATAGGTATGACACATGCACATGGTGAAGGAAGGATTACATTCCATATTTGTGCAGGCCTTGCAGGTGGAACAGGCTCCGGTTCTGTTGTTGATGCCGTATCTCAGTTGCATAAGATTATTTCTCCGATGGGTAGAGCATTCGAGGTTTACTTATATTTATATATTCCGGAAATATTGGTTGAAGATGATGTAAACGTCCAAGGCTTTTATCATGGTAATGGATATGCGGCTTTACAGGAAATCAATGCTCTTGCTTTGGGTAATTATAAACCGTTGGATGTAAGTGGAAAAATAGACAACAAGACTGGTAAAGTACAACGTTTGATTGATGGTATGAATTCGGAAGCCTTCAAGCGTGCCTATCTGTTCTCCAACAGAAATGAAGCAGACCAAGTACTGAAGAAAGATACAAAATTACCGGATACGGTAGCCGATTTTCTGTATCAGCGCATTATTGCAGGTGAGACAGAAGGTGGACAATTGGGACGAGTTTCTGAAATGGAAAATGCTGGAACACCACCGGAGAAAGACGCATCGAATGTTAATGTACATGCACGTAACTTCATGACTTTTGGGTTGAAACGTATTGAATATCCGGAGTCGGAAATTAAAGAATACTCATCGGATAAATGTGTACAGAGTACTTTGAGTGCATTGGTCTATAATAATTGGGTAGACCGACGTGGTTATTCTTCTATGGCAGATGACGATGCAGGAATAGGATATGGACAGGAAGTAAGACAGCCTGCTACTCTAACGCGTTTGATGTTGGACTATAATCATTTGACATTACAAGAGCCGGTTGCCAATTTTGCTGGAACAGATGAATGGAATTCATACGATGAGTATTGGGATACTTATTGTAACTATTTCTCTAATGATGTTCTTGAAACTGAACCGGACAGACATCGTTGGATTGGTGCATTCCTTGAAATTTGTGAAACGGAATATAATAACAATTTTAGAGGAATGGGGGTAACTAACTTCTTCAATGTTATGAAAGAACAAAGAGAAGTGAAACGTTATGCGTCCGTTTTATGTAAACATATTGAAAATACGCTTTTTAAAGAATGGATTTCAGGTATACATACAGAAAGACAGACAATGTCCTTACAACGTATACGCCTTTATATCGATGAATTGGAGAAGGCTACACGTGAACGTATTCCTAAAGTTGACACATTAAAATCATCCTTGTTAGGCCAAAAGGAAACTGTTTTCGCAGAATGTACAAGCTTGGCTGAAAGATTGGAAGATACAGGATGGCTTGCTAACGCCTTATTTGCTAAAGCAAGACAACATTTCCAACAATATACGACTTGTAAAAGTAAGGATTATGCATTATCTACCAAAATAGCAGCTTGTAGCTTTGCCAGATTATTGTTAGAGGAAATAGTTACTCGTCTTCATGATATGCTTAATGCTGTAATCAGGTTGGAGAATTTGTTTAAGCAAGCTGGTGCGACTGCTAATGCTAAGGCAGAGGCGACATGTAGGGGCAATAATGAGAACAGGCAAGGTGAAGTTGAAGTGATTGATAAGGTTTATGATCCAACCGATGTTCGAGTGAAGGTCGAAAAGATATTGCTAGCCAATGAGGAGCTTCAGACAAAGATAAAGAATGAAAATCTGGAAAAGTTGAAAGAATTGGTAGCCGCTTCAGGAAAAGAAACTTGTTTCTGGACTATTTATTCATCTTTGGGCGGTGCAACTCTTCGCGACAATAAGGACAAAATTCTTCTTGACAATCAAGACTATGGAATTGAAGAAAATACAGAAGTTATCGTTAATTTCATAACTGCCAATATCCAAACCTATATTGCTTCCAAGTTGGAAAATCCTGATGATGAGGATAGCCAGTTATTGGGAGTAAACGTTCTCGAACGTATCAAGCAAGAATGTCCAACAGACCAACAGTTAAAAGCATATTTGGATAAGATTGTTGACTCATGTAGAGTGTTTATGCAATTCAATCAATCCGAGTTCGGACGAGTGCCGGAAGGACAACAAATTACGAATATGGGACAAGGTGTGCAAATTTGTTTGCCTGAATATGATGACCCGACGAATTTTAGAGATAAATTCATAAGGTTGTTGAGAGGTAAGTTCGCTGGTACAATATTTAAAGAAAACAGTATTGCACTTAATGGTAGGAAAAAGAACCAAATCGTCCTCATTATGATAAATAGCGGTTTCCCGTTGCGATTTATTCAAAATGTCAATTATCTGAAAGAGCAATATGATGGAATGATTTCAGAGCACAATGTACATGGCAAACTTAATAAGGTATTGTTGCATACAGAATCTTTGTCTGATAGAGTATTACCTAGTTTGTTTGAAGAAGAGGAAGGCGATATCCGAAAGAGAATGATTGTGACAGCATTGAAAGCTTACTTGGTTCCTAATTTGATAGAAAAGGGAGAAGACCCTGATACAGGAGATGATACCTTTGAAATCAATATAGGAACCCGTATGGATGAAGTTATTTGTACTATCGGTGCTAACTATTTGAAAACTGTAGAAAAACTTTGTGAAGATGCAGGTTTGCGTGGTAAATTGGTAGAATATATAGATAATGCTTGTGATGAAACATTCAAAAGTAGTCGTGATAAGGAAAAGTTATGCAAACTCGTTGAAGATTATGTCTTTGATGTAATTCTTCCGTTGTGTGGAGGAAATAAACGTTCTGCCGAGTTTGTGGAAATAAAGGATGCAGCAAAAGAATTTATGAACTCATTAATGAAATAATATTATGGCAACAGGAAAATGTGTCAATATAATGAAAAAATGTCCCAAGGCGCTATCTAAGGAAATACAAGAAGCAGATAAGGCTAACTTTGTTTGTGAAATATGTGGAAAGCCATTGGTGGAAGTAAATCAAAGTAATACTCCGACAACTCCTAAACCAGGTGGAAGCATAACAACTACTACAACTTCTCCAACGCCTTGGATATTAATTATAAGTATTGTAGCTGCCGTTGCTCTTTTGGGGGGTGGTGGATATTATGCTTATACAAAAGGTCTATTTGGGGGTGGAGAAGATACAGAGGACCCTGAAAAAATTCCTGCCATATGGATTTCCATAATGGAAGGTGACAAAATAACCCTTAAACAAGGAGAAAGTAAACATCTGAGTCTTGATTGCGACCCGAGTAACGCTAATGACGGTGTAATATGGACAAGCAACAACGAAAGTGTGGTTACAGTTTCTGGCAATGGTGATTTAATGGCTGTGGCTCCAGGGAAAGCCAATGTAACTGTCACTACCAATGTTTATAAAAAAACAGATGATATTCAGGTAGTAGTGAAAGGTAGTACTACACCACCTTCATGGCCTTCTTATGGTAAATATGAAGGAGAACGAAAAAATGGTAAAGCCCATGGCATCGGTCGTTTAGAATTTACTCAAGAGCATATCATCAACAGTCATGATATACAAAGACGCAAGGCCAAACCAGGTGAATACATCCAAGGTCAATTCGTAAATGGAGAGATAACCATTGGCAAACATTTCGATGCCAATGGAAAACTAATCCAAGCTTTGAATTTTGGAGTTGCTCCAAGTGATGAGGATAAATAAGCATGTTCCGTAACAGAACGATAATGGCAGTGTTCTTTCTTCTGTCTTTCCTTTCGGGAAAGGCAGAAGGAGGACGCTTTCACCTTTTTTCGGAAGAGGTGAAAACTGCCTATTCGTTGGCTGTTTACGATTTCTTGGAAACCTATCTGTATCGGTTGGATAGTTTGCATCGTGAAGGAGTCCAAGAGCATCCTTCCATGATGAGAGACAAGGTTCTCTTTCTGAAAGGGGAATCATCGGTCGCATATCAGATAAATCCTAAGACGGACTTCACTCTGACGAGAATGGAAGACAAGATGTTCAATGCGGTATGGAAAGATTCTACTGGAGTCGTTCTATTGGATATGGTTTTTCCGGTCAGTTATGAATTGATATTGGGTGCACCTAAAAATAAAATGGAACGGACCATGGAAAAGCAATTGAAAGCAATGCCTCTTTCTTTCACTCCCGATTCGTTGGTAAATATGGAAGTCAAAATGCTTGCTGATAGCGTGTTCCAAAGTCAGCCCGTAACTATTTATGAGATAGAATCTATTTCCGATGCAACCTATTATTCACGTCCGGACAGTACGATTTTGCAGCCGATATTCGATTCCAACCGAAAATGGTATTCTTCTGTGAATCTGATGCAAGGATTGATTACCGACATTAATAAATACCAACTATACATCGAGCAAAGTGTATATGAGTTTGACACATTGAAATATACAATCAGTTTGTCGCAATGGTTGAATTATTGTCGTGAAATGCGAGCATCTGTCTATATCGGTTTGGAGGAAGAGAGAGAAGACGGATTGATGATTTTACTTTTGGCACAAAGCAACGATTTGGGATTCAAGCACATGCTTTCCATGATTTTGCCATGGAACTTTGTGGAAAAACGGGATGCCATATTGAAGGCCAGACTATATGCCTATATACCTACTCACAATGTGAAAACCTATTATCAAGAAAGAGATAGAAAGGAGATTGAGAAATGAAATATTTGATGCGTATTGCCGTACTGCTTGTATTGTTTACTTGGGCAATCCCTACTTTGGCGCAAGAAGACAAGAATGCAGAAATCAACAAGATTAAAAGAAGTCGGGACTACTTGACTGTAACCGGGACGTCAATGGTCAGCGCCGAAGAGGCATCCGAAAACGCAAAGATGCTGATAGATGTAGAAATTGAGCAATGGTTACAGGAAAATGCTGAAGGGGATATTGCTGGTTATGTTGCAAAATCCAAGGAGAACTTGGCTGTTATAGAAACCAAACGTGGAAGTTTGTTCCGTGCATTTATCTATGTAAAGAAGAAAGATATTCTTCCTTATTATGAAGATGAAACGGTAATGGCCGAATTGCCGAATCCTATTGTAACGGATACTCCCATAATTGTTGATACGGTGAAAGTGGAAGAAATAACAACTCCTCCGGTAGAAGAAAACATCGTGGAAGTGAAATCAGAAGAAGGATTGGTTTCGACTATAGAATATCTTCCTCCTGTCGAAAAGCCTGTGGAAGAGATTATCGTTGCTCCTTTGGAATCTGCTAGCGGTGGAGTATCTAATATAGAAGAAAAATCCATACTTAAAGTTTACTCCGTTTCATCCGTCAGCAAATATCTTGGAAAATTAAAGCAAGCAGATAAATTGGCAGAATATGGAAAGGAAGTAGCCTGGCCAGACAATGGAGTGGTTTATTTCTTTTTTGCCGATTACAACAATGTAGTGAGAGGCTATATTAAGGTGGCCAATGGAACCGCTTTCAATTTGGCGAATGAAGAACAGGTAGAGTTGGCGGACTATCTAACTAAATACGAAACAGGAACATACATTTGGTTTACATTAAAATGATGAGTTTATGAATAGAAGAATATGGATGATGCTATCAGTATTACTGATATGCGTATTGTCAGTTCATCAAGTAATGGCTGTTGAGGTAATCATCACAGACGGCCTAAAGAATGAACAGTTAAAGAAAAAGATGGAGCAGTCTCTTTCTACCTTATTGACGGAAGTGAATGCTGCTCATGAAGAAGGTCGAAATATTAATTTCGCATCGTTGAGTTTACCTTCTGATGTAGAAACAACACTTAGTATGTTGTGGGAAAATTCACCGTTCCTCTGCCTAGATGATGTTGTGAGTGAGAAATGTTTGAAGAAAAGCAATGGACACTATCAAATACGTCGTGTTCCTTTATTATTAAAAGCACAAAAGAACTCAGGTGTTTCAGAAAATGATGAATATCAGGAAGGTGTAGTTACATTTGATAGAAATGGAAATATTTATGAATTTCATTTATCAATTAGCATGCACCTTTATGGAAAAATACTTAAAGAAGGAAAAAGTGTCGCAGACCATCGTTGTCGTGAAATGATTCTTGATTTTACAGAGCGTTTCCGTACAGCATACAATGAGCATAACATTAATTTTTTAGATGCGATATTTAGCGATGATGCATTAATTATTACAGGTAAGGTGATTGAACGTAAAACCGCAGACGGCATTCAATTGCCAGATGATATAGAGTATGTCGTCAAGTCTAAAGGAGAATATCTTAAAAGATTAAAAAGAGTTTTTGAACAAGATGTAAAAAATCTCATTCATGTGGAATTTACGGACATAAAGTTAATTCCTCATCCTAATAGTAATCTTCCTGAATATGAAAAGATATATTATGTTACACTTCATCAGAAATATAGATCGGGAACATATAATGATGACGGATATTTATGGTTAACATGGGATTTTACGAATGAAGAAAAACCAGAGATACATTTGCGGGCTTGGCAACCCGAACCATTTGAAGAAGGTTTTGAAAAAGAATGGGATTTATAAAAAATAAAATATTATAAAAATATTATGAAGACGTTTTTTAAAATATTATTCTTGACCTTAATGTTACAAGGAAATATGTTTTTATTGCATAGTCAGGAAATAAAGATAAAGGAAGTAAAGATGTTGATAAATGATCTTGCTGCCAGTAAGTATCAACGTAAAGATTCCAATGGGAAAATTTGTGCTATTGTAAGAATACAAATTCCTACGAATACAGGACTTGAATTCAGTAATCATGTGGGGAATGTACAACATAGTACCGGCGAATACATTGTTTATGTTTCACCAGGAATTAAATCTTTGACAATCTCTAATGATGTGAATACTCTTTGCGTTGTTGATTTTGTAAAAGAGGGCATAGAAATCTCATCGAAACGTGTTTATCAGGTAGTGCTCTCGCAAGAACAATCACTAAATAAAGTATTCAAGATTGAACCTGTAAATGCGAGCCTTATCGTTAACGGCCAAATAGTTTCACTGAGTGAAGACGGAGTAGGTATCATAGAATGTGAAGTGGATAAGATGTACAACTATACCATTTCTGCATCGGGCTATGAAACAATTGAAGATGCTTTTATGATTTCTTCGGAAGACGAAACCGTAGAGCCAATTAATGTTACTTTGGAACGGAAAATGGCTATGGTAAAATTCCAAGCCAATGTTGATAATGTAGAAATTTTGCTGGATGATGAATCATGGGGAGTTGTTGATAATGGCCAACAAATAGAGTTGCCAGTTGGTACATGGAATGTAAGACTTGTGGCTGATAAATATGATGATTGGATGTCTGAAGTGACAGTGACAGAGCAATCAAATGTAGTAAATGCTTCGTTGAAGAAAAGTGAAGATGTAAGCAAGAAATTACGTCCACGTACAAGTATCTATTTAGGCGGAGGCTTTGCTTTTCCTTTGGAATCAAGAACTGAGATGAACAAGGAAAATGTGAAAGGTTACCCTGCAAAATTGGGATTGGATGTAGAAATGTATATGAAGCGTTGGTTGACTTTCCGTTTTGGTATAGAAGCAATGGTTCTGTGTGGTAATGAAATACAGATAGATGATAAAACTCCATTCTCCGTTAATATACCATTAGTATTCAGTATAAATGCTCCTTTGGGTAAGTTCAATCGAAATCATTTTTCAGTTGGTTTAGGTCCAGTGATTGGTTATGCGAGTTTGCTTGATGATGAAGAAAATAGTTCCAGTTCTTCTTCCGATGAAGACAAAGGACTACTCTTAGGTGGACGTGTTGAGGCTCGTTTCTCTTTCAATCATTTCATCTTGGGAGTCAATGTGGACTATTTGAATTCGAAAAAAGTGATTGGAGGTGACGGTGTTATTGCACCGATGGTTAGTTTGGGTTATAAATTCTAATGGATGTTTATGAATAGGATTATTTCTTTATGGTTTTGTTTTCTGTTTCTGACATGTATATCTGTTTCAGCGCAAGAGTTGAAAGTAGATAAAGTAACCTTGTTGGAAACAGACAATGAGGCTGAAACAAATCCTCGTTATGACGCCAACGGTGAAATCTGTGCCTTATTAAAAGTTTATGTCAACGATTTGTCTGGATTACAATTTGCTAGTGGCTTTGTCATAGATAAAGAAAAGATTATTTATAAAGGTGGATATTATACAGTATATGTAGCAGATGGGTTAAGAAGAATTATATTAAGGCATGATGACTATCTTCCTGCTACTATTAATTTTAAAAAGGATTTTCAAACTTTGATAGAAGGAGGTAAGACATACCGGGTAGATGTTTCAACAGTTGGTATGGTGACGAAGACTACACAAACGGTGGCCTTTAATATGATTCCTCGTGAAGGTTCGATTTTGATAAATGGTGAAAAGCATTTAGTTTCCGAAGGAATGTTACAATTGGAATTGAAACCAGGTAATTATTCTTATATGGCAAGTGCGGATTATTCCCAAACGAAAGAGGGTACATTTACCATAACGGTTGATGACATTTCAGAAGTTCGGGAAATCCCTTTAATGCTGAAACCAATCATGGCCAATGTGAACTTTACATGCAACGTTCCTACGGCCAAATTGTATATCAATAATTCAGACAAGGGAGAACCGGGCATGAAAAGCCTTCCAATGGGTAAACATCGGATTCGGGTTAAGGCTGAAGATTGGAAGGATTTTACGCAAGAAGTAATTATTGATAAAATGGAAGGACAGGAACTGGCCGTTACGATGCAACCCAAATCGGTTGTTTCCATTATTGTAAAAGTAAATGGCACTAATACACCTTGTCTGTTTATTGATAATAAAATAGTTAAAGATTGGAAGAATGGAGAACCTTTTAGAGTGCGAACAGGACGACATCTGATAACTGTAGCAAATGAGGATTCTTATAATGCTTCCACAAAAGAAAAAACTGTGAGGGTTGTACCTAATATGGAAACGATTGAGTTTTCTTTTTAAAGAAATAAGTCTAGTTTATTAATTTAAAAATTTAAAGTTATGTTTAAATCTCCTTTTTCTTTTAATGGACGTATTCGTAGAATCGAATATTTCCTTTCGTGTTTGTTGGGTGGTGCAGTTACAGCAATTGCTTTTTGGTTAGGTGTTGGTACATCTTTGATTGGTGCTAGCCAGAACTCTGGAGGTGGTTTCGGTATTGGAGTTCTCATAGGTTTTGCTGCTTTAATTGGCGGAATATGGTTTACAATTGCTCAAGATGTAAAGCGCTTGCATGATGTTGACAAGTCGGGTTGGTTAGTTATCTTGTTATTGATTCCGATTGTTAATTTCATTTTGGGTCTTTACATGCTGCTTGCTGACGGAACTGTAGGTCCGAATCGTTATGGCAACGACCCAAAGAATCGTATGCCATATAGTGCTCAACCTACATCTGTAAATGTGACAGTAAACATGAATGGTGAAACTCAGAAGACAGAAACCAAGCAGATTGATAGTTTCTGATTTTTTAACATGGATAAGTGGATTTGTGACAATCGTTGCATGTCCGCTTATTCCTTTAAATTTTATAATTATGGACGAAAGAATGAAAAACCAAAAGTTCTTGCAACTTCAATTTTGTTTGTTGTTGTTAGTGTGTGCTTTATTGCCTGATTTAGGTTCTTTTATAGGAGTATCAAGTTTAGACATTCCTGTGCTTTGTTGTCAACTTATCGGTATTGTTGGTTCTGGTTTGGCGTTATTGGCATTCCATAAAAGTATGGGAGGATTACCAACTCCTTTTGTCTATATTGTTGGGGCAGGTCTTTTGTTGGCACTTTTAGTTATCTTACCAGGAGTTCCTCAATGGTTGGGATATATAGCAATCATAGTCTTATTGGTCTCTTTGTATATGGCAAAAAATAGTTTAGGAATCCAATGGAATAGTTGGGGAAGTCAAGGAGCCTATTTTATACTGCTTGCAATTTTGATGCATGTATATGATAGTATCGGAGATAACACATTGACTGGTATTGCTGCATTGGTTGGATTCTTCATGTATTTCAAAGGATTGGGAATATTAAAAGATGTATTGGATGATACTGGTGTTAAAGGAGTTTCTAAGCTGAAGACTGCAGTCATATTGGGAGTTGTCGCAGTTATATTAGGTTGGATTCCTTTGTTAGGTGGAATTCTTGCAGGAATATTATTGCTAGTTGCCTTTATATTTGAATATATTGGATATGGTGCATTGAAGCAATCTGTGTCTTTAGGAATGGAAGGACGTATTGGTGCTGGAAAATTGCGAACTAGTATGATTATTCTTGTTATAGCTTCCGTTATTAATCTTTTTCCAATGACTGGAGTTTTTGTTGGAATTATTTCTATGATTGCACTATGGTTTATTTTCAGCGGTTGGAGTATGATTCTTCTTGGGATGGAAGATGAAATGAAGAAATGGGAAACATCCAAGGAACTGTTGGACTAAATTCGTAAAAAGATGTGACAGTAGAATTTAGACTTCTGTCACATCTGATTATTATGGATTTTTCTGGGGGAATTTTACTGCAAAGTACCAGCTTCAGCCTGCTGAATCATTTCAGCACTAGCATACATGTACACTTCCACGCGACGGTTTTCCTGACGACCGGCTGCGGTTGAGTTGTCGGCAATAGGGTCTGCTTCACCCAAGCCTTCTACCTTCTGGATTTGACCACCTGCTACACCGCACGACATCAAGTAAGTGGAAACGCTCTGGGCACGTTCTTGTGAGAGGTTCAAGTTCTTCTGTTTGCTCTGTTCGGCTGTGGAGTTCTTCCAACCCTGGTTGTCGGTATAGCCATAGATGTCCACGTCCATTTCCGGGTTCTGCTTCAATACATTGTTGGCAAACTTGCTCAAGGATGCCTTGGCTTCCGAACTTAATGCTGATGCACCTGTACCAAAGAGGATACCGGAGTCGAATGTTACCTTTACGGCTTGCAAGCCATTGTTGTCGGTGATTTGTTCCACTTGTGCACCTTCAATGGCTGCTGCTTCGGCTGCTGCCTTATCCATCTTCTTGCCAATCAACACTCCGGCACCTGCACCCACGGCAGCACCGATACCCGCACCGATGGCAGCACCTTTACCTTTACCAATCAGTCCGCCGACTACAGCTCCTAAGGCAGCACCACCGCCACCACCGAGCAAACCGCCCTTGGTTGTATTGTTCATGCTTCCGCATCCGCTCAATATCATGCAGACGCACAACAGGATTGCCATAAATTTTGTCTTTCTCATACTTGTCTATGTTTAAGTTAATACTAAATTTTGTCCAATGTCTTTTTCTTGATGGCGAGGAACCATACAAGGATGACGATGCCTTTCAGAATGCTGGTAAGGCAGATGGTCCACCAAATGCCTGACAGTCCCCATCCTAGGGAGACGAGCCACAGAGCCATCGGTATGCGCAGATAGTTACAGCTGATACTGATGATGGCCGGAGGCACGGTGCGTCCCATTCCGTAGAATACGCCTTGGGTGGTTATTTCCAACATCATGAAAAGCTGGGAATAACCGTCGATGCGAAGGGCCAATCCTCCTGCTTCGTAAGCTTCCTTTTCAGGAACAAAGATAGCAAAAATATTGTTTCCGCAAAATATAAACAGCAAACTACAGATGGTTCCGAAGATAAGGGTCATAAAAAGCGTGCTTTTGAGCGCTTTCATGACTCGTTCCCTCTTCTGGGCGGCATAGTTTTGTGCCACAAAGGCACTGAGGGCAGTGGAGAAGCCTTGCGAGGTGTTCCAAGTGATGGCCTCTATTTGTCCGCTGGTGGTCATCGCCATCAGACCGATGTGTCCGCCTACGGTGGATGCCGTACGTCCCAAGAACATGTTGACAAAAGCGAAAAGGGCATTGAGGGTGGCAACTGGTAGACCAATCTTGATGATTCTCATCGTATAGAGCCGTTTCAGCTTTCCGAAGAACACGAAATCATCCCATAAAATGCTTTTGAACTTCAGTTGATATATAAACAAGGTAAAGACGCAGGCTTGTGCAATCCAGGTTGCCCAGGCGGCTCCATCGGTCTTCCAATCGAGCACGAAGATGAACAGCGGGTCGAGAATCATGTTGATGGCCAAGCCGATACCATTGATGGTGAAGGGGATTTTGCTTCGTCCGGAAGCATTGAAAATGCCGGTGAAAGCTGCTGACATGAAAACGAACGGGAAAGCACTGGAAACGATGCGTAGATAGCTGACTGCATCGGCAGCGATGTGTGCTTCCAATTCGTAGATGCGGATGATGGGGACTGCAAAGGTGAACAGCACCGATGCCCATACCAGGGAAATCATCAGTGAAAGGGTCAAGTTATGGGTGGCAAAGCTACGGGCGGCAGCTTCGTCTTTCATGCCGATGGCTTGTCCTACACTGACTTCCGAACCTACCTTATTTAATAAGGAGATGGAAGTGGTCATCCAGGTGAGGAGACCTACGGAGCCTACGGCAGCTATGGCTTCACTACCTAACCGTCCCACCCATGCCATATCCGTCAGGCTGTATGCCATCTGGATGAAGGAGGTAGCCATGATGGGCATGGCCAACAGGAAGAGTTGGCGAAGGATGGGACCTTCGGTGAGGTGCTTGATTCCTTTCATAGGGATATGCATAAAAATTGTCATTCCAAGCAGGGCTTAGAATGACAATTTAGTTTAGTGTTTATTTATTCAATCAATAAGCAAACAAAGGATATGCCTTCATCTTTTCATTCACTCTAGCACGAACCTGAGCAATTACTTCTTCGTTGTCTACGTTAGAAAGAACGGTTTCAATCATTTCAGCAATTTCAATCATCAAGTCTTCCTTAGCGCCACGAGTAGTGATGGCTGGAGTACCGAGACGGATACCTGAAGTTTGGAAGGCTGAACGGCTATCGAATGGAACCATGTTCTTGTTCACGGTGATGTCGGCAGAAACCAATGCCTTTTCTGCTACCTTACCTGTCAAGTCTGGATACTTGCTGCGGAGGTCAACGAGCATAGAGTGGTTGTCTGTACCGCCTGATACGATAGTGAAGCCACGGTCTACCAATGCTTGTGCCAATACAGCTGCATTCTTCTTTACTTGTGCTGCGTATTCCTTGAATTCCGGCTGGAGGATTTCACCGAAAGCTACTGCCTTGGCTGCAATGACATGTTCCAATGGACCACCTTGGATACCTGGGAATACGGCTGAATCCAACAATTGTGACATCATCTTGATTTCACCCTTCGGAGTCTTCTTACCCCATGGATTAGGGAAGTCCTTGCCCATCATGATAACACCACCACGAGGACCACGAAGTGTCTTGTGAGTAGTAGAAGTTACAATGTGAGCATATTTCACAGGGTTATCCAACAAACCGGCAGCGATCAAACCTGCTGGGTGAGCCATATCTACCAAGAAGATAGCGCCTACCTTATCAGCGATTTCACGCATGCGTTTGTAGTCCCATTCGCGAGAATAAGCAGAACCGCCACCGATAATCATCTTTGGTTTTTCGCGGAGAGCTACTTCTTCCATCTGATCGTAGTCTACACGACCGGTTTCAGCGTTCAAGTTATATTCACATGGAGTATAAATGATACCTGATGTATTTACTAATGAACCATGAGAAAGGTGACCGCCGTGAGCCAAGTTCAAGCCCATGAACTTGTCGCCAGGATTCAAAACAGCCAAGAAAACAGCTGCATTAGCTTGTGCACCAGAGTGAGGTTGTACGTTAGCCCATTCAGCACCGAAGATTTCCTTCAGGCGTTCGATGGCAATGCGTTCGCTTTGGTCTACCACTTCACAACCGCCGTAATAACGCTTGCCTGGGTAACCTTCCGCATATTTGTTAGTCAAGCAAGAACCCATGGCTTGCATAACTTGGTCACTTACAAAGTTTTCAGAAGCGATCAATTCGATGCCTTTCAATTGGCGTTGATGTTCCTTCTCAATGATATCAAAAATCAATTCGTCTCTTTTCATATTCTTGACTTTTAAATGTGATTATTTCTTTTTCTTTTCCACGGACCAGCCGAACTTGCCGATTTTCTTTCCCAATCCATAATATCCACCATGTAGGTATACTAACGGATCGGCATCCGACAGTTCGAATTTTCCGGTTTCTTTATTCATGTATTTTTCGTCTGCCTTGACGTTCAGTACATCTGCAATGAACATGTCATGTGAGCCGAGGGAAACAATTTCCTTTACTCGACATTCAATACACAACGGCGATTCTTCAATGATAGGAGCACTGACAGTCTTGGCTTTCCCGGGAGTAAGTTTCATCTCCTCGAACTTGTTGTAGTCCCTGCCTGAACGGACACCGCACCAATCAGTAGCAAAGGCCATGTTTTCAGTGGTCAGGTTGATGACAAACTCCATGTTCCGTTTGATGATGTCGTACGAATGACGTTCCGGACGTACCGAGATATAGCACATCGGTGGATTGGAGCAGATAGTACCTGTCCATGCTACGGTAATGATATTGTATTCCTCTTCCGTGCTTCCGCAACTGACCAAAACGGCGGGTAGCGGATAAATCATGGTTCCCGGTTTCCAGTCTTCTTTCATAGTAACTTAACCGTTTCCTTGTTCTGTTCCTTTTCGCAATAATGGCATTTCAATAAACCGCTTTCTTTGCAAAGTACGTGAAAGATAGTGGTCATCGGTTCATTGTTGGTGATACACTTAGGATTACCACACTTTACAATACCCTTTACTACATCCGGCATGATGACTTGTTTCTTCTCTACTACTTCATAATCACGGATAATGTTCAGCTGAACATTAGGGGCAACAATGGAGAGACGGCTGATTTCTTCGTCGCTGAAGAAACGGTCTGCTACTTTGATGAGTCCTTTTTTTCCTAATTTCTTACTATCAAGGTTGTTGCCGATAGTGATGTTCGAATCTGAGTTCTTCAAACCTAGCAAGCTGACGATAGTGAATAGCTTGTCGGTGGGTATATGGTCGATAACAGTACCGTTTTGTAGAGCGGCTACTTGTAATTCTTCTAAATGATTCTTCATTGTTTTTTCTGATTTTAATATTTCTTGCCATCTTCGATTACATCATCCAATGTAATGCCCAATACATCACAGAGAATCGCTTGGCGAGCATATAGCCCATTCTGGGCTTGTTGGAAATAATATGCCTTTGGATTTTCGTCCACATCGTAAGCAATTTCATTTACACGTGGGAGCGGGTGGAGGATACGAAGGTTATCGCGAGAATTCTTCAACATGTCGTTCTTTAAGATATAGACATCTTTCACTCGTTCGTATTCCATCAAATCGGTAAAACGTTCACGTTGAACACGTGTCATGTAGAGTATGTCAGCTTCAGCGATAATGTCTTCGTCGAATTCGGTATGTTCTACATATTTGATGCCATGTTCGCTGCAATATAATTTGTATTCTTCCGGCATTTTCAATTCATCCGGAGCAATGAAATGGAAAGTCGGATTAAAATGGCGCATTGCCATTAAGAGTGAATGTACAGTACGTCCATACTTCAAGTCTCCTACCATATAAATGTTCAGATTCTCCAGTGTGCCTTGAGTCTTGTAGATGGAATAAAGGTCCAACATGGTTTGGGAAGGATGTTGATTGGAACCGTCTCCCGCATTGACAATCGGAGCATTGGTTACTTCGCTGGCATAGCGAGCCGCACCTTCCAAATAATGACGCATTACGATGATATCGGCATAATTGCTTACCATGATAATCGTATCTTTCAAGGTTTCCCCCTTAGATGAACTGGTTGCTTTCGGGTCGGTAAAGCCAATGACACGAGCACCTAAACGGTTGGCTGCAGTTTCAAAACTTAATCGGGTTCGGGTAGAAGGTTCAAAGAAAAGGGTAGCTACTACCTTTCCGTCAAGAATCTTGCGGTTCGGTTTCTTTTCGAATTCTCTTGCCATTTCCAACAAATAGAGGATTTTCTCTTTGGAATGTTCGGCAATCGTTACTAAACTTCGGTTTTCCATATCAGAGTATGTTATTATGTTCACTTTCGAGAGTGTAAAGGTATAAAAAAATAATAAAAAGACGAACGTTCGACAGATATTTCGTTGAACTTTGTTAGAAACAACGTCTATCTCAAAGTTTTTCGTTATTTTTGCAGCGTTTAATCACATACGCAGGTTATGAGAAAGACATTGATATTTACGCTGTGGGCGTTATTGTTTTTGGTAATTGCGGGCGTTGGCCTTATTTTTACAGCCATTGCCAAGGGAAAGATTGGTTATGTGCCTCCTGTTGAAGAACTTGAAAATCCGAATCTGAAGTTTGCTACCCAGATTATTTCGGATGATGGTGTTACAATGGGTACTTATTCATATAGTACAGAAAATCGTATCTATGTGGGATATGAGGATTTGTCACCTCATTTGGTGAATGCGTTGATAGCTACTGAAGATGAGCGTTTTGCAGAACACTCGGGCATTGATGCACGTGCTTTGGTTCGTGCTATTGTGAAACGTGGTATTTTGATGCAGAAGAATGCAGGTGGGGGTAGTACTATTACACAGCAGTTGGCCAAGCAGTTCTATTCGGAACAGGCGGGTAGCGTGTTGGAACGTTTGATGCAGAAGCCTATCGAATGGGTGATTGCAGTTCAGTTGGAACGTTATTATACAAAGGAAGAGATTTTGACCATGTACCTCAATAAGTTTGACTTTTTGAACAATGCGGTGGGTATCAAGACTGCTTCCAATACTTATTTTTCTAAGGAACCGAAGGATTTGAATATCCTTGAAGCGGCTACTTTGGTAGGTATGTGTAAGAATCCTTCTTATTTCAATCCTCGTCGTTTTAACGAACGTGCCAAAGGACGTAGAAACGTGGTGCTGGGACAGATGGTCAGAGCAGGACATCTATCCGAGGCAGAGGCAGATTCTTTGATGAAGGAACCTCTCGAATTGAGATATCGTAGGGTAGACCATAAAGAAGGACTGGCTACTTATTTCCGTGAATACTTGCGTGGAGTACTCAATGCCAAGGAACCGATAAAGAAGAACTATCGTGGTTGGCAGATGCAGCAATATTACGAAGATTCTTTAGCTTGGGAAACCGATCCACTTTATGGATGGTGTGCCAAGAACACCAAGAAGGACGGAACGAACTATAACCTTTATACCGATGGGTTGAAGATTTATACCACTATCGATTCGCGTATGCAACGCTATGCCGAAGAGGCTGTACAAGAGCACATCGCGACTCCGAAGACAGGCTTGCAGGATCGTTTCTTCCGGGCAAAGGCCAAGAGAAAGACGGCTCCATTTACCAGTAAGTTGACTGAAGAAGAGGTGAATGCTATCATGGATAAGGCGATGCGTTTGACCGACCGTTACCGTGGAATGAAAAAGGCTGGTGCGAGTGAAGCCGAAATCCGTAAGGCGTTCAATACTCCGCAGGAAATGACTGTGTTCACTTATCAAGGTGAAAAAGATACAATCATGACACCGATGGATTCGTTGCGCTATTACAAGCACTTCTTGCGTACCGGTTTCATGTCAATGGACCCGATTACCGGTTATGTGAAAGCATACGTTGGTGGTACTAATTATAATTACTTCCAGTATGATATGGCCAATGTAGGTCGTCGTCAAGTGGGCTCTACTATCAAGCCTTATGTTTATACATTAGCGATGGAAAACGGTTTCTCTCCTTGTGATGAAACTCGTCATGTGGAACAAACACTGATTGATGAGAATGGAAAGCCTTGGAGCCCTCGTAATGCCAATAACAAGCGTTATGGTGAAATGGTAACCGTGAAATGGGGCTTGGCCAACTCGGATAACTGGATTACTGCTTACTTGATGAGTAAATTAAGTCCTTATCAGTTGAAGCGTCTAATTCATTCGTTCGGTGTGAAGAATCAGCAGATTGATCCGGTCGTTTCGCTTTGTTTGGGACCTTGTGAAATTTCAGTCGGTGAAATGGTGAGCGCTTATACTGCCTTTGCTAACAGAGGTATCCGAACTGCTCCGCTCTTCGTCAGCCGCATTGAGGACAATGAGGGTAATGTAGTAGCCGAATTCACTCCTCATATGGAAGAAGTGATTAGTGAAGAAAGCGTATATAAAATGTTGGTGATGCTCCGTGCTGTTATCAATGAAGGTACGGGTGGACGTGTACGCCGTGTGTATGGGATAAAAGCCGATATGGGTGGTAAGACCGGTACTACCAACAATAACTCGGATGGTTGGTTTATGGGATTCACTCCGTCACTTGTTTCTGGTGTATGGGTAGGAGGTGAAGAGCGTGACATCCATTTCGACAATATGCGCGACGGTCAAGGTGCTGAAATGGCTCTTCCGATTTGGGGGCTTTATATGAATAAGGTCTATGCGGATAAGTCTTTGGGCTATTTGCAAACGGATACTTTTGCTATCCCTCATAACTTTGATCCGTGTAAGGATATCTTAGCGGACGATGAGGCTCCAGCTATAGAGGAGAAAGCAGGATTGGATAACTTGTTCCAATAAAAATAAGGGGGTATGCTGAACGGCACACCCCCTTATTTGGTAGATTCAACTTTTAAATGCAAGTTATAACAAATAGCAAAGGCGGACATGTCGTTCCGCCTTTGTTTTATTTATTTATGAGTAGAATAAAATAAACCCCAAAGTTTGGACAAAAAACTTTGGGGTCACTTCACTGAGAATTCAAAAACTTATTTACAGCAAGGAGTCCATGGCTTCAACTGCTTGAAGAAGTCATTGCCCTTATCGTCTACCAAGATGAATGCCGGGAAGTTTTCTACGCGGATCTTCCATACAGCTTCCATGCCGAGTTCCGGATATTCCACACATTCGATACTCTTGATGTTTTCTTGAGCAAGAAGGGCTGCTGGACCACCGATGGAACCGAGGTAGAAACCGCCATGCTTTTGACAAGCATCTGTTACCTGTTGTGAACGGTTACCCTTGGCAATCATGATCATGGAGCCACCTGCAGCTTGGAATGGATCTACGTATGGGTCCATACGTTGAGCGGTAGTCGGTCCCATCGAACCGCAAGGCATACCTGCCGGAGTCTTGGCCGGACCTGCGTAATATACCGGATGGTTCTTGAAATATTCAGGCAAGCCTTGACCCGATGTGAGGCGTTCGTACAACTTGGCGTGAGCGATGTCACGAGCTACGATGATGGTACCGTTGAGGCTTACACGGGTAGCCACCGGATACTTTGACAATTCCTTGCAAACATTAGCAATCGGTTGGTCGAGGTCGATTTGGATAGCATCGCCTTCGCCTGCTTGACGCAATGCTTCCGGAATCAATTCGTATGGAGCATTGTCCATCTTTTCAATCCAAAGACCTTCCTTGTTGATTTTCGCTTTGATGTTACGGTCAGCCGAACAGCTTACGCCCATACCAACTGGACAAGAACCGCCATGACGAGGCAAACGTACCACGCGGATGTCGTGGCAAATGTACTTACCACCGAACTGAGCGCCCAAACCGATGCGGTGTGCTTCTTCGGTCAAAATCTTTTCCAATTCGATATCACGGAAGGCACGACCTGTTTCGTCACCGGTAGTTGGTAAGTTGTCGTAGAAGTGAGTGGAAGCCAATTTTACTGTCAACAAATTACGTTCTACGCTGGTACCACCTACAACGAAAGCAATATGATAAGGAGGACAAGCTGCTGTACCCAATGACTTGATCTTTTCTACGCAGAATGGAATCAGCTTTTCAGGGTTCAACAAAGCTTTGGTTTCTTGATAGAGGTAAGTCTTGTTGGCCGAACCACCGCCTTTCGCAATGAAGAGGAACTTGTATTCGTCGCCTTCTGTAGCTTCGATGTCTATCTGGGCCGGAAGGTTGCAACGGGTGTTCACTTCATCGTACATGGTGAGAGGAGCGTTCTGAGAATAACGCAAGTTTTCCTGAGTATATACGTTATATACACCACGCGAGAGCGCTTCTTCATCGCAGAAGTCAGTCCATACGCGTTGTCCCTTTTCGCCATGGATGATAGCGGTACCGGTATCCTGACAGATAGGCAATTGGCCCTTGCTAGCCACTTCGGCATTGCGGAGCATGGCGAGAGCTACATACTTGTCGTTGTCAGAAGATTCAGGGTCATTCAAAATCTTGGCCACTTGCTCATTGTGTGCACGGCGCATATGGAAAGAAACGTCATAAAAAGCTTGTTGAGTAAGTGTGGTGAGTGCTTCCTGAGATACCATGAGCACTTCCTTGCCGTTGAATTCAGCTACTGATACTCCTTCTTTGGTGAGGAGATAGTACTCTGTTTCATCTTTGCCCGTTTGGAACATCGGGGCATACTTGAATTCGGGTGTTGTTGCCATAGAAATATGTTTTTAAGATTATAAAAATTCTCTTTCAATTTACAAAGGTAGATATAAAGTTTGAAACCCGTCGATAAAAAGTATGTTTTTTCTTATGAATATTCACTTAAAATAAAAAAAAGAGGGGAAAGGTTTGTTCAATCTAAAAAAAGGCAGTACGTTTGTATCGTGTTACAAAAATCATATTAAATGCTATGGACAAAAAAACAATTGTAATTGGAGTTATTGGAGCCGATGCACATGCAGTAGGTAACAAGATTATTGATTTGACACTGACCAACTCAGGTTTTAATGTAGTAAACCTAGGTGTGATGGTTTCTCAGGAAGAATTCATCGATGCTGCTGTTGAAACAAATGCGGATGCTATCTTGGTGTCTTCTCTTTATGGTCATGGTGAAATCGACTGTATGGGCCTTCGTCAGAAGTGTGATGAAGCAGGTTTGAAGGAAATGCCTCTCTTTGTAGGTGGTAACCTTGTAGTAGGTAAGCAGAACTTCGACGATGTGAAACAACGCTTCCTCGCTATGGGATTCGATTTCGTTTACCCGCCTAGTACACCTATTGAAGAAACAATCATTGATTTGAAGAAAACATTGGGTATAGATTGATTCAATTCTAACAAACTATGAACATTTTGACGGTTGATGTAGGCAGTACTTATACCAAACTGACTGCAATCGACGGGGATCAAAGAAGAATTCTAGGAACCTCTCAAGCTTTTACAACGATTGAGACAGACGTTATGCAGGGCTTTCAGGAAGCGTTCGACCGCTTGACTGAAGACCGTGAAGGCAATCTTTGTGCCGGTTTTAAGTATGATGAACTGTTAGTGTGCAGTTCGGCTGCCGGTGGATTGAAAATGGTTGCTTTGGGCTTGGTTCCTGATCTTACAGCTAAAGCTGCGCGTACTGCGGCATCCAATGCGGGAGCAAAGGTGGCCAAAACTTTTGCTTATGAAATCAGCGGCGCTGAACAACAGGAAATTTACGATATCAATCCTGATTTGGTATTGCTTTGTGGTGGTACCGATGGAGGAAATAAGGAGGTTATCATAGCCAATGCCAAGCGTTTGGTGGCTATTGACCGTCCGTTTACAACCATCATTGCTGGTAACAAGAGTGCTTCCGACGAAATCAGAACGATATTCGAAGAAGCGGGAAAGGATTTCGTGATTACCGAAAACGTGATGCCTCAATTCAATAAGCTCAACATCGAGCCTGCACGCGATGCCATCCGACAACTTTTCATTTCACGTATTATCGAGGCGAAAGGTTTGAATATTCTTCAAGGTATGACACCTTATAAAATCATTCCGACTCCATTGGCTGTACTCCATGCTTGCGAATTGTTGAGCAAGGGTACAAAGACTCAGGCGGGTCGTGGTGATTTGTTGGCTGTTGATATAGGTGGTGCTACCACCGATGTCTATTCCATGGCATCCGGTGAGCCGACGGTGGACAATACCATGATGAAGGGATTGCCGGAACCTTGGATGAAGCGTACAGTAGAAGGTGACTTGGGTATGCGTTATAGCTTGACACATGTTTATGAACAGATTCCTGGGGCTAATCAGCCCGAAAATGAGTACATGCAGCAAGTAAAGGCATGGGTGGATTTGTGTACTTCCCATCCGGATACATTGGCTGCTCCAGGCTCTGAAGAAGAAGGTTTAGAAGAATTCTTGGGTCGTTCGGCCGTTTCAATGGCTGTAGAACGTCATTGTGGCCGTATCGCAGATGTGTTTACTCCGTTAGGCTTGATGCATACGTTGGAAGGAAAGGACTTGATGAATGTTCCTTGTGTCATTGGTATCGGTGGAGTTCTCCGTAACAGTCGCCGTCCGCAGGAAATCCTGAAGGGCTGTTTGTACGACTTCGTACATCCGGAATGTACCAAGCCACGCAATCCGAAGTTCTACCTCGACCAGAAGTACATTTTTGCCTCCATGGGACTTCTTCGGGCGATTAATCCAGAGTTGGCTTTCGAATTGTTGGATAAGGAAACCGTAGAGTTAGCTTGACAACAACCGTATTACATAAATAATCAAAGAAAAAATTAAATCTGAATACATATGGATAGAGAATTAAAAAACCAGAGAATTCCTGATGACTTGTTCATGAAAGAACGTGCGGAAGTGCTTCAACAATGGCCTACCGGTCAGGATATTGATTTTCAGGAAGCAGTAGACTATCAGTTGTCTATCGAAAAGGAAAGACGCTTCGGTGAAAAATTGGCGAAAGCTGAAAAGGAAGGTATCACATTGGTTCAACCTCGTGCTGGTGTAGCTTTGTACCAGGAACAGATTGAACTGTTGCAATATTTGGAAAACGAAGGTGGTGCAGACTTGTTGCCTACTACTATTGACAGTTATACTCGTTTGAACCGTTACAACGAATGTCAGGTAGGTATCGAAAAGAGTCAGGCTTCAGGTCGTTCGATGTTGAACGGTTTCCCGGCTGTAAACTATGGTGCTAAGGTTTGCCGTATGGTGACTTCAGCATTGAAAAATCCGGTACAGGTTCGTCACGGTACTCCGGATGCTCGTTTGTTGACAGAAATCGCTATCGCAGGTGGTTTTACTTCTTACGAAGGTGGTGGTATCTCTTACAACATCCCATATTCCAAGAATCACTCTATCGAACAGACTATCAAGTACTGGCAGTATACTGACCGTTTGGTAGGTATGTACGAAGAAGCTGGTGTAAGCATCAACCGTGAACCGTTCGGTCCTTTGACTGGTACACTGATTCCTCCATGTATCTCTAATAGTGTGGCTATCATCGAAGCATTGTTGGCTGCAGAACAAGGTGTGAAGGATATCACAGTAGGTTATGGCCAGTGCGGTAACTTGATTCAGGACGTAGCTGCTATGCGTTGCTTGGCCAAGATGACTCGCGAATACCTCCACAAGTATGGTTATGACGATGTACGCGTAACAACTGTATTCCACCAATGGATGGGTGGTTTCCCACAAGACGAATCTAAGGCATTCGGTGTAATCTCTTGGGGTTCGGCTGCTGCTGCACTTTCAAAGGCAACCAAGGTTATCGTAAAGACTCCACACGAAGCTTACGGTGTTCCTACCAAGGAAGCAAATGCATGCGGTTTGAGAGCAACTAAGCAGGTAATCTCTATGTTGCGTGACCAAGACTTGCGTGAAATTCCACAAGTAGTATTGGAAAGCACAATCATCGAATCGGAAGTACGTTGCATCATGGATAGAGTAGAAGTATTGGGTAAGGGCGATATCGCTGTAGGTACTGTTGCTGCATTTCAGGCTGGTATTCTCGATATTCCGTTCGCTCCGAACCGTCATAACGCTGGTAAGGTTCTTCCTGCCCGTGACAACGACGGTGCTATCCGTATCCTTGAAATGGGTAACTTGCCGTTCAGCAATGAACTCCGCGACTTGCATCGTGCGAAGTTCGAAGAAAGAGCACGCTTCGAAAATAGAAACGTATCTTTGCAGATGGTAATCGACGACGTAAGTGCTATTGAAAAGGGTAGACTTGTGGGACGTCCAAAATTCTAAGATAAATTTTCCCCTTCTTTATTATAAGAGGGGGAAATTATATATTAAATAGTTAGATAACAAAACGTTAAACTATAAACAAAAAACGCTATGAAAATTAAGAAAGTGGTTTGTTCTGCCGGAAAGACAGGATTCTTCTTCGACGACCAGAAAGCCATCAAGGCTGGTGCAAAAAATGATGGTAACTTCTATGTAGGCGACCCGATGACTCCAGGTTTCACATCTGTACGTCAAATGGGTGAATCTATTTCTGTAATGTTCGTTCTTGAAGACGGACAGGTAGCATTTGGCGATTGCGCTGCTGTACAGTACTCAGGTGCAGGTGGTCGTGACCCATTGTTCCTTGCAGAAAACTTTATTCCAGTAATCGAAAAGGAAATCGCTCCTTTGTACGAAGGTCGCGAAATCACTAACTTCCGCGAAATGGCTGATATCGTGGATAAGATGGTATCTCCTTCTACTGGTAAGGTTTATCATACCGCTATCCGCTACGGTGTGACTCAGGCTTGTTTGGATGCTGTTGCTAAGAGCCAGCACAAGATTATGGCTGAAGTAATTGCTGAAGAATATGGTACTCAGGTTAGCGAAACTATGATTCCTATCTTCACTCAGTCTGGTGACGACCGTTATATGAATGCTGACAAGATGATCATGAAGGGTGCTGCTGTATTGCCTCATGCTCTCTTCAACCACGTAGAAGAAAAGGTGGGCTTGAAGGGCGAAAAGATTGAAGCATACATCGAATGGCTCCGTAACCGTGTTCTCGACAAGAAGCCGTTTGCTGATTACAATCCTATTTTCCACATCGACGTATATGGTACTTTGGGCTTGGTATTCAACAACGATTTCGAAGCTATCGCTGACTATATCGCAGGTTTGGCTAAGATTGCTCAGCCGTTCCACCTCCGTGTAGAAGGTCCAGTTGATATGGGCGAAAAGCAAGCTCAAATCGAAGCTTTGGCTGCTATCCGCCGTGCATTGGAAGCTAGAGGCTCTGAAGCTGAAATCGTAGCTGACGAATGGTGTAACACATTCGAAGATGTTATCGACTTCACTAAGGCTAAGGCTGGTCACATGGCTCAGATCAAGACTCCGGACTTGGGTGGTATCAACAACTCTATCGAAGCTGTACTTTATTGCCGTGAAAACGGTATGGGTGCTTACCTCGGTGGTACTTGTAACGAAACTAACCGATCGGCTGAAGTTTGTGCTCACGTAGCAATGGCTACTCATCCGAAGCAGTACTTGGCTAAGCCGGGTATGGGTGTAGACGAAGGTTACATGATCGTGTTCAACGAAATGTCTCGTATCCTTGCTTTGAGAAAATAATTCATCATTAAAAAAGAAAGCTCATGAATACTGAAAATATGAATGAAATCCGCGTGCTTTCTCCGACCGCTATCCTTGGTTACGGTTTCCCTGAAGAATCGTTCATCGAAGGTATGCGTCGCAAGCCGCATGTGATTGCAGTTGACGCTGGTTCTACTGACCCGGGTCCATATTACTTGGGTGCTGGTTATTCTTTCACTGACCGTAATGCAGTGAAGCGTGACTTGGCTATCATGATTCCGGCTGCTCTCGAAGCTGGTATTCCTGTATTGATCGGTACAGCTGGTGGTAGTGGTGCTCGTCCTCACGTAGAAGAAACTGTTGGCATCATTGAAGAAATCGTGAAGGAAAAGAATCTTCACTTCAAGATGGCTGTTATCCAGTCTGAATTCGAAAAGGAATTCGTGAAGGAAAAAATCCAGAAGGGTGATATCCTTCCACTTGGTCCAGTGGCTGAATTGAAGGAATCGGATGTAGACGAATCTATCCATATCGTAGCACAGATGGGTGAAGAACCATTCATCAAGGCTCTTGAAAGCGGTGCAAATGTGATTTTGGCTGGTCGTAGTTATGACCCGTGCGAATTCTCAGCATTGGCTATCAGCAAGGGTTTTGACAAGGCATTGGCTATCCATATGGGTAAGATCTTGGAATGTGCTGCTATTACAGCTCTTCCAGGTAGCGGTAGTGACTGTATGTTGGGTACTTTGAAGAAGGACAGCTTCGTGGTTGAACCTTTGAACCCAATCCGTAAGTGTACAGCTCTTTCTGTAGCAGCTCACTCACTTTACGAAAAGTCTAATCCGTACGTATTGCCTGGTCCTGGTGGTGCTCTCGACTTGCACGAAACCAAGTTCAACCAATTGAGCGATACTCAGGTAGAAGTAAGCGGTACTAAGTTTGTTCCGACTGAAGAATACTTCGTGAAGCTCGAAGGTGTTCGTCGTGTAGGTTATCGTACCATGTCTCCAGCCGCTACTCACGACCCAATCATGATCAGTCAGATTGATACAGTGGTAGAAAAGGTTCGTGAACGCGTAATGGATAATTTCCGTAATTCAGGTATGAAGGACTTCTATTTGGACTTCAAGATTTACGGTAAGAAGGGTGTGATGAACATGTTCCCACAGACTCCGGATTCGACTTGTGATGAGTTGCTCATCATCATCGAAGCTGTAGCTCCGACTCAGGAAGAAGCTAATACAATCTGTGGTTTCGCACGTTCTACAATGCTCCACTATGGTTATGAAGGTCGTATCTCTACAGCCGGTAACCTTGCATTCCCATTCTCTCCGAGTGACTGCAAGATGGGTGCTGTATACGAATTCAACGTATACCACTTGATGCGCATTGAAGATACTTGTGCTCCGTTCCCAATCACTTATATGGAATTCTAATGACAAACGTAAGAAAAGAAGAAGATATGGAAAAACATAAGTTAATCGACATCGCTTCTGTAATCAGAAGCAAGAACTCAGGTCCATACGAACTGACGTTTGACGTGATTTTCAAGGACTTTGAAACTTACGGAAAGGTGAAGGCTGCCAATGCTATCAACAAGCAGAATTTCAGTGCACTTTATGGCATTTCAGAAGATGTAATCCTTCATTTGGTTTATTTTGATCCAGCTAAGGCTGTGAAGGTTACTATCACTCGTCCGATTCCTAGTGGTGCTTTGGGTGAAACTGACGTTTATGGCGCTCAGCAACACGGTCCACTTATGGGCTTGGAAGTAGAATATTAATTTCTGCTAGATATAAAAAAAGAGATGCGTCTGACGAAAGTCGGGCGCATCTTTTTTTATATAGGAAAGAATGATTGCAGTTCTTGTTGGATGAATTCTTTATTCATGTCATCGGGTTTCAGGATGGTGTCGTCGTACATTAACAAATCGATGTCTAGTTTGACGATACCTTGTTGCTTATCTTCCGGCATTCGTCCGTTATCTTTTTCGATTTGTTTCAAGGCTGCACGTACTTCTTCGGGTGAGAGCATCGTTTCACATTGAGCCAATTGATTGCTGAAAGGAGACAAGAACGTATTTCCTATGGCTTCCGTTGTCATTTCCCGCCCGAAACGGATGGTTGGGAAGATGATAGTCAATGCTTTGCGGGCCGCTTCCAGATGAATGTGTCTATCTAGGTTAGAGCCTAGGCAAAGCAGGCAAGAATGCTGATTCATACGATAATTCTTTATAGTTCACTACAAATATATGCAAATGTTTTGTACTTTTGTAGCATTATCAATAAAAAGAAAAGACTATGAAATTTATTGGAATTATTCCTGCAAGATATGCGTCTACTCGTTTCCCGGCTAAACCATTGGCCATTTTGGGGGGGAAACCAGTGATTCAGCGAGTGTATGAACAAGTGGTAGGTGTACTCGACGATGCTTATGTAGCGACTGATGATGAACGTATTGAAGCGGCGGTAAAAGCTTTTGGCGGTAAGGTGGTCATGACATCTGTAAATCACAAGAGCGGTACAGACCGTTGCTATGAAGCTTTTACCAAAGTAGGTGAGGGGTACGATGTTGTCGTCAATATTCAAGGCGATGAACCTTTTATCCAACCTTCTCAGTTGAATGCTATCAAGGCTTGTTTTGAAGATCCAACCACTCAGATAGCAACGCTGGTCAAGCCTTTTGTTCCGGAAGACGGCTTTGCCGCATTGGAAAATGCCAATTCTCCGAAGGTTGTTGTCAACAAGAATATGAATGCGCTCTATTTTAGCCGTTCCATTATTCCCTATCAACGCAATGCCGACAAGCAGGATTGGTTGGCTGGTCATACCTATTATAAGCACATCGGTTTGTATGCATATCGTGCAGATGCTTTGAAAGAAATTACATCCCTGCCTCAATCTTCATTGGAAATAGCCGAATCGTTGGAACAACTCCGTTGGTTGGAAAATGGGTATACTATTAAAGTAGGCCTCAGCCAAGTAGAAACCATTGGTATTGATACTCCGGAAGATTTGGCAAAAGCAGAAGCGTTTTTGAAACAACAGGAGGAAAAGAAAGCATGACTTTGAACCGTAGGATGCCGCCTCCTCTCCGTCCGATGGGAGACTTTCAGCTTGTCCGTCCGGAACGTACCCGGATGAAGAACGGTATGCCATTGAATGTTATCCGGGCAGGATCGCAGGAGGTGGTCCGTCTGGACGTATTGATAGGTGGCGGACAATGGCATCAGACACAAGCATTGCAGGCACTGTTTACCAATCGTATGCTCCGAGAAGGAACATCGTCCATGACTTCGGTCCAGATAGCCGAGAAATTGGACTATTATGGAGCCTGGTTGGAATTGTCATCGGCGGTTAATTATGGCTTTATCACCTTGTATTCGCTCAATAAATATTTTCCGAGTACGTTGGCGATTATCGCTGATATGTTGAAGGATCCTGCTTTCCCGGAAAAAGAACTGGAGGTCGTGGTTGAAAGTAACCGACAGCAGTTCTTGGTGAACAGTACTCGGGTGGAAGTCATTGCTCGAAAGCAGCTTCATCGTTCCTTGTTTGGCGAACAACATCCTTTCGGACGTTTTGCACAAGCGTCGGATTACGACCGGATAACTCCGGATGTGCTTCGTGAATTCTATCGAAAGTATTATCATTCAGGTAATTGTTCGGTGTATGTTTCAGGTAAGGTTACTCCAGAAATCATCCGTTGCATTGAAACGAATTTGGGTGATACTCCTTGGGGAGAAATCCGTCAGATGCCTTTGTTGGAGTTGATTGCTCCTCAACAAACGACAGAAAAGCATGTTTTAGTAGAGAAAGCAGATGCTTTGCAAAGTTCGTTGAAGATGGGGGGATTCATGATGGACAGAAATCATCCCGATTTCTTGAAGGCCCGTGTCATGGTTACTTTGTTCGGTGGTTATTTCGGTAGCCGACTGATGTCCAATATCCGTGAAGACAAGGGATATACGTATGGAATAGGAGCCGGTATCGTCAATTGTCCGGGAAGTGGTGTGTTGGCGATTACAACGGAGGCAGACAATCAATATATAGATGCTATTATAACCGAAGTCTATCGGGAAATGGACCGTATGTGCAATGATTTGGCACCCCAAGAAGAATTGGAAATGGTCCGTAGTTACATGTTGGGTGATTTTTCCCGTTCATATGAAGGCCCGTTCTCATTGTCTGAAGCATGGATTTATTGTGAAACTGCAGATTTGGATGATGATTTTTTCCTCCGGTCATTGGATGCTATCCGTAGTGTGACAGCGGAAGATATCCGCACATTGGCACAACGTTATTTCTGTAAGGAAAAGCTAATAGAAGTTGTCGCAGGTAAAAAAGTGTAATTTCTTTCCGTTACTAAGGAGGAAAAGTTGTATCTTTGACCGGAATTAAAAAGAAGCAGATGAGAAAATACGCGTATTTATTTATATTATTAGTCTTTATTGCTACAAACGTTTCAGCCCAAATCAAGATTGGTAATCATACTTTTAAGGACGGTGCGGAATATACCGGTGAACTCAAGGGAAAGCGTCCGCATGGCAAGGGAAGGACGGTCTTCAAGAGCGGGGATACCTATGAAGGAGAGTATGTGAAAGGCAAACGTCAGGGCGAAGGAACCTATATGTTTCACGATGGTGAAAAATATGTAGGAGAGTGGTTTCAGGATCAGCAACATGGAAAAGGTACTTTCCATTTCATGAACAACAATCGCTATGAAGGTATGTGGTATGCTGATTATCAGGATGGTGACGGTACCATGTACTATTATAATGGGGATACCTATGTGGGTCAGTGGAGTAAGGACATGCGTAGTGGTAAAGGTATCTATACCTGGAAAGCCGGTGCCAAATATGAAGGTGGCTGGAAGAATGATAAGAAAGATGGCCATGGGGTCATGGTATGGCCGGACAATTCCAAATACGATGGTGATTGGGTGGCCGATTCCCGTGAAGGTAAGGGAACGTTCTATTATGTGAATGGCGACCGTTATGTGGGTGACTGGAAGGCTGATGTACAGCATGGTAAGGGTATTTATCATTTCAGCAGTGGTGACCGCTATGAAGGCGATTATGTGGACGGTGAGCGTACCGGACAAGGAATCTATGTACACAAGAATGGAGATAAGTATGTAGGCGCGTTCCAAAATGGCGAACAGTCGGGATTAGGTACTTTTACCTGGTCGAATGGAGCTGTTTATGAAGGAGAATGGGTAGATAATGTCCGCAGTGGAAAGGGACGTTACAAATGGGCCAATGGTGATGAATACGAAGGCGATTGGAAGAACGATATGCCTGACGGTGAAGGATTGTTGACCATGGCCGATGGTACCCGTTATAAGGGAGGTTTCAGTAAAGGCATGGAAGAAGGAAAAGGTGTAATGCTGTCTCCGGAAGGAATTCGTTTTGAAGGCACTTTCAAGCAAGGAAAGAAGCATGGACCATTCGTTGAAACCGATAAAGAAGGCAAAGTTGTCCGAAAAGGTGTATATAAATTTGGAACTTTGGACGTCTCTCAAAAATAAAGATACATTTTTTAGTAGTTTACAAATATATTTTGTAAGTTTGTAAGGTTAACAAGCGATTTGCTTGTAAATGAAAATTCAAAGAACCTATAAAAATAGATATTATGGAAGTAGTAAAGAACGCTAAACCTAAATTGAAATTGATTGAAAATGACCCTTGGTTGGAACCGTATTCAGCCGCTATCGAGGGAAGACATCAGAATGTTCTGAGCAAGGAATTGGAACTGACAAACGGTGGTAAGACTACTTTGTCCGAGTTTGCTTCAGGGTATCTGTATTTTGGCTTGCACCGCTCGCGTAAGGGTTGGACATTCCGTGAATGGGCGCCGAATGCCAAGGATATCTATTTGATTGGTGATTTCAACAATTGGCAGATGAAGCCTGAATACCGTATGAAGAAGGTAAAACGCTCTAACGGTACTTGGGAACTCGAATTGAAGCCGGAAGCCATGAAACATGGTGATTTGTATAAGTTGAAAATTATTTGGGAAGGTGGCGAAGGCGAACGTATTCCTTCGTATGCTAACCGTGTGGTTCAGGATGAGGTAACCAAGATTTTCAGTGCGCAGGTATGGGCCCCAGAAAAGCCTTATCATTTCCGTAAGAAGGTATTCCGTGCAAAGACAGATCCATTGATGATTTATGAATGCCACGTGGGTATGTCACAGCAAGAAGAAAAAGTGGGTACATACAACGAATTCCGTGAAAATGTATTGCCACGTGTTGTTGCTGATGGCTACAATTGTATCCAGATTATGGCTATTCAGGAACACCCTTATTATGGTAGCTTCGGTTATCATGTATCCAACTTCTTCGCGCCGTCTTCTCGTTTCGGTACTCCGGAAGAATTGAAGGAATTGATCGATACAGCTCACCGCATGGGTATTGCTGTGATTATGGATATTGTTCACTCTCATGCTGTGAAGAATGAAAACGAAGGCTTGGGTAACTTTGCTGGCGATCCTAACCAGTATTTCTATTCAGGTGGTCGTCGTGAACATCCGGCTTGGGACTCACTCTGTTTCGACTATGGCAAGAACGAAGTGCTCCACTTCTTGCTCTCTAACTGTAAGTATTGGATGGAAGAATTCCGTTTCGACGGTTTCCGTTTCGACGGTGTAACTTCTATGCTTTATTATAGCCATGGCTTGGGCGAAGCATTCTGCAACTATGGTGACTATTACAATGGTAATCAGGATGACAATGCTATCTGCTACTTGACTTTGGCCAACAAGCTTATCCACGAAGTGAATTCAAAGGCTATAACCATTGCCGAAGAAGTATCGGGTATGCCGGGTTTGGCTGCTCCGGTTGAAAATGGTGGTTATGGTTTCGACTATCGTATGGCAATGAACGTGCCTGACTATTGGATCAAGACTATCAAGGAAAAGGTAGACGAAGATTGGAAGCCGAGCAGCATGTTCTGGGAAGTAACCAACCGCCGTGCGGATGAAAAGACCATTTCGTATGCTGAAAGCCACGACCAGGCATTGGTAGGTGATAAGACGATTATCTTCCGTTTGATTGATGCTGATATGTATTGGCACTT
>SUXY01000011.1 GCA_015060705.1 Bacteroides sp. | reverse complement strand
CGGATTGAGCCCTGTTCAATACAGATTAACTAAATTTGCATCATAATCAACCGTCCAACTTTTTGGGTTCACTTCAATTTAGACAGGTGGCAGGACTCCTGCCATCCCTTGTATGTTGAAATCCAAAGAGTTGGATCCCGGTGACAGCAGTGCAAGGAGTTTCGTGAAAAAGTAGACAGATCTTGAACAATGATTGCTGAAAAAGTAGACAAGGGGTTCATTCTTTCCTTTCAATTTCGGTGTCACATATACTTGTACGAGCTTCCGCCGAAAGATGTAGCATCTTATCGCAGTAAGATGTATCATCTTATCGGGGTAAGATGTAGCATCTTTCAGCGAACGTTCGTATACCTTAAAAATGAAACAAGAACGCCCCGCGAAATCACTTCGCAGGGCGTTCTTTATTTAACTAATAACTAACTTTGTGGTTTACGTAATTTCTTTATATGACTAACTTACGTATGCAAAGATAATCGTCTTTGGAACATTACGCAATCCCCATTTTTAGGTATTTTAGATGCCAACCTTCACTTCACTGATATCAACCAGTTTGTTTACGATGGCATATACAGTCAATAATGTAGGAGAATGAATTTGTAGTTTACGGGCTATGTTTCTTCGGTGCGTAATTACCGTATGAACGGAAATAAACAGATTTTCGGCTATTTCCTTGTTGGACATCCCCTTTACCACGCAACAGATGATTTCCTTTTCGCGCTGACTCAAATCGTCTTGCCTAGATAGGCTTTCCTCTTTTTCAATTGCTTTCTGTACCTTGTTTGAGGTATTGTGGTTGTCGAGATTCTTCTTGACCTCCTCTTCCAATTGAAGCACAGCAGGAACAAACAAGTGGTCTTCTACAGCATTGTGCGATACCAAATCCTTTTCACAATTAAAAATGTCGAAGAGGACGGCATTCATCATGTAGGCTTTCTTGCTGTCCGGATAATACTTGATGATACTGTTCTTCAGTTCTGTCAGTTTCTCGTCGATGTGGTCGTGATGACTGACAAACATCTTGATATTATAGTTTTCGTCTTTCTGACCTTTCAGCAGATTGTCCACATACGTGAAGACGTATTGGTCTTCGTAGTTCATATGATTACGAACTTCTTGTACATAGACATCGAAGAACTTCAATATCAAGAAGGTAATTTCATTGTCTGTCGAGCAATCGATGGCTTCGAGTAACTTCCTACGGATGGTAGGCAATTGGAAATCGAGAAAATAATGATGGGCATTCTTCAGATAAATCATCAAGGTTTCCACGGAAATGTCCGTTTGTGGAAGCGATGAACGGGAATGCCCCTTGTTGATGAAATTGGCTACGGCCAGGAAGGTATTACAATCCACTTGACTGGATTTGCATACTTCTTCTACCGAATAGTCACCAAAGCCCAACGGTAAACCGAAACGGCTCATCACCTGCAACAAACTATAATTGTCGCAGATGATGTCACTCATTTTATCCGTTGGACTATAAAGGTGCTTTTTGCTCATCGTTCATCAATAAACTTCTACCTTGGCAGCAGCAGCCTTGCACTTGTCGCGAAGGGCATCGAGGTCACTTCCGTTTGGTGCATAGCTTACCACCACGCCCATACGGCGGTTGACCTTAGTGAACGGCTTGCCGAAGATACGGAGATAAGTATTGGTTTCCTTGCAAACTTCTTCTTCGCCACGGTAGCGGGGAGCTTCCTTGCTGGCAATCGGTGAAAGAATCACTGCGCTGGCACCCATACGTTCCTGGGTGATTTCAGGAATTGGTAAACCAAGGACTGCACGGCAATGAAGTTCGAATTCGTTCAAATTCTGAGTGCCTGCCAATGTCACCATACCTGTATCATGTGGACGTGGAGAAAGTTCCGAGAAGTAAACACCATTTTCATGACTCAAAAAGAATTCCACACCCCAGATGCCTGCACCAGTCAATGCTTCAGTTACCTTGGCAGCCATGCGTTGAGCTTCCTTCAAATGATCCGGTTCAATCGGTGCCGGTTGGAAGCTTTCACGGTAGTCGCCACCCTTCTGTACGTGGCCGATTGGAGCACAGAACAAAGTTGGGCCATTTTGTTGAGTAACAGTGAGCAAAGTAATTTCGCTATCGAACTTAATGAATTCTTCGATGATGAGTTCCTTGATATCACCACGGCTACCTTCGCAACCATAAATCCAAGCTTGTTCAAGGTCATCGGCATTCTTTACCAACGACTGACCCTTACCCGATGAAGACATCAACGGCTTGACCACACATGGGAAACCGATTTCTTTTGCAGCTTCTTTCAATTCTTCCAAAGACTTTGCATAGAAATACTTGGCTGTCTTCAATCCCAATTCTTTTGCTGCAAGGTCACGGATAGCCTTACGGTTCATGGTATAGTTCACAGCCTTAGCACTCGGTACTACCTGAATACCTTGCTTTTCGAAGTCGTAAAGACGTTCTGTACGGATTGCTTCGATTTCCGGTACGATGATATCCGGTTGGTGCTTTTTCACGGCAGCTTCGAGGGCATCACCATCAAGCATGCTGAATACTTCACATTCATCAGCTACTTGCATAGCCGGTGCACCTGCGTATGAATCACAAGCAATGACATACTGTCCCTTACGCTGAGCTGCGATTACAAACTCCTTACCCAACTCTCCGGAACCTAACAATAGAATCTTTTTTGTCATATATCTTAAAATTTCAGTTATTTAGTCAAATAAAAAAGCGGAAAATCATAAAAGACTCTCCGCTTGCAAATATAGTTCTTTTTATCCAAAGATAAGGTCTGTACCCATTAAAAAGCCGCGAACATGGTAAAAAAGGCTAATCCAAACAAAGCCATCAACAGGAAGATAGGCATCGCACAGATGATAACCAACAACAATATCTTGCCGAAACCAATACCTCCCGAAGGACTATACTTGCTCGGAATGATAATCCAAGCCAGGATATAAGCCAACACCGAACCTTGTATGGCAAACAGACAGAACACGAATGCCAAACGAACCAAGGTTACATCCCATCCCATATACTCGGCCAAGCCGGAAGCGACACCGCCCAACATCTTGTTGTCGGTATCACGATAAAGTGTTCTTTTTCCTTCCATAATTCTAATTTGTTAATGTATAGCAGATATGCCAAAGTTAAACATGAAGAAAGTACCCGTACCCAATGCAACTAACCATAAAATAATCAGTACAACACGAGTTGCAAACGGCATCGGTTTCCAACCACCAAATGTACTCATCAGGAAGTGGATGAATCCTACAATAGGAATACCAATCACCATAATGCCCGATATGGACATCAACGAAGTGGTAAAAGGAGAAAGATTGACTATCGACCAATCTATCCTAGGCATCATTTCGTAGAGCATGGTAGGAACCGCACTGATAACACCGGTAGCAGCTGCCAACAAGGATACAAATACAATGAGTACAACAAACAGAACGGGTGTAAAGCAGATAGCTGCGATAACCAAAACACATTTAATCAGAAAACCGACTACGCCAACAATGGCTTCACCTACTCTTTGCAGAAGGGAACGAGGCTTTTCCGATTTCACAAAGTCGTTCACTTTCTCGAAACCGTCGGTTACGGTCTTTCCAATGTTTTCCACGTTGACTTTCATCCCTTTCATGGATAACTTTTCAGGAGCTGTTTGTGCTTCGGGAATGATAATCCATGCTACCACATACGAAATGACAATCCAATTGAATAAGATAAAGCCATCGACAAAGAAAGGTAATGCCAAAACGATAAAGATGATGCGTAACAAAGTTACATCCCATCCCAAATAGGCAGCGATACCGGCGCATACACCGCCCATGACTTTATTGTCCGGATCACGGAACAATCGTTTCATACCTTTCTTGTCTGTGGCATCAGGAGTATATGAATGATTATCTTGTGTTGTGTCGTCTGAGAATTCTTCGGGCTTGCCCATTTGAGCAATGATTTCCTCTACATCGAGTAAAGTAATGACTTGTTTCTTGTCATTGAGTCGTTCGCTGAACAATTCGGAAATCCGAAGTTCCATGTCATGTACAATTTCTTCCGCTCCTTCTTCTTTACTGAAGTGGATGCGAAGGTTACTTAAATACTTGTCGAGCAGTTCGTATGCATCTTCATCGATATGAAAGACGATACCGCCTAAATTGATATTGAAAGTCTTCTTCATGAGAGTAAGTGTTGAGTTCTTTTTAAATGATTCACCGTATTAGTCAGTTCAGACCAAGCTTCTTCCAATCCTTGGAGGAACCTCTCCCCTTCTGGAGTTAATGAATAATACTTACGTGGTGGACCTTGTGTGGATTCTACCCATTCGTATGCCAACAGATTATCGTTCTTCAATCGGGTGAGCAACGGATAGAGTGTACCTTCTACCACAATAAGATGTGCTTCTTTCAGCTTCAGGATAATATCCGAAGCATAAGCGGCTTCTCGATGAAGCAACAATAGAATGCAGTATTCCAGCATCCCCTTGCGCATTTGTGAGCGTACATTATCTACATTCATAGCCATTGTTCTTTGTTTTGCACAAATGTATGCAAAATATTAGTACCTTGCAATACATAGAACTATAAATTTATATCTTTTAACGAAAAACTAAGTAAAAGATAGTTTATTAATCGTGATATGCGTTAAATTTGCATCGACATTTGTTTAACAATAAAACAAAAGAATATGTTTGAAATCAGAATAGCGACACCGGAAGATATTGACGTAATTCGTAGCCTTGCATCAGTAGTCTTCCCCCATACATATAAGGAAATACTTTCACCTGAACAATTGGAATACATGATGGAATGGATGTATTCAGTAGAAAGCTTGAACAAGCAAATGTTGGAGGATGGTCATATTTACTATTTGGCTTATCGCGGTAATGAGCCGGCTGGTTATCTTTCCATTCAACCCGAAGGTGAACATACCTTTCATCTTCAGAAAATCTATGTTCTCCCGTCCTTCCAAGGAATGAAGTTGGGTAAGATGCTTTTTGAACAAGCCATTAAAGCCATCAAGGAACTGCACCCTACCCCTTGTCAGATGCGATTGAATGTAAACCGATACAATAAAGCCCTTACCTTCTATCAGAAGATGGGAATGCATAAAGTAGATGAAGGTGATTTTCCAATTGGTAATGGCTATTATATGAACGATTATATCATGGGGTTGGATATATAAAAAGAGTTTGCTATTATGGCAAACTCTTTTCTAATCTCAATAAGAACTCTTTCATTTCAAGTCCTTCACCATACCCCACCAAGCTCCCGCTGGCTCCAATTACCCGATGGCAAGGAATCACAATGAGTAGTTGATTGCGATTGTTTGCCATGCCTACAGCCCGCACTCCTTTGGGGTTGCCAATAGCCTCTGCTATTTGTTTGTAACTTCGGGTTTCACCGTATGGAATATCTAACAAAGCTCTCCATACTCGCTTCTGGAATTCAGTGCCTCTCATTCGTATGGGTAAATCAAACTCCTTCCGTTCACCAATCAGATATTCGGACAATTGTTGGAAAGCATCTTTGATTAAAGGTGTTTCTGCTACTTTACCTCCATGGTCGGATTTCATGGAGATAACAAGAAGGGCGCCGTCCTCCTCTACAAAGGTGACGTCGCCCAACACTGTTTCGTATGTAAATTGGAATATCATTATTCTTCCCAAACGAGGTATGCTGAAACAAGCCAGTGATTCAATTTATGACCATCTACTGGTTCTGCTTCAGGAATACTTACCTTGAAGGTATGTTTACCAGCTTTCAAATCACCTAACAATGTTTCTTCAGGAACGACATCCGAACCTGGACACCAGTTGGAACGGGAGAAATCGGATGAACCTACTGGTTCTTCTACCATTTTTTCAGAATAACCATCTCCATCCAAATACATGGCGAGGCGCTTTCTCAACCATACACCTGTACCCGGATTGAAACGACGGAATGAAGCACAGTCGGTACGCCATGGAATGAAATTCATCACTTCCTGACCGTCTACAAATACGATGTTCTGACGCTTCACGAATTCATCACCACCGCTATGTCCACCATGACCGGTTACGATGTATTTTAAACGAACGTTCTTGGCATCTTTCGGCATATCGAATTCCATTTCTACGTCTTGACGAGCAAAGATGTCAGGATAGCTTTGGCCAATGTAATATACAGTATTCATCAAAGGCATTACCTTGCGGTTTGGCAAAGCATCGCAAGTAATCTGACTTTCCTTGATATCCAAATCCATGCTTACTACGTAACCTTCAGCTGTCCATGTATCGATATAGATACCTACATAAGCTTCCTTTTCAAGAGTTGGATAAAGGTCAGTAATGTCTTGCATCCATGTCACACAATCTGCCCATTCGTCAATATACACAGGTTTACGCTTGATACCAATTTCATGGTTATTGTAGAAGCCTACACCGAACGGAGTCATGAAACGCATCAATTCGATGGTTGGAGTATATTCTTCACCCGGAACAATACCTACTAACTTTTCATACTTGGTGCTATCTACGGCCGGGAATTGATTTTCACCCTTGGCAATGCTCAACAAGTTGATTGCTGATTCCTTGGGAAGCACGAAGCAAGAACCTGACTTGTCCCAACGGTCGCCGTTAGAAGCCAATTTGATTGTCAATGTCACATTTACATTACGCTTGTATTCCGGCAATGTAATCTTCTTTAAAATAATACGACCATTCACCAAATGGATAACGCCATCTGCGTCGGCTTCATTAAAGTTCTTGTATTTATCCGGTTGGAAGCAGATGTTAGTATTTTCAAAAACGTTAATGTGTGTATCGCCGATGGACGGATATTCCTTGTGGCCGCAAGAGGTAAGCATACCTACAAGGGCGATAGCTAGAAAGAGAATTTTCTTCATATATATATTATAAGGTATAAAAAGAGCAGTGTCATTCCATACGGAGTGACACTGCTCATTAATATTAAAGATTATTGGTGTTGTTCACGCAACAAGTCGTTAACGGTCTTAACCGGGTTGAATGTGCCAAGAGGTACTTCAACGAAGATAGTAGACCAGTCGCTCATTGCACCGTTCCACAAACCTGGAAGTTCGAGGGCCTTCAATTCCTTACCGCTCTTAGACTTGTAAGAAATGAAACCTGTAGCCTTATCAACATAGTTCACCAAGTTGAACTTGTTACCCTTATAGTCGCGAACTGCACAAACCAAATCAACTGGATTGAAGTGAGTACCGTTTTCGAACATTGCCTTCTTTTCAGGATCGTTCATGTCGATTTGAGAGCTTTCAAGAACTTGCAATGATACAGTACCATCAGGGTTGTAAGCCAAGAACGGACCACCGCCCGGTTCGCCTACGTTCTTCACCATACCGCAAATACGCATTGGGCGATTCAACTTCTTGCGCAAGTAGATAACCAAGTCTGCATCTTCCAAATCCTTAATGTCAGCCTTACGGCAGCAAAGGTCTGTCTGAACGAACTTGATGATTTCTTCCAATTGTTCGTGAGTATACTTAGCGCTATCCAACAATTCGAGGTATTCGAAAGCCTTCTTTTGGAGAGTAACCAATACACCAGCAATCAACTTCTTGTAAGCAACGGTTTCGTCCTTCAAACGGTCTGGAACTACGTTGTCGATGTTCTTGATGAAGATAACATCAGCATCGAGGTCGTTCAAGTTTTCAATCAAAGCACCGTGACCACCTGGACGGAACAACAACTTACCATTGTCGCGGAATGGCTTGTTTTCCATATCAGCAGCAACTGTATCTGTGCTAGGCTTTTGTTCTGAGAATGAAACGAGGTATTCTACACCATACTTAGCAGCATAAGCAGCTACCTTTTCTTCTACCAATGCCTTGAACAATTCGCGGTGTTCAGTAGATACGGTGAAGTGAACATTAACCTTACCAGTCTTACCTGCAGCATAGAGAGCACCTTCTACCAAGTGTTCTTCCAATGGAGTACGAACGCCATCTTCATAGCTATGGAACTTCAACAAGCCCTTTGGAAGAGCGCCATAGTTCAAGCCAGCAGCTTCGAGCAAGTTAGCTACAACAGCCTTGTAGTTACCTTCAGCTACCAAAGCGTCGATACCCTTACCGTTATTCTTTTCACAAGCAGCGTTCAAATCACCAAAGAAAGCGAACTTATGAACGTTGTCAAAGAATTTCTTTTCGAAATCAGTTGTAGGAACATCGTATTCAGCGCCCAAGAATTCGAACATATTCTTGAACATACGGCTAGCAGCGCCTGATGCCGGAACAAATTTTACGATTTTCTTTTCACCTTGCATGTAAGCATCCCATGCTTCCAAGTATGCCTTCATTTCAGCTTCAGCTGGTGCGAGGATTCCTTTTTCGATTGATGCAGCTCCGTCCAGTTTCAAGAATGGGAAACCTTTTTCGAAGCATGCCAATTGTTCTGCGATCTTTTCTTCAGAAATGCCTTTCTTTTCAAGTAAAGCTTTGTCTTCTGCTGTCAACATAATATTAAAATTTAATGGTTATGATTAATAATTTTCCTAGTATTCTACATAATTGCCCAAAATTACAAAAAAAAGGTAGAAAGCTCATAATAAACCAAAGAAAAAAAGTACCTTTGACCAAAAGAAATAAATTTAGACGAGAATGGAAGAAAGATTTTATTTCAACGACCAAGAACGTGAACTACTTTTTACACTATATAAGCAGCTCATCAGACTTTCAGGCGATGCCCTTCAAAAGGATGATTGTCGGAAACTGAAAGGTTATCTCATTCAGTATCTAAACCAAGGTGATATTCCTCGCAATGCATTTGGCATGAATCCAATCATCAAGGATATGCAAACCGCGGTCATTGTAGCGGAGGAGATTGGCATGAAGCGTGCCTCTATCCTTAGTATTATGTTGCATGAATCGGTGAAGCATGGTTTGTGTACACTGGATTTTGTTAAAGAAGAGTTTGGAGAAGACGTTGCAGGTATCATCAAGGGATTGGTCAAAATCAATGAACTATATGCCAAGAGTCCAACCGTAGAATCGGAGAATTTCCGTAATCTGTTGTTGTCTTTTGCCGAAGATATGCGAGTCATCCTCATCATGATTGCCGACCGTGTCAATCTGATGCGCCAAATCAAGGATTCCACCAATGACGAAGCCCGTCAACAAGTGTCTAACGAGGCGGCCTATTTATATGCTCCCCTCGCCCATAAGTTGGGGCTTTACAAATTGAAATCCGAATTGGAAGACCTTTCGTTGAAATATACTGAAAAGGAGATTTACTACCACATCAAGGAAAAGTTGAACGAAACAAAGGCTTCCCGAGACCGATACATTGCTGCATTCATCGAACCGATTCAGAAGAAGTTGGAAGAGGCCGGATTGAAGTTCCACATGAAAGGACGAACCAAATCCATTCACTCCATCTATCAGAAGATGAAGAAGCAGAAATGTCCTTTCGAAGGGGTATACGATTTGTTTGCTATCCGAATTATCCTTGATTCTGAGTTTGAGAAGGAAAAGCAGGAATGTTGGCAAGTCTACTCCATTGTATCGGATATGTATATGCCGAATCCGAAGCGTTTGCGGGATTGGCTCAGTGTTCCTAAGAGTAATGGCTATGAATCTCTTCACACGACCGTTATGGGACCGGAAGGCAAATGGGTGGAAGTACAGATTCGTACCGAACGTATGGATGATATTGCCGAACGTGGTTTTGCGGCCCATTGGCGTTATAAGGGAGTGAAGGGTGAAAGTGGTTTGGATGAATGGTTGACGACTATCCGCGAGACCTTGGAACATGCTGGTAGTGACTTGGAAGTCATGGATCAGTTCAAGTTGGAGCTTTATGAAGATGAAGTCTTTGTGTTTACTCCGAAAGGCGATTTGTTTAAGTTGGCCAAGGGAGCTACTGTACTCGATTTCGCTTTCAGTATCCATACAAAACTTGGTTCAAAATGTATCGGTGCTAAAGTAAATGGAAAGAATGTCCAGTTGCGTCAGAAGCTGAATAGTGGAGACCAAGTGGAAATCATGACCTCGAACACCCAAACACCGAAACGCGATTGGTTGAACATTGTAACTACCTCTAAAGCACGAACCAAGATTCGCCAGGCTTTGAAAGAAATCGAAGCCCGTCAAACGGAATTTGCCAAGGAAACCATCGAACGAAAGTTCAAGAACCGAAAGGTTGATTACGATGAGTCCGTGATGATGCGTTTGATCAAGAAGTTGGGATACAAGAATGTAACCGATTTCTATCAGGACATTGCCATTGAAAAGCTGGATGCCAATCAGATTCTCGACAAGTTCGTTGAGATGAAGAAGAAAGAAACGGAAGCCAATAACGAAGTGCTCTATCGGAGTGCAGAAGCTTATAGCATCCAAGCACCGCTGGACGACAAGAACTTTAAGGACGATGTCTTGGTCATTGACCAGAATTTGAAGGGATTGGATTTCAAATTGGCCAAGTGTTGTAATCCGATTTATGGAGATGAAGTCTTTGGATTCGTAACCATCAATGGGGGTATCAAGATACATCGGGAGGATTGTCCGAATGCACCAGAAATGAAAGCACGATTCGGTTATCGTATTGTGAAAGCCAAATGGGCAGGTAAGAGTCAAGGAAAGCAATACCCTATTACACTCCGGGTGGTGGGGCATGATGATATCGGTATTGTAACCAATATCACTTCTATCATCAATAAGGAAAGCAGTATCCTGTTGCGCTCCATCAGCATCGATTCGAATGACGGACTCTTCTCCGGCATGTTGACGGTTATGGTGGACGATACGGCTAAGTTGGAAGCATTGATCAAGAAATTGAGAACGGTCAAAGGTGTAAAACAAGTTAATCGAGGATAGTCGGATGAAAGAATTGAAAAAACGGATCATGAGCTTTGTCTATGCTTTCCAAGGAATCGGAAGTTTCTTGAAAAAAGAACATAATGCATGGATTCATTGTACGGCGATTGCATTGGTAACCTGGGGAGGCTTTCATTTCCAAATTACTTCAACGGAATGGTGTATTGTATTGATATGCTTTGGGTTAGTGTTAGCGGCGGAAGCATTCAATACGGCTATCGAACGTTTAGTCAATTTAGTGTCTCCTGACTATCATCCGATAGCTGGTGATGTAAAGGATGTAGCGGCAGGTGCGGTACTCATTTGTGCGATTTTTGCCGCTATCATCGGATGTATCATCTTTCTACCCTATTTGATTGATTGTTAAAATAACATTATAAAAAGAAGCAACTCATAAAAAAGTCGTATATTTGCCATCGAATTAAAATGATTAGATTATGAAGAAATTGGTATTGACAACTATATTGTCGATTTTTGCTATGGTAACATTTGCCGCTGGTGAAGCAGAAATCAAGTTTGAAAAGACAAGTCATGACTTCGGAACATTTTCAGAATCAAGTCCGAAGGTAACTTACGTATTCAAGTTTACGAATACTGGTGATAAATTGTTGGTAATCCATCAAGCCATTGCTTCTTGTGGATGTACCGTTCCTCAATATCCGAAGGAACCGATCAAACCGGGTGAAGGTGGTGAAATCATCGTTACTTATGATGGAGCCGGAAAGTTCCCGGGACATTTCAAGAAATCGATTACCTTACGAACCAACGCCAAGCAAGAAATCGTTCGATTGTATGTGGAAGGCGATATGGTAGGAAAATAAACGATGTGCGGACATTTTATAAAAAGTGTCCGCACATTTGTTTTTCGGACTTTTAGAACATTCTTTCGATATTATTCATCCATTCAATTTAATCTAAATTGTCGAACTTTGCAGCACAATTTAGATTGACATGAAAAAACTATTCTATTTATTCCCTTTTTTATTGACTATTCTATGCTTTCAAGCTTGTGATATGCTTGAAATTCACCCTTACGATGCTTACGTTAGAGGAGAAAAGAACTTGAATGAAATGAATATTCAAGCCATCACTACCAAATTGAAAGATCAGAAAGAATTCCGTTTTGCTTTCATCAGCGATACCCAACGTTGGTACGATGAAACCGAAGCGATGGTATCTCACATCAACAAGCGTGGGGATGTCGATTTTGTGATTCATGGAGGTGATATATCCGATTTTGGTGCCACCCATGAGTTCATCCTCCAACGCGATATCATGCTCGATTTCCGCATGCCTTGGGTTGCTCTTTTGGGCAATCACGATTGTTTGGGTACCGGAGAAGATGTGTTTGGTGAAATATGGGGTAATCCCAATTATTATTTCCAAGCAGGAAATGTGCTCTTTATCTGCTTGAATACCAATTGTATGGAGTACGATTATAGCGAACCGGTTCCCGATTTCTCTTTCCTGGAAAATTTGATGAAGAATTTACCGGAAGGCGTAGAAAAGACCGTTGTGGTGATGCACGTCCCTCCTTTCGATTTGGAATTCAACAACAATGTGGCCAATGTTTTCCAATTGTATCTGAAGGAGTTTCCTAACCTCCTCTTTTGCATGAACGGTCATGCGCATCATTATAAAATCAATGAATTTTTCAATGATGGCGTGTTGTATTACCAAACTCCATGTGCTAAGGATAGAGCCTATATTTTATTTACGATAACTGAAGATGGATATGAACATGAACTTATTGAATATTAAAAAGATATTGATGGGGCTTTTCGTATGTTTCTTCACCTTAGCCGGACATGCGGAATCCGTTGAAGAAACCAACCGTTATAAGAAACGGGTGGAAGGCTATCGGAATTTGTGGGAATCCTTGATGCCTACTTATACCAAATTGCAATATGCCGGTGGTATGGGGTTGATGAACTTTGGCTTCGGATGGTCATATGGTAAGAACCATCAATGGGAAACGGATGTTTTCTTGGGGTTCATTCCACGCTATTCTTCGGATAATGCCAAGATGACATTTACCTTGAAGCAGAATTACATTCCTTGGAAGATAGAACTTAACGAAACATTTACGTTTGAACCCCTGGAATGTGGACTCTATTTCAATACGGTATTCAGTGATGAGTTTTGGACGAAAGAGCCCGACCGTTATCCGAAGGGCTATTATAACTTCTCCACTCGTGTCCGTACGCATGCCTTTGTAGGTCAACGGTTGCGTTTTAACATACCGGACAAGAAAAGGTTGTTTGCCCGAAGCATTACGGCTTTCTATGAAATCAGTTCATGCGACTTGTATATAGTCAGTGCATTTACCAATCATTTGAATCCGAACGACTACCTCCGTCTTTCATTAGGACTCAAATTTGATATATTCTAACCGAAATGCATGCGGTTTCTCTATTTTTGATTATTTTTGGGAAAAATTGTCCATAATAATCAAATAATAGAGAATCATGAAACAAGAAAATGAAAAACCGACGGGATTGCCTGAAAATGCATTCCGTCCATTGAAGCCGGGTGAAGAATATCATCCGTTGATGTCTCCTGACAAGGAGTATCCAGAAGTCAATCTATGGTCTGTATCCTGGGGGATTGCCATGGCTATCCTCTTCTCTGCGGCCGCGGCTTATCTGGGTTTGAAGGTAGGTCAAGTGTTCGAAGCCGCTATTCCAATTGCCATTATTGCTGTAGGTGTATCCAGTGCGGCTAAGCGTAAAGGTGCGTTGGGTGAAAATGTCATTATCCAGTCTATCGGTGCTTGCTCGGGTGTAATCGTAGCGGGTGCTATCTTTACTCTTCCTGCCCTTTACATCTTGCAGGATAAATATCCGGAAATGACTGTCGATTTCATGCAGATGTTCATCAGCTCCTTGTTGGGTGGTATTTTGGGTATCCTTTTCCTGATTCCTTTCCGGAAGTATTTTGTAAGCGACAAACACGGTGAATATCCATTCCCGGAAGCTACCGCCAGTACACAGGTGTTGGTATCCGGTGAAAAGGGAGGTAGCCAGGCCAAGCCATTGTTGATTGCAGGCTTGGTAGGTGGTTTGTACGATTTTATTGTAGCTACCTTCGGATGGTGGAATGAAAACTTCACCACTCGTGTATGTGGTTGGGGTGAATTGTTGGCCGATAAAGCCAAAATCGTTTTGAAAATCAATACCGGTGCGGCCGTTCTCGGTTTGGGTTATATCATCGGTTTGAAGTATGCCGCTATCATTTGTGCCGGTTCCTTGGCCGTATGGTTGCTCATCGTTCCGGGCATGAACCTTCTTTTCGGCGATCAATTGCTCAATGCTTGGAATCCTTCCATTACACAGACCATTGGCGAAATGGCCCCTGAAACCATCTTCAAGGAATATGCCAAGAGCATCGGTATCGGTGGTATCGCTATGGCTGGTGTAATCGGTATCTTCCGTTCGTGGGGCATCATCAAGAGTGCCGTTGGTTTGGCCGCTAAGGAAATGGGTGGCAAGAAAGAAACTACTCAGGTGAAGCGTACTCAGAAGGACCTTTCCATGAAGGTGATCGCGTTCGGATCTATCTTTACTTTGTTGCTTACTTTCGTATTCTTCCTGACCGATGTAATGCACGGCAATTGGCTTCATAGCATTGTAGCCATATTGTTGGTTGCCGGTATCTCCTTCCTCTTTACGACCGTTGCCGCTAATGCAATTGCTATCGTTGGTACCAACCCGGTTTCGGGTATGACTTTGATGACCTTGATTTTGGCATCTGTAGTGATGGTAGCCGTAGGCTTGAAGGGTGCAACCGGTATGGTGGCCGCTCTTGTGATGGGTGGTGTGGTTTGTACCGCTCTTTCGATGGCCGGTGGTTTCATTACCGACTTGAAGATTGGTTATTGGCTCGGTACTACTCCAGCCAAGCAACAAACTTGGAAGTTCTTGGGCACTCTGGTATCGGCCGCTACCGTAGGTGGTGTCATCATGATCCTGAACAAGACATACGGATTTACTAGTGGTGCATTGGCCGCTCCTCAGGCAAATGCCATGGCGGCGGTTATCGACCCGTTGATGAATGGTGTCGGCGCTCCTTGGTTGCTCTATGGTATCGGTGCGGCTCTTGCTTTGGTGCTTACTTATTTCAATATCCCGGCTTTGGCATTTGCATTGGGTATGTTCATTCCATTGGAACTCAACCTCCCGTTGCTCGTCGGTGGTGCTATCAACTGGTATGTAACGACTCGTAGCAAGGACGAAAAGCTCAACAATGAACGAGGTGAAAAGGGTACTCTCCTCGCCTCTGGTTTCATTGCAGGTGGTGCATTGATGGGTGTAGTAAGTGCGGCAATGCGATTTGGTGGTATCAACCTCGTCAACGAAGCATGGTTGTCCAACCCGATGAGTGAACTTGCTTCATTGGTAGTGTATGCTTTGTTGATCGTTTATCTCATCAAGGCTAGCATGAACGTACAAAAGAAATGATTATGAGAAAGTATTTCCTGATAGGTGCGCTGATGGCTTCATCCGTTCTCTCCGCTCAACAACCCGTTCAAGTGAGATTGGCCGATGAAAAGATTATTGAAGAAAAGCCAATGATCAAGGGATGGATCAATGGAAATGAATATTCGGAAGCCACTCTGACAATCTATCCAGCCAAGAATCCCAACGGACAAGCCATTGTTGCTTGTCCGGGTGGTGGCTATGCAGGTATTGCCGTTACACACGAAGGACACGATATGGCCGCTTGGTTCAATACGCAAGGTATTACTTATGCCGTCCTTCATTATCGCATGCCATTTGGCAAGCATGAAATCCCGTTGAGCGACGCTCATCAAGCAATTCGCTATATGCGTAAACATGCAAACCAATGGGGAATCCGGCAATTGGGTATTATGGGTTCATCGGCCGGTGGTCATCTGGCTTCTACGGCCGCTACGCACTTTACCGAAGAAACTCGTCCGGACTTCCAGATTCTGTTCTACCCGGTTGTAACCATGACCGGATATACGCATCAAGGATCCAAAGACAATCTCTTGGGAAAGCAACCGAGCGAAGAATTGGTGAAGCTTTATTCCAACGAATTGCAGGTCAATGAAAATACTCCTCCTGCTTTCATTATGCATAGTAGCGATGATACCGTAGTACCGGTTCTCAATAGTATCAACTATTACTTGGCGATGTGTAAGCATGGGGTTCCTGCTTCCATGCATTTCTATCCAGTTGGCGGACATGGTTGGGGATACAATGAAACCTTTCCTTACAAGTCGCAATGGAAAGCCGAAATGGAGAAATGGTTGAGAGAGATTCATAAATAAAAAAAGAGGGTTACACACCCTCTTTTTTTATTTGACTAACTTACCCTTTATCGAATAAGGTTTCTTGATATAATTGGTCTGAACATGAAGTTCCACTTCACCATTCACCAAGCGGAAGGTCATTTCCAAAGCCGATACCCAATTCACATAATGCGCTTTCAACTGAACTTCTTCTTTCGATGTCCAGGCATAGCTACCAGCTACCCAATATGGTCCTTCCAACCCTTTGAAACGATCTACCGGAGTAATGGAATAAGGAGGATAAGCATCCATGGAAGTAGTCTTCCATTCCTTGTATCCGAATGGCAATTCATACGTCTTACCACTCGTTTCTGTAACGGTCAACATGACTTCTTTCTTGCCGAAGTTCATGCGAAGTGATTTCCAACCGAACGGATTCTTACCCAATTCGATGGTTTGGTTTTCCCAGTTCGATGCAAAAGCAGAACTAGCCTTACCCTTTACTTCCGGAAGCTTGTAAGTAGCCTTCTTCTTCTGGAGCAATTGATAATCTTTCTTGTTGGCCGGCAATGGTTCGTCCTTGATGGTTGGCAACAACACATCCCATATCAATCTTCTTTGGTCTCTACCATTGCCTAGAGTAGCTTCTGTCATGACCACTACCATGTCCTTGTCCAAGATAGAAATTACATATTGACCCAATGCACCGTCTGCACGTACGGCTCCGTCGTGTCCACCACAATGCCAGATGTGATAACCATAGACTTCCCGACCGGTTTCCCGATGCTTCTTGCACATTTCACGAATCCATTCGGCCGGTACCAATTGCTTGCCCTTCCAACGGCCTTCATCCAGAATCAATTGTCCGAACTTAGCCAAGGATTCCGGTTGGATATGTACACCCCAACCACCGGTGTTTACACCTTCCGGACTTTCTTCCCAAGCCCATTCGGTAACGTTCATCGGTGTAAAGACACGTTCTTGCAAATACTCGGTCAATTTCTTGCCGGTTGCCTTTTGTACAACGGCGGCCAGCATGTAAGACACCATGGAGTCATAAGCGTACTTGGTTCCCGGGGCAACCACCGGCTTTGAAAGGAAGGTACGTATCCATTCCTTGCCTCTACTACGCATGTTCCAGTCCGGTTTCACACCCGAAGCCATGGTCAACAAATCGCGAACCTTCATGTCCGCCAAATCCTTTGATACCGAATCCGGAAGCAATTCCGGGAAGAAGCTGGCTACACGGTCGTCCAGGCGCAAACGATTGTCTTCAATGGCCAAGCCTACCGCTACACCAACAAATGTCTTCGAACAAGAATACATGGTATGACGATACTCGGGAGCATATGGTTTTGGAAACATTTCACCGATTACTTTACCATGACGCATCACCACTACGGCATGCATGTCCGTAAGCGGAAGTGCAGAGAGTGAATCGAACAAGGCCACGAGTGCTTTGGAAGGCACGCCTTGTTCTTCCGGAGTAGAGCGAGGCAATTCATTGGTTTGAGCCACCATCGGTAATGGCAATAGCAAACAAGCGGCTATCATCCATACAGATAACATATTTTTCATGATTATACTTATTTAGTCAATTCTTCAATCATCCATTCCCACATACCGCTAAATAGTTCCGGGAACAACCAGTGTCCTTGATTCTCACCGATCACCAAAGTCTTTGGAGCCGGAATCGCATTGTAAGTAGCTTGTGAGGTAGTCGGTCCGCATGTGAGATCATTATAACCGAATGCATAATATACCGGAGCCTTCAAACCTTTGGCAAAGTTGGACGCATCGTAATAGCGGATGGTTTCCAGGTATTCCTTCTTCCAATTCTCCTTGTTCTTGAAGAAATGAGGCCAACCGCCGGTACGACCATGCATGTATGCTTCCTGATCACAGAAAGCCGGGAAATAGACACCGGTAGCCGAAATGCGCTTGTCCAGATACGAAGTAGCCATAGCCAACATACCTCCCTGGCTTCCGCCCATTACCCCTACCTTACCATTGCTGTTCGGCAAAGCAAGCAAGAAATCTACGGCATGGACACATCCCAGGAACACACGGCGATAGAAGTACGAATCACGGTTTTCGATGCCGTCTACAAAATAGCTGGACAATACCCCATTTGCCAAATCACTATATACACTACCTTCCATGATCACCGGAATGCCATGGATACCGATTTCAAGCACAATCGCACCCTTTGCCGCCCAAGCTACATTACCGCTCATGGCATGCACACCGGCACCAGGTACACGGAGAATAGCCGGATACTTTCCTTCCTTCTTCGGCATGGTCAATACACCATACATGCGAGTACGACCCACATTGCCATACGAAATGTGATAGACCTCTACTTTATCCGTACAACGTTCGGCAATGCGTTCCATCTTCGGAGCCAAATCCACCTTGTCCAATGCCTTCAATTGGTTGGTCCAATATTCTTCGAAATCGGTCGGCATCTTGACCAATGGCATCAGCTTGTCGGTATCAAAGCCCACGGTCGAATATGATGTATACGTACTTCCCTCATGCTTCACAATCGCTTTTACACGAAGATAGCCCGGCTCCTTCATGGTACCGGCATTGATGCTGCCTTCATACCCCTTCAAGGTAATGGACTTTTTCAGATGAGCCGGCATCAAATCCTCGCTCACCTCATAATCGATGGTTACATCATTAAGGGCGATGCCACAATCCATGGCTATCACCTTGAATTTCGCTTGTTCCCCAACCTTGTATAAAGCATCCGCATGATCAGGGATTAGGGCCACCTGGACCTTCTTGATAACGGGTTGTGCCGAGACTCCCAGCACCGCCAAAACACTGATAATGATAGATAAGAATGTTCTTTTCATGTTTTTTAGGATTTAAGATAAACAAAAGTACAATCTTTTTCTCGTTTTCGCCAAAGAAAGGACTTAAAAGTTTTGTCCAATCCAAAGAAAGTCAGTACCTTTGCACCCGCAAATACGGGATATTTGCATAAATTCAAATCATTAACAAAAAAACTAATTAAAGAAAATGGCAACAAAGATCAGATTGCAGAGAAGAGGTCGCAAAAGCTATGCGTTCTATTCAATCGTAATTGCAGATGCAAGAGCTCCACGTGATGGACGATTTACTGAAAAGATTGGTACTTACAATCCTAACACCAATCCTGCCACAGTAGATTTGAATTTCGAACGTGCTCTTTATTGGGTAATGTGCGGTGCACAACCTACAGACACAGTACGCAACATCCTTTCTAAGGAAGGTGTTTACATGAAGAAGCACTTGTTGGGTGGTGTAGCTAAGGGCGCATTCACAGAAGCTGATGCTGAAGCTAAGTTCAACGCTTGGAAGCAAAACAAGCAGACTGGTTTGGCTGCTTTGAAGGCTAAGCAAGAAGAAGCTAAGAAGGCTGACGCTAAGGCTCGTTTGGAAGCTGAAAAGAAGGTAAACGAAGAAATCGCTAAGAAGGTAGCTGAAAAGAAGGCTGCTGCTTTGGCCGCTGCTGAAGAAGCTGCTGCTCCTGCAGAAGAAGCTACAGAAGCTGAAGCATAATTCGGAGTTTATCTCAAAAGAAAAAAGGTGCATTTCCTATAGGATTTGCACCTTTTCTTTTGGTATAATATCTTGTTGACTAAAACCTTATCTTACCACGCGAGTGAATTCCGGCTTAGCTCCTTCTTCATGACCTACGGTAACAAAGACGGTATTTCTTTTTCCATAGTTTTCCACCTCGTAGATGTAATCTACGCCCTCCGGTGTGCCACGCTTGCCTACCAATATAGGTGTACCCAATGGATACTGATAATCTCCGCATGCCGCTTCGAAAATCTGCTTTTCCTCTTCCATGATTGGTCTCATTTCCGAATAACCCGGAAGTGCTTCCACCTGACCATCCATGTATCCATATTCTATCAAGAAACGATTCAACTCCTTGCCCGATGCCGCTACACGCACATCACGGATACCAAATCCATGTTCAGCAATCTCCGCCTTTGGCAAAGCCTTCTTCAAATCCTCCAAGGCCGATTCCAAATCACCACTACCGAACGTACAGAAGGTCACGATCTTCTTGCCTTCAAAATCATGGTCTTTTATGAGGGATGCAATCGGCAAAGCATAGGTGCCAAACCAAATCGGATAACCCAGATAGATGACTTCATACTTCGAAAGATCCACTTTCAACGGTTTCAATGCCGGTAAATTACCACTCTCCCGTTCTTGTTTCACTCTTTCAAGTGTTTCGGCATATGTACCTGTATATGGATTTTCCAATTCGATGAGTTCGATATCGGCATCCAGCATTTTTTGAATTTCTTCTGCTACCACCTTAGTCGATCCTGTTTGCGAATAATAAAGAACCAATTGCTTGTTGACCGCATCCTTCGAATCACAAGCTGAAAATACAAATGCAAATGCGGCCATAACCGCTACCATAAATTTAAGTTTCATATTCAATTATTTAAAATATAGTTTCAATATATTCCTTTTCAATCCGATGAAAAGGCTACGCTCCTTTTGAAACGTAGCCTTTAATTATTGGATAAAATTATAGTTTTTCAATTTCTTCGATAGATAAGCCGGTTGCTTTCATGATGTTATCAGAAGAAAGTCCCATGGCTTTCAAATTTTTGGCAACTTCTTGTTTTCCTTGTTCCCTTCCTTGCTCCCTTCCTTGCTCCAATCCTTGCTCTATGGCATAATCCAGACAATTGAAATAATCGTTATTGATTTTCCATTCATACCTATACTGATCATATTCCTCCTTGCTCAGATTGGCACGAGAAGCAATCTCTTCCAAACGGCGGAAGATAGCATCACGATCCTTAAAATAAAGTTCTTTCAAGTCATTCATATTCGCCAAATTATAAATCCAACAATCGAAAAAACTATCACATTCCGACTTCGACTTCACGAAACGGGGAAGTTCGATATAGTAATGATGCAATTTGTTGCTGAACACCTTGCCCGTGTATTTCTCCACTAGTGAAACATCCTTGCAGAAGTATCCGGAAGTATCCTTGTCGAAGATGAAATCCAGGAAAAATACACCATATACCGGCATCAGCTCATAATCCCAATCACCCTGAAATCCTTGCTCGACAATGGAACAGGCCGAATAATACAATGCCCGGTCCTTGAAATGTTTCTGAGAACGCTTCTGCATTTCCACGATGATATGTTCTCCCGTGTTAGTCTCGCAATACAGGTCATATATAACCTTCCGCTCGTCTTTTTGTTTAGCTATCCGTTCATTGTTCATGTAGCGGAGGTCAGTTATCACACGTTCGCCTTCTAATAGCGAATTCAGGAAATTGATCATCAATTCCTTGTCACCGAAAATTCTTTTAAACCCATAATCGGTAGAAGGGTCAATAAATACTCCCATATTAGTTGTATTCATTTAGTTGTTAAACAAATAAGGTTATTACTCTCTTATGCAAAGTAACCATAAATTTCTGAAAAATCCAAGATTGTAGAAGAAAAAACAAGGAAGAGATTCTTCCTGCCCCGATGAATGAAATTCCTAGAAAATCAATGAAATACAAAACAACTGATTACTGATTACCTGATTACCCTATTAGAATTCATACCGGTCATCATATCCGTCATTATTCTCGTCTTGCCAGTCGAAACTAGTCTCCCAATGAGTATCGAAGGGATCATATTCTTGGCCCCTATCCGTATTTTTGGAGGAATGATTATCCTGGTTGGAATAATGCCACGGATTCATATCACTATTCGTCTGATGATGCGAACCCCGAAACTTGTTCGGCACGACGATTGCCGCAATAAGACCGATAATTGCTCCAACAATAGGAGCAACAATCATTAAACCCAATGTAATCAATAATGCTAAAACCATACTATCATATTTTAGAGTAAAACTTACTTTGAATTCTGAATAAAATCTGCCTATCTTCCCAGACCGGCAGATTGCAATTTCGCTTTTATTTGGTATGTTTAGTCTTTGATATTGCAAAGAAACGGGTGGAATTTGACAGATTCGGTCAATGTGGAATTAATTTTCAAAGAAAGTCGATTATTTTTCGATGAGTTTGATGCGAAGACACGTTAACATTGGTACTTTTGGAGATCCTTCACCACTTCGATATCAGCTGGAAGCCACTCCACACTCTCCCACTCCGATTTCTCCAGCCAACGGGCCGATTGATGCTCATTCAGCATCAGCTCACCTTGCACGATGCTACACCAATGACAATGCATGGTAAGATGGAAATTCGGATAATCATACTTCACGGTACATACCTTCCTTTCCACACGAATCTCCACGTTCAGTTCCTCACGGATTTCGCGAACGATAGCTTCTTCCTCCGTTTCTCCCATTTCCATCTTTCCACCAGGAAATTCCCACATCCCTTTATGCTCGCCATATCCCCGTTGGGTGGCAAGGATTCTTCCATGCTGATGGATGACGGAAGCTACTACTTCGACGGTTTTCATACAAGTTCATTTTGATATTTATTCCTCATCGGGCATGGCCTTCCAGAAAGAACGGAGCTCATCCAGCACCTGTTCATAATCATCCAAGGTGAATGATCCATTGCCCATCATCAAGATGGTATAGTCGATGCCTTCGAACGATTTTCCCACTCCCGTTTTCCGGAATTCGTTGCGAAGATAGAAGGCACATCTCCTTTTCCTTTGCTCCGAGTTTTCGCACACTTGGTCGGGCGATTCCATATCGAGGATGTTCGTACAATCCTTGTATTCCTCTATCAGCATCGAGAGAATCTGTTGCCCCATTCCTTTTCCGCGCAATTCATCGCATACGGCAAAATACCAGAACCAATTGAACGTCTTCCGTGGATAGACAATGGTGAACCCTACGAATTCCTCACCTTCATAATAAGCGGTGAAGTCCAGTGGCATCTTGTCCATCAGCACCATCAAGTCTTCGTATGGAATCTGCTCTTCTACCGGAAAAGCCGTTTCGTATAATCTTCTCACTTGCGCATCGAGTGCAGTAATCGAATCAAGTTTCTTTGCTATTATCATATTAGTTAACAATTAAATAACTGTCTATGGTGTTGAAAGAGGTACTATCATGTACGATAACTTTGGTGTTTCTGTAAATTATTTTACCAATTCTCCTATTCTATCAAAAGTCGTATTAATGAAAGTATTATCAATCATTCCCGCAGTCTTTATCATCCGTATATCATCCGACAGCTTATGACTGAATTCCAATTCAAACGCCAAACGTAAATCCGTTACATTTGCCTCCGCACCTTCATCTTGCTTGGCTTCTTTCGCTGTAATTGTTCGAATGCGAGTGATTTTATAAACATCCCTTATTCCTTGTCCTTTAAAATAAGGGATGAAATAATGAAGACCATCCAATGAAATGGTGGTAGGGAAATTTGCACCTGTATAATACAAATCCGCTTCGCCTTTCATAAATTTAGGATAATAATCCTTTCGAGAGCTTGGTTTCACCAATCCTATCAAAACTCTATCATGCACTTCTAATACAGTGCCCTTATGAGGAATAACTTCTGCAATGGTTTCAGATGATTTCCGTTTGATGATACCTTCAATAAACTCTTCCAAAAATTTCCGGTTTCGTTCATCTTTAGGGCGCAATGGGAATGCGCCGATGTTCACTTCCTTGATGGATTCATAGAATTTAGACTTTTCCACGTCAAGCGGTTCACCCGCACCAGGAAACAAGATATAACCACCAATCACTTCCCTCTTCAATTGGTCAGAATTATAATCCTTATAATAAATGGCATCACGATAACGATGCATTTGATTAATGGCATCATCTGGTGGCACATCTACACCTTTATCTTTTCCTCCAATACGATATTTGGCATCAAAGAGATAAGTCATCTTCATTCCATCATGAAGGTCGTTCTTAGTCAATTGGAGGACAATGTCCGGCTTTTGCGCAACGGTTGGCACAACAAGATTTGGCATACTTACATTGTCGTTCTCTTTTTCCGTATGCTTCGGATTATAGACAAGTTCGGCCAATTCCACACCATCTTTGCGGAAAAGAATTCGTGAATGTTCACCACGGCCTAGTTCCCATGTAAAGAGACCGTTCATTTCCATACGGTTGCGATGTTCCACATCTTCACTTCCTATCCGAAGCTGCTCCTTCACAATATGACTGACCTCGATGAAACACCATATTTCATAAAGCGTTGCAATATCCTTTGTTTGAAGCCTGTACATTCCATCTTGTAGAGAATACGAACGGCGCAACAAATTCCAAGTGCGATATACTTGACTATATCCGGTTGCCTTTTGCAAAACCAAGCTTTCTTGATTCAATCCCTTGAAATGCCCGATAGTGCGGAAGAACGGATTCCTCTGCAATCTTTTCAATGTATGAAGACAGACATCCATTTCATTCTTCAATACATCAGAAGCCTTTCCAACCGATTCAATATACTTTTTCAGCACCTCATATTTGGAAATGATTTGCGCCAACGCATATTTCAAGAATCGGTTTTCCTGTGTATCGTTCGATTGCGTATGCTCTTCTATCCGATAGAGATGAGCCGCTTCCTTGCGATGTTCAGCCAATTCATTTTCTATATTGACAGTCACCCGCTTCACCTTATCGGCACGTTGATAGGTTTCATATCCACGGAGTCTTCTTCTTGGTCGCTCTATGATGTTTTTGCACGCTTTGATGAACTTCTCACGTTCTCCTGAAAAGATATTCCACCAAATCAATTCCGGTGTTTCTCCCCTTTCATGGGGTGTAAATCCGTGGAATGTTCTACGCATATAGTCGAGCGACAACATCCGATATTCTGCTTCGATGTCTTCGATTATCTTGTTCCAATGATCATGATAATCAAGCTTTGTACTTAGCACTTCAAAACCGAAAGTGAAGTGTCTTGTTTCCGACCCGACTTTATAAACGATGTTTATTTCACTTTTCCCTATCTCGTTGTTATAGTTGATGAATCCGGCCAACACATTTTTCCTGAAGCTGAACCGTTCATTTTCATTTTTCAGTATTGAGCCGAATTCTGCATATTTTACATCTTTATGAAAATCTATCCAAATGGGATAATCCGCATTGTCAAAGAATATGGCCGAAGCTTCTTCTCCGCATATCAATTCCTCTTCTTGGCCACCTTCGTTATGCTTCACTACACGTTCCACACCATCCGTCCATGTATATCTGGACATAAGCTTGTCCTTCCCTACATTTTGTACGGCCTTTCCCCAAATGCCCATAAACTTAGTACATTCTATAGACATCGTAAAATCGTGATGATGTATCGTGAGCAATTCCATTCTTTTACTTATTTAAATCTCTCAATCGCTTTATTTCCTTGTCGAAATCACTTTCCAGCAATTCCATTTCACGCTTGCGGTATATTTCAAATTCCTTTTCAGCCTTTTCTATGGCTTGTTTATGCGATACATGTCCTTTTCCTACCAAGACTTTCCGTTTCAGTGCGATGATTTGGTTATCCAATGCCTCTATCCAATCCTTCATCGTCATGGCATTCATTTCTAAAGCCTGGAACTCAGCAAAATCCAAGAAACCCGAAACCAACAGATTCAGTCGTTGTAATTCTATTTTGGTCAAGTAATTCTTGGCAATCTTCACGTCATCCTTAGTCACATAGTTTCCCTTGAAATTGGTCATCCCTACAAACGGTTTCTCATTATCCACCCGATGATAGATAACTTCCGCAGCCGTATTTTCATGAACCGCGTAGTGCAACTTGTTCTGTACAGTTGCAAAGAATGCTTTAGTCATTTCATCGCGTGGGTCATAATCTGTAGCCGTTGCATAGATGTCCGTCACTTGCTGATAGAAATTACGTTCACTGCTGCGGATGTCCCGAATACGTTGCAACAATTCACGGAAATATCTATTTCCACCTTGCTTCAAACGTTCATCATCCATTGCAAAGCCCTTCTGGATGTATTCATGCAGACGTTGTGTGGCCCATCGGCGGAAACGTGTAGCCACTTGCGATTGTACCCTATAACCCAAAGCAATAATCACATCCAAGTTATAGTGATCTATATTTCTTTTTACCTGACGATTCCCCTCTTGGCGAACTAATAAGAATTTCTTATAAGTTCGATTTTCATCCAGTTCTCCATCTTTATAGATGTTACTGATGTGCATCGAAATATTTTCTTGCGTTGTATCATAAATCTCCGCCAACTGATTCTGTGTCAACCACACATCTTCATCCGCAAAGCGTACAGACACACGAGTTATCTCGTTATCATCTTGATAAAGTATGATTTTATTTTCTTCATTCATGTAGCCATCCATTTAATTATTAACTCCAGAAACTTGTATATCCGGAACCCAAACGAGTCGCCATTTCTTTCAACTTGGCCAAAGACACTGCGTACTCTGTACCCTCTTTACCCTTTGTTCCCGAATATTCTTTCTGAGAAATCTTATTCAGTTCCTTTTTAATTGTTTCACGAAGATCGTTCAAGAATCTTTCGCTTACTTTGGTTTCATCACCTTCTATGCGAGAAAGAATCTTCATATTGGTAATTTCATCCAAAGCACGGGCAATCACCATTTCTTGCGGTATATCTTCTCCATTTTCATTCTTATTGTATGGCAAGTTATTTACCACATAAAGCAGGAATTCATTGCGTGTACGATAAGCCACCTTGAAAGGTGTTCCTTCCAACTTTTCATTGATAGCTTTCAGATAGCTGATAGCTGTATCGCACACCTCTTTATTGTCGGCATACACATCCACACCTTCTACGGCATAACCAATCAATTCCGCTTCACCCAATCTGCCAATAGATTCGTATTTCTTATCCAATCCACCCTCCAAATCCACTTCATTCATTTCGATGGTCATGGCACGGTCAAGCACTTTTCGGGAGAAAGAGAAGGTCGTTTCATCCATATTTACTGTACCAACGACGATCAGGTTTTTAGGAATAGTGATGCCCTCGTTCATAAAACGAGTTCTTACGTCGTCATTGGTGGTAAGCTTGGCAGTCAAATCATAAAACCATTGTTCTGCACATTTCTCAATGATAGCATCCGTTACAATTTCACCATTCTTATTTTTACGTGATTCTATCACACTCAAATACTCTGCAAAATATTGTTCTACAGGTGCTAAATTCATTTCATCCAAACAGAGAAAATGCGGAACATCTAAATTCTCCCAAGCCTTAGCGATGAATTTCAAGAAATCACCTGTCACATATACAGGTTCACCGCTTACACGGCTAACATATCCTATCAATTCACTTGAATCGTGCCAATTCGGTTTCACCTGAATCATTACAAAATTCTTTGGCTTTTGAGCTTTGTATTCTTCTGAATCAGCTTCCCAACAAGCACGAGCCAATTCACGAACGATACGGCTTTTTCCTGTTCCTGATATGCCGGCAAGTAAAAGGAATGGTTTGGATTTTATGGCCGTGATGTATGGGCGATAGATTTGCTGCCGAGCATTGTTGAGATTAATTTGCTTTACTTCTATTTCTTCTACAATACCATCATCTTCAAAGTATGCTTCTGTAACATTAGAAATGTAAAAATCATAGATATCATCTACATTGCTTATCATTCTTACATTAGAATAACCACCTGCAAGGTAGTTGCGTATACTAAACTTTGTCGTTAATTGATTTCCATTAAAATCATAAGATAAATCAAATTGTAAACCATTTAGATACAATCTATCATCTATCTTTCCATTTTTTTGCATTATATCCTTGCGAACATTCCATTCAACAACTCTATTTTCAGTTTTTACTCCATCTACAGTAAAAAAAGAATCAAGAACAGCTAAATTCTCCTCCACGAATTTAGAAGAATACTCCACCCTATAATGCTTTGCGCCTAAATCATATTTACGCGGCAATATAGAAGCTATAAAAAGGATAGATTGCGACAAATTTGTTTTATGCAAACGAACTTTAATCGTACGATTTATACCTCCAAAGAAACTATAATGACCTTGATCGAAAAAAAGGTCCGTATTCTTTGCATCACCAGCAGTTAATGAACGATAACTCGCATTGGTATCATTTATATGTTTAATAATTTCTGACATAGTTACAATTCAATTGATGGTTGCATTTCTAAGAAACAGGTTGTTGGTTTTATACCCAACTTTATATTTTGCAATACAGCATCTTGATTCTTTACATTTGTTTGAAAATCTAAAATACTTTTCTGCATTGAAGTCATATATGAAAGACATTTATTGCAAATGCGTAATTTCTTTTGCTCTTTATTTAAATCATACACTCTGAACACAGAATATTCAGAATCTTTTTTCCCTACTAAGAAATCTATTTCTTGATTACTAAAGAATAACATTTGCTCGAAATTATACATAGTTGATTTTACATCTATATACAATTGATTATTTACATAAAAGTCATAAGGAAGTCCTGATTCTGAGTTTTTATTGGTCCATTCAAAACAACTAATTCTACCTGCATTTTTTTCTTTCTCTAAATATTCTGCAACTAGTTCTTCGCCTATTTTTCCTGTTTCTCTAAAACGTATTTCTGCCTTTTCAATATCTTTAGCCTTGTATATTTTTGAAGATTTCTCTATTTGTGAAACTATTTCCAAATCCTTCTGAATATTCGTGCTTACAAAATTTACTTTTTTAATGATATAATCTAAAGCTTCAGATAATTCTTTTGAATCTTCTTTATATACAACATCTGTTTTTGGCAACAGATGACGTATGTTTGTATACTCTAAGGACTCATTATTTAACAACCAAAACACTAATTCTTCACTATCAAGTCCCGTCCATATAAGAAACCACTCTAAGTTAGGACTTGCCTTTGCAAATTCTCTAATTTTGGAAGCTACAGTATCTTCACCTTCTTCTCCTACTCGGATTTTTGGACTACGGAATGAACCATCCGGATTTTGAATTCGATCAAAAAAACAAGGCAATATGTCACAATAATCATCATATATCAACATCGCAGATTTGACAACATCACTATTATCAAGAAATGTCAAAACACCATTGTACAAACCAATATGTGTTTGGTTACTTGTTGTTGACAATCCTAAATCAGCTAAAGTTAATTTTTTAAAGCCGATTCTTTTTTCTGAATTAAAAAAGAAGAAAAACATATTTATTCATGTATTATTAGATTGGTTACTAAATAGTGAAAAATTGCATAAATAGTATTTACACTAACTGCATTTCCTGCTTGTTTATATAAAGCCCCATTTGAAACTCTACCTCTTTGTGCATTAGTAACAAATAGAGGTGGAAAACCTTGTAATTTAAAAGCCTCTTGTGGAGTTAATTTACGAATTGCAATTTTAGCCAATTCATCTTTAGTCATTCTTGTACAAGGTCTATCAGTTCCACGGCTTTGAATAAACAAATCACTAAAATAGTTATCTTGGCAAGCACGATGCATTTTATTCATCGTTGCTGTCAAAGGTCTTGCTATTAACTTATCAATTTCTGAATTTGATTTGAATTTTGCAGAGCCATCACTCAAAATTGTTGGCTTTATACGTTCTGATAGATAATATTTGGGGTCAACTTCCAAATCCAACACATCAATTGTTGAATTATAAAAATCCAAGCTACAATTATCTCTAACATTTCTATCAAAATGCCCTTTTACTAATTGAGCGTTAAATGCAAAATCACCTTCTTCTGCACTTCTTGCGAAGAGAATTACTCTATTACGTGTTTGAGGCAATCCGAAACCTGCGCTATTAAACACATCGTAATGAACTATATAATTTCTATTATGTAGTTCTAGTAAAATACGTTGCAGAGTTCTTCCCTTATCATGTGTCACTAAATTCTTGACATTTTCCAATAACATATAACGTGGATGTAAAACATCTACAATATCCATTATACGGAAAAACATTTGCCCTCTATCTTCTTGAAAACCGGCTTGTTGCCCCATCATACTAAAAGTTTGACAGGGGAACCCTCCAGTTAATAATTCAAAGTGTGGAAGTGCATTTATATTTTCTACGTCGCTAGTAAATTGAACGATGTCTCCCAACTCCAATTCGCCTTGAACGTCGTAATTTAATGTATACGTTTGTATGGCATTCTTATCTATCTCTGAATATCCAATCGTATTAAAGTTCATAATGCCATCTTGAGTTAAAAGGTCTAATGCCCTTCTAAAACCACCTATACCTGCAAATAATTCTAAATGATTCATAGAAATTTCATTATTGCATTTCCAATTACATAAGCCAATTTAACAGGAACGGCATTTCCAACTTGAGCATACCACATATTCTGTGAACCAGTTATAATGTAGTCATCTGGAAATGTCTGTATACGAGCTGCTTCTCTTGGACTTAAACCTCTTGCCTCCCAAGGATGAATATACATATTACAATCAAACTTCATATGGGAAGTTATCGTCTTACATATCTGCGTTTCATCAAGTTTGAAATATTTATCTTTAAATATATCATACCTTCTTTTGTAGGGCATAATATCAGCTATAGATTCATGTAAAGAATTTGCGCCTTGAGGAAGTCTTCTAAAGATTTCAATATCCCTCTCATTATTATACCTATTCTTATGGTTGTATAATTTAGTAACATCCTTATCACCATTTATAAAACGGTAATAATCAGTTCTTGGGTATGTAAAATCACAAGCTGTAAAGCCGGATGATGCGTCTTCAATATTTTTTGTTCCCTTTTCTTTTTTAGATTCCAAATGAGGTAAACCTTCCAATGCATCTCGTAATACAAAAGAAGCACGCTTTTGCTTATATATTTCTTCAAAAATCAATTTTGGTTCAATTCCCATTCTATTCCCAATCATTATAAAACGTTCTCTATTTTGAGGAACACCATAATCTTGAGCTTTCAAAAGAGCATAATCAAACAAATATTTTTCTCCCAAATACTCTTTAAAATTTTCTTCAATTTCTTTAATCTTATTGCTCATACCTTTTACATTTTCCATTATGAAAAACTTAGGTCTAACGCGACTTAAAAAATATAGATATGCTTTATAAAGATTATTTCTTGGGTCATCTATGATTCGTTGACGGTTTGCCATAGAAAATCCTTGACACGGAGGTCCACCACAAACTAAAGTTATGTCGGATAAAAGATCTTCATATTTATCCAATTGTTTATTTAGTTCATTAATGTCTCCTACAAAATAATGCTTATCTGATAAGTTATGGTTTGCCTTATAAGTATTGCAGAATTGTTCTACTAATTCATTTACAAACCATGGTGTAAATCCCGATTGTTCAAGACCCAGGCTAAGCCCACCACAGCCTGCAAATAAATCTACAAGTTTATATTTTAGATTTTTATCATTCATTCAATCAAAAATTTATCTGTACTTCTTCTAAGGATTATATTATTGCTTCACAATAGCATCATCTAAACGCCGAAACAAATGTGAAAGCAAACTTAACATATCCAGACAATCATTTTCTGTAAATAACCCGCTGTTTTTTAGTTCCAAAATTTCTTCATGAGCTAAAGGATTTCTTACTCCACTCATAATACCCGCTGACATGTGTTGTTGCCCCATTTCAATATTATCAATAGTTATAGGCCTGAAACTCTGTCCATTGCTTTTTTGGTATTTTGAGGTTACGGAAAGTTTTCCACCAAAAGCAGCAAACATTAAATCTTTTCCATCTTTTAAATTACCTTTCGTATCTGTTGGAAATTCAGCCTTCTCCTGAACATTAGATTCATACCTTTTTATTGTTTCAACAACGGCTCTATAAAAATCTTCGTTTTTATAATCAGCATATGATGCATTCTTTACAGTATCATGTAAACGTCTCCAATGATATTGTGCATATTCCGGAACAAGAGTATGTAATGCCCCTATAACCTCACCTTGTTTTGTACTTTCCATTTCAGAATTCTCTACTATGGAATTTACAATATTTTCTACCCCTTTTTGTATGTCTGGTGTTAATGTCGGATACCATTGTTCAATATCTATTTTTGTTTTTTCTGTGATTCTACGTTGTCTTTCTATTTTTCTTTGTGTACGCCAATTTCGTTCTATAGATGATAGTAATTGTTTAAGATTTATTTGCAATTCTAATGTTATTGGTAAATCCCAACTTAAAGATTGTCGATCTGTTGATATTATATCTTCTTCTTGTTCATCTACAAAATCCACATCAATCCATCCTGTTAAATACGAATAGAAATGGCTAGATTCACCTACGCCAAAAAACTCTGCAGCATTTACCATTCTCCCATGGGCGTATAAAGTTATACCTCGCAAACCAGGCTTTAAGGGTTTTTCTGTTGCTAAAAGTTCACCAATGATGTGATTCTTGTACATATAGTGTTCTTTATCTTCAATAAATGTAGGAATATCCCACCTAAATTGAGCATCAATATTTTTATATCTTAAAGTTTTATCAATAAGAATAGGAGGATTGTCATTTAATCGAATATCCGCAATAAAGTCTTCACTAAAGAAATCAAATAATTTAGCAAGACTATTTGCTAATTCTTCAGCATTAAAACTTGTTTTACGCTTTAAATTTGATAATATAATTTTTGTTCCCTGCTCATCTGGATTACATGGCGTTATAGAAAAAACAGGCTCATAATTAGGAGTTGATGAATGAAGAATTTCATCCCAATCCATTGTAAAATTCACACAATTACCATCTTTCTTTGTTATGATTTGTATTGTATTTCCAATCCCAAAAAAAGCTAATTTACCTAATCCTTTTCTTCCTGTAACTTTTCTCAATCCATTAGGGCTAAAACCTTTGTCTGCATCTCTTCTTTTACGTCCAATTCGTAAGAATTGGTCATTAATCTCGTCAAAAGACATTCCTACTCCTTTATCAATAACTGCTATACTTTTTTCTTCTTTGGTATCCGTTAAAACTATATGCACTTCAGGTGATTCTGCATCATAACTGTTAGCTATTAACTCAGCAATAGCATTGGGCAATTGAGAGTACATTTTAACTCCCAAATGTTCTATTGTCTGAGGATCAAAACTCATTTTAAGTTTCTGTTTTTCATTAGTATTATCAGCCATAACGCCATGAATTTGAAGTTATTATTTCACCTAATCTTCTTGCATATTCACATGGAACAGCATTTCCTATTAAACGTGCTGTTGTTGCAATATTATTTGATTTAAACACGTAATCCTTGGGAAACGTTTGAAGAGTAGCCCCTTCTCTTAAAGAAATTGCTCTATCTTCATCTGGATGTCCAAATCTACCGTTCGAGATGCTAAAAAATTTCGTCGTAATAGTCGGAGCTGGCTTACTCCACCACATACGCCCATAACTATCTTTAAAACTGTCATCCTTGCCGATAAAACACTTTAATTGTAATTCGGCATCATTCGCCCAATCCAAACGGTTTCCTCCATTATGCTTTGTTTTACGCAAACGCCGCAAACATTTATCACTCAAACCAGCAACTGTATGATTAAAATCGGTAGAATCTTTATGACCTGCTTCTATTTTCTGAAAGCCATGTGCTTCACCAATATATTCAGATAATAATGCTTGTTTTTCATCCGCTTGCGGTAAACTTATTTCTACATCCAATCTCGTAGCAATGAGTGAAAATCTTCGTCTTGATTGAGGTACCCCATAATAGCTCAAATCTATAACCTTGAATATCATATTTCCATAGCCAAGTTCTATCAGTTTTTTCTTAAACTCCGGCCATATACTTTGCTTGTTCGTTAAAATACCAGGAACATTCTCTACCAAAACATAACCTGGACGATAATATTCTACAAATCGAGAAAAGTTTCTTAGAAGATCTTTAGTTTTTAATGAATGTTCCTTGTCTGTATTAATTATGCTATAAAATTGACATGGACTACATCCGACCAATATCAGTGAATCATCATTTTTTTGTATTCCGTAATATTTTTCAAAATGATTGCTTCTTAACTTTCTAATGTCTTTATCAATGAATACAGTTCCTTTATTATTAAACTCATAAGTTTCCTTTGCTTCTTTATCAATATCAACACCTGCAATAACATCAATTCCAGCTTGACGTAATCCGCATGTCATTCCTCCTCCTCCGCAAAAGAAATCTATGGCTTTATATTGTTTCTGTAACATATTCTTAATTCTTTATTATTCCCATATTAGATTTCCACCTATAAATTCCTCTAACCTCTCCAAATATTCCGCATCCAAATCCCAGTGCAAAGGATTCTCATAATTACGCTTCTTGTCCTTTATTTTTTCCTTCTCATGATTTAATAACAAAGCTTCGAGATAGCCATAAATCTTTGTTTTCTTGGCAGGAGTAGTCAAAGGAGGAGGTGTTCTATCGGGGATTTCGAGTTTACTCAATTCATCCTCGTAATTTTTCCAACAATCAAAGATTGGGCGATTATTAAGATTGATGATGTTCTCTAACAAGTCCTCCAATGCACCTGCATCTTGATTGTTAGGAAACAAGAACAATTCAAACTCTACTCCATATTGTTTCTTTAACGAAGAAAGCTCCTCCCAACGTACCTGATAATCACTGTCAGCATCAAAGATAACAAGATTCACTCCTCCTTGGTCGGAATTTATTCGCATCTGCTGGAGATTGATTTCGGATGCCAACTTTTTATAACCACCCGTATCACCACTCAAATCACCTGTATGAATAATACTATTCTTAGGAGCTGACGTCTTGAACAGATGATGATAATAGTCTTTTATGAACTTCTTATCAGCCTCCCCCTCAACTATAATCAAAAACTTCTTCATCTCACAGCACTTCTTATTTCAATATCACTTGCACAAGCACCCTTCAACCCCTCGTATGTCAGTTTATACGCTTGGAGACCTTTCTTCAAGGTATGTTCTATGGTGTACAATCTAAGTTCTTGCTGATAATCCGTATTCTCTTCAAGCATTTCATGAAGATAAGCCAGTGTCTCCTTGCTATGAGTGGTCACGAATATCTGCTTGTTGTATGCTACTGCCAATTCAAAGATAGCCTTCCATATTTTCGCGTAAGCGGAGTAATGCAAACCATTGTCTATCTCGTCAATCAATATAACGTTATTCATAGGGTTGGCAGATGCCGCCACCATGTGCAAATAACGTCGCATACCATCACCCACCATCCGTAAAGGCAACTTTTCTGGCATATTGTCGAAATCAACATAAACATCATCCTGCAAGATGTCAATATCAGCGACCCGATTGTCAAAAAGATGCAAACGATTCAAAACGACATTCTTCTGCTTGCGCTTAAACAATGCAGAAAGCGCAGCAGGAAGATTGATGCTCCACATTTCAGTTGTCAGATAGACGGTTTGATATTTTTCCAGATAACCTTCGGCAATCTTCTTGTCCGATAGCATGCCATCGGGTTTGACAGTAATGGAACTTTGACGTCTTTTCAAGACTCCTTGCTCATTGGTTTCAAAGTTCATCTCCAACGTATTAAGATATACCTTTGTTTCAGAGACAGGAAGTCCCCCATTCATTGGATTGGATTGAGACATCATTTCCTTCTCATCAAATGAATAGGTCATATTCAACCGAAGCTTACGCTCATTGCCATCAAATTGTTCTGCAATAAACTCCGGTGTATTCTTGACATCCATGTTATGGAACAGATAGAAAACATCAGAAAAATTTGCATAGAAATTCTTGGCTCTAATCCGGTTCAAATTCTGTGGCATTTCAGGATTAGACATTCCTGCAAGCATGTGTATAGCCTCCAGAACCGTACTTTTACCCGAGTTGTTCTGACCAAGAAAAACGTTCACGCGGGAAAAGTCATCCACTTTCAATAGGTCTATGCCTCTGAAGTTTTTTATTTCGATATTTTTGAATCCGTCCATACATTTCAGTATTACACACTTTATATCGCAAAGATAGTTTATTTTAGTCTAAAACGATACTTTATTATAACTAAATCACGCCAAAAAGAGATGTAAGCATAGTACTCCTTCGCATTATTTCATCTTCACCCCTTCCACCATCGGGAAATGCATCCCGTGCAGGGTCCAGCCTTCTTTCTTCACCAACTCCAGAATGGCTTTGCGTGAAGCAATGGCTCCCTCCTTGTCCATGTCGTACCGGGCACAGAATTCGGGATTTTCCACTTGTAGAGCTACCCCGTGCATAATGTCGCCACCAATCAGGAGGTTGCCCGTGCGATAGAGGGTGTGACCAGGTGTATGGCCGTAAGCCGCGAGGGCTTCTATTCCGTTAGGCAATGCGTCGGTCAGGGCAAATTTCACGAGGTTTTCTCCGTAGGCATCCATCATCGCCTTCACGTTTTTCGGAGTAGTTTCAGTAGTCTTTGTCCAGGCATCGAGTTCCACATCGGGAATGTATAGCTTGGCATTGGTAAAGACCTTCTGACCGTCCTTGAGCAATCCGCCGATATGGTCGCCATGCAAGTGGGTGATGAATACGGCATCGATGTCCGAAGCCGAGATACCCAACTCCTGCAAATCGGGTAGCAAGCGGGAATCTTCGTTACCGTTGCCGGCATCGAAAAGCAATTGTTGACCGTCTTTCTCCAACAAGATGACCGATACGGACGAAGGGATGCCCTCGGCGATGTTCAAGGCAGTAACCAGTGAATCGGGTACTTCGCCGAAGAGTGCGAGAGGCATGATACGAGGGGCCGGATTGTCGAAAATGACATGCAACTTTGTTTCTGTTGTGGCTTTTCCTCCACAGGAGGCCAATACGCTGAGTAGCGTAGCAAATCCTAGAATGATCGTTTTCTTCATGGTCATAATGTTTTTCGCAAATATAAACAGAATGGGAGAAAATCCAAATGATATGATACAAAAATGGGGAACCATATATCTGTTGAGACAAAAGAATGTCTCCCCCTTCACAAGGGGGAGTCAACAAGTTTATCATTCCCTAAAAATGACAAATAGTGTGTTACAACTAAATCTTAGTCTTCCATCAACTTGCGATAACGTACACGCTTCGGTTCTTCATTGCCCAAACGCTTCAGCTTGTTTTCTTCGTATTCCGAGTAAGAACCCTGGAAGAAGAATACTTCGCTATTGCCTTCGAAAGCAAGGATGTGTGTACAGATACGGTCCAAGAACCAACGGTCGTGGCTGATCACTACCGCACAACCGGCAAAGTTTTCAAGACCTTCTTCTAATGCACGGAGGGTGTTCACGTCGATATCATTGGTAGGTTCGTCGAGGAGGAGTACGTTGCCTTCTTCCTTCAATGCCATGGCCAAGTGCAAACGGTTACGTTCACCACCCGAGAGGACACCACAAAGCTTTTCCTGATCGGCACCCGAGAAGTTGAAGCGGCTGAGGTATGCACGGGCGTTCACATCGCGGTTGCCCATACGGATCAAGTCATTGCCACCGCTCACTACCTGATATACGCTCTTGTTCGGGTCGATGTCCTTGTGCTGCTGGTCCACGTAAGCCAACTTCACGGTTTCACCTACTTCGAAGTTACCCTTATCTACGGTTTCCAAGCCCATGATGAGACGGAACAAGGTAGTCTTACCGGCACCGTTAGGACCGATTACACCGACGATACCGTTAGGAGGAAGCATGAAGTTGAGGTTGTCGAAAAGCAATTTTTCACCATAAGCCTTCTGCACACCGATGGCTTCGATCACCTTGTTACCCAAGCGAGGACCGTTCGGGATGAAGATTTCGAGCTTTTCTTCCTTTTCCTTCACGTCTTCGTTCAAGAGCTTGTCGTAAGAGTTCAAACGAGCCTTACCCTTGGCCTGACGAGCCTTCGGAGCCATACGAACCCATTCCAATTCGCGCTCGAGGGTCTTGCGACGCTTGCTGGCGGTCTTTTCTTCCATTTCCATGCGCTTGGTCTTCTGTTCCAACCAGCTGGAGTAGTTACCCTTCCATGGAATACCTTCGCCACGGTCGAGTTCAAGAATCCATCCGGCAATGTTGTCGAGGAAGTAACGGTCGTGGGTGATACAGATCACGGTACCTTCGTATTGTTGCAAATGTTGTTCCAACCAGTCGATAGATTCGGCATCGAGGTGGTTGGTCGGTTCGTCGAGAAGCAATACATCCGGCTTCTGGAGCAACAAGCGGCACAAAGCCACACGGCGGCGTTCACCACCCGAAAGAACCTTCACCGGTTGGTCTTCGGCCGGACAACGGAGAGCGTCCATGGCGCGTTCCAACTTGCTATCGAGGTTCCATGCATCGGTTGCATCGATGATGTCCTGCAATTCTGCCTGACGGGCAAAGAGGGCATCCATCTTGTCCGGATCTTCGTAATATTCCGGAAGACCGAACTTATTGTTGATTTCTTCGTATTCGTTAAGAGCGTCTACAATCGGCTGAACACCTTCCATGACCACTTCCTTTACGGTCTTGGTATCGTCCAACTGAGGTTCCTGTGCCAAATATCCTACCGAGTAACCCGGTGAGAATACCACTTCGCCTTGATAGCTCTTGTCGAGACCGGCGATAATCTTCAGCAATGTTGACTTACCTGAGCCGTTCAAACCGATGATACCGATCTTGGCACCATAGAAGAAAGACAGGTAAATGTTCTTCAATACTTGCTTATTCGCTTGGAAGGCTTTGCTGACGCCTACCATTGAAAAAATAATTTTTTTATCGTCTACTGTGGCCATATTTATTGAATTAATATTGTTCCTTTTCGTTCGGGAAGTCGCAATTCTTCACGTCTTCCACGTACTGGCTGATTGCACCGGTCATGACGGAATGCAAATCGGCATAGCGACGGAGGAATCGAGGGCTGAATCCGTTGGTCATACCGAGCATGTCGGCTACTACCAATACTTGACCGTCTACTTCACCACCGGCACCGATACCGATTACCGGAATGGTCAATTCCTTGGCTACACGTTCGGCCAAAGCGGCTGGTACCTTTTCAATCACGATGGCGAAACATCCAGCTTCTTCGAGCAACTTGGCATCGCGGATGAGCTTTTCGGCTTCATCATCGCCCTTCGCACGTACGGCATAAGTACCATACTTATTGATGGATTGCGGCATCAAACCGAGGTGCCCCATCACTGGAATACCCGATGCGATAATCTTCTTTACCGAGTCAATCACTTCTTCCCCACCTTCCAGCTTCAAGGCATCGGCGTGAGTAATCTTCATCATCTGGATGGCATTGGTCACGGCTTCGTATGCCGATGCCTGGTAAGTACCGAAAGGCATGTCCACTACCACCAACGCACGCTTCACACCACGCACCACGGCCTTGCCGAGGAAAATCATCTGTTCAAGCGTAATGGGAAGTGTGGTGATATTTCCTGCCACGACATTCGAAGCGGAATCGCCTACCAAAATTACATCTACACCAGCACCGTCTACAATCTGAGCGGTGGTATAATCGTATGAGGTCAACATGGAAATCTTTTCGCCACGTTGTTTCATTTCTATCAATCTGTGAGTGGTCACCTTGCGGGTGTCACTTGATAAATATCCTGCCATAATCTTACTTTTTAAAAAACTCCTGCAAAGGTAGAGCTTTTAAAGGACTATTCCAATACGGTCACCATTTTTTCGTAAGTGAAGTCCACAAAGTCAGGGATTACCAGGCTAGCTTTATCGGCTATGGATGAAGCCGGATTGGTAGTAGCCAAGCCAATAACCTTCATGCCTGCCCGATTGCCTGATTCCAACCCATGAAAGGAGTCTTCGAAGACGATGCATCGGTCAATGGGCATTTGTAGGGTTTCGGCTCCTAAAAGAAAACATTCCGGATGTGGTTTGGAATGGGTAACCTTATCGGCGGTAATGATGGCATCGACCATGGATTTCAATTCCGGTAGTGCGCGATGGGCATTGGCCATCTTTTGGTCGTTGGAGCTGGTAACAATGGCAATCTTCACTCCTTTTCGGCGGAGTTCTTTCATAAAATCGACCACTCCTGGGATGAATTCGAAAGACATACGGGTTTCGAAATCCAATAGTTCGCGGGTAATTTCCGATTGAAGTCCTTCTGGATGCAGGAAGTATTGGCTATAAATTTGAGTCAATGTCTGGCCCTTGATGTGATGTCCGAATTCAGGTATTTCCAGATGATATTTTTCCCCCTTTTCATCCCAAAAGAGGGAATATTGGGGCTCGGTGTCTACCACCACTCCATCAAAATCGAAGAGGGCGGCTATTGGTTGGTTTGTATTCATATAGTTATGATTAAGAAAATAATAACATGATGTTCAATATCGAAACAATGGTGGCAATGCCATAGAGGAGGTATTTTGTCCAAGTGGAATTGGCATACTTACCCATGACTTTCTTGGAGGAAGTCAGCCCGACTTGGAGGAAGACCGTAAACGGCAATTGCATACTCAAAATCATTTGCGAAATAATGAGTCCATAGAACGGATTGTCGATGAAGAAGATGATGAGCAAGGCAATGCCCAACGAAAGGATGACCCCTACCTTGGAGTGGATATCCTTGATGTGATAGGATTCTCCAAAGATGCCGGCAAAAATAGAACCGGCCGCCATACCACTCGTTACGGTGGATGAAATACCGGCCATGAGCAAGGCCAAGGCAAACACTACCGCCGCGGCATTTCCCAACAATGGAGTGAGCAAGGACTGGGCTTGTTGGAGTTCTTCTACCGGAGTGCCTTTCTGGAAGAAAGTAGCCGCCGCGAGAAGAATCATGGCACTATTAATCGCCCACCCTACCAACATTGAAAACAAGGTGTCGTAGAATTCGTATTTCAATCGTTTTTGTACGGCCGCATCGTCCTGCTTGTTGTATTCATGACTCTGGATAACTTCGGAGTGCAAGAACAAATTATGTGGCATGACTACTGCTCCCAACACGCTCATGATGATGAGCATACTTCCTTCGGGGATGCTAGGAACCACCCATGATTTAGCTGCTAGAGGCCAATCGATATCAACCAGGAATAATTCGTAGAGAAAGGATAGTCCAATTACCGATACAAATGCGATGATGAGTCGTTCAATCCGCTTGTAGGTGTTGGAGAAAAGCATGATGAGTACGAAAATGGTGGTCAGCACGGCTCCCCATACGATCGGGATATTGAATAGCATTTCCAGAGCAATGGCTCCACCTAGAATCTCGGCTAAGGAGGTCGATATGGAAGCCAATACCGCGGTACCTAGAATCGGTCGGGAAATCCATTTGGGTGTATACTTGGTAGCGGCTTCGCTCAAACAAAGTCCGGTTACGATGCCCAAGTGGGCCACATTGTGCTGGAGGATAATGAGCATGATAGTCGAGAGGGTTACGACCCACAAGAGTGCATACCCAAATTCCGATCCGGCCGCAAAATTGGAGGCCCAATTGCCTGGATCAATAAAGCCAACTGTTACTAATAGTCCCGGTCCAATGTATTTGAAGAAATCCAAACCTCCTAAATATCGTTTGTGATTCTTGTTCTTTAGTTCATTCCAAATATTTGCCATAATCTTTTTTTTGATTGAACAAATATAGGCATAAAAACGATACGAGGGATTGTAAGGTTCATAAAAAGATTGAACTACTTGATAGAATCTTTCTATGTGAAGGGTAATCAGGTAATCAGTAATCAGAAGAAAAAAACTCCTTCTTCAAATCATCATTGAAAAAGGAGCTTTAAAATCTTTAGAAATCCCAACTGAAGGTTACCTCGTTCCAACCGGAAGCGGTATACCAATCAAGGGTTTTGAAGTATTGATTCCATTTCGGACGTTCTTCTACCGGTACATAGATGCCTAATCCGCTATAATTAGCCGCTTTTACCGCATAATTACTTGGACTAGCCTTTTCCAGACAACCTTTATACAAAACCGTTTTGTCCAATTGGGTCTTGAATGAAGCTGGAAGTGTTCCACCATTCAAGTCTTCTACCAAATGCCCCAAATCTACGGCAATGTAAGGACCGGAATTCTTTCCATATTCCTGCAAAGAAGAAGAATCATAATCAGCTAAAACATCCTTATGAGCGGTGATTTCCTTCTTCAATTCAGTGGTCAAGTTGGCCATTTCCTTGCTATCGGTCAATGTAACCGTTGCCCAAGCATAAGAGCCATTCTGATACAAGCTTTGGTAATATTCAATATACGATTGACAAGCTGCCTTGTAACCTTCTACGGTACCGGTGTACAAATCCTTCATGAAATCTTCGTACGGGAAACCATAAGCTGGAACTTCCATTACCGAAGCCAATTGGTAATTCGCTACTTCTCGGAACATATAGGCTACTTCGGTTGTACCCATGTAACATGCATCGAAAAGGATGAAATCAAATGTCTTTCCTGTTGATTTCAATGCATTTGCCATATCCGGAATAAGCATGGTATTGTCGGTTCCTGAACCGTCTTGACCAAATGCACGTGAAGTAAAGATGGTGTTCAACCAAGAGCTTGCATGAGAACCTACTACCAAACCTATCTTTTCGGTGGTGGTCATGTTCACCATGTCTTTCAATACTTGAGTCATGACCTTAGCGTCCGTAGACATTTGCTCCGGATATTCCTTTACCACTTCTGCTACCTCCAGTACATCGTCCAAAGGAGCATTGGTGTCGATAGGCAATAATCCATTGATATTTCCTTTACCATCTGCTTGATAACGCAAAAGCATTGGATTGGATACATCTTGAATTTTGCTTTTGCCATCCCAATAGACCAGCAAGGTTGCTTGCTTATCCATTGTAGTCATACCGTCGTACATGGCACCGATGTTCGACATCAAATCATCATCCAGATTATTATCAGCTACCAGGTATGCAAAGATAGTAATGGGGGCAGAAGGTATGACAACCGGTGGTTCCGGATCGTCCTCGCCATTACAACCCATCATCAAGAAAGGAAGTGTCAATAAAAGGAAAAACTTTTTCATTATCTTTTATCGATTTATTAATATTCAACCGCCTTTGAGAACTTGAAGTCAGCACCTAAATCACGTAAAATACTCTTGCCATCCTTCTGGTACTTTTCCTTCATCTTCTTGATAGTCTTTTCTACCTTATCTTTCTTTTCATCAAAATAGATAAAGCAAGTGCGATTTTCCATACCTTTCACTTGTTCCAAATAAGAATCGAGTTGGTCACTATATTGACCGCGCATTGGCAATAGTTCATTTTTGTCCAATTCCACACTATCCAAAAATTGGATATCGGTAAAATAAATCAATGAGTCAGTAAATGAAGCGGATACACCCACCATATACATACCTTTCTTCTTGTTTTCCATGGTTGATGCTGTACATACCGCCAATACGATGAACAAAGAAGCTACAATTTTAACGAATTTCATATCTTAGTTATTAAATTTCAACTGACAAAGATAGTGATTAAGCCGAACATAAGAAACGGATACAGAGAAATTAACTAAAAAAACAAAGAGATTGCTTGGATTTTGTCTACCAAACAACCTCTTGTGTTCTTTTCGGAAACCGAATCTTGTCTTATCCTAGATAGGACTTGAGCAACTTGCTACGCGAATTGGTTCTTAATCTTCTAATGGCTTTTTCCTTAATCTGACGAACGCGCTCACGAGTGAGGCCGAATTTATCGCCGATTTCTTCCAACGTCATTTCCTGCGTGTTAATACCGAAAAACATCTGGATGATTTCCTTTTCTCTTTCGGTCAGCGTAGAAAGAGCTCTGTCAATTTCCCTCGAAAGTGATTCATTCACCAGTGAGCGGTCTGCCATAGGCGAGTCGTCGTTTACCAACACGTCCAACAAGCTGTTGTCCTCTCCTTCTACGAAAGGAGCATCCACAGAGATGTGGCGGCCGGAAACCTTCAGCGTATCCGAAATCTTGTCCACTGGGATTTCGAGTTCATCGGCCAATTCTTCGGGTGACGGACGACGTTCATTTTCCTGTTCGAACTTGGAGAAGGCCTTGCTGATCTTGTTCAGCGAACCTACCTGGTTCAACGGGAGGCGTACAATACGCGATTGTTCTGCCAACGCCTGAAGAATAGACTGACGGATCCACCATACGGCATAACTGATGAACTTGAAACCACGGGTTTCGTCGAACTTCTCTGCCGCTTTAATCAATCCCAAATTACCCTCGTTAATCAAGTCCGGAAGACTCAATCCTTGGTTCTGATACTGCTTGGCCACAGATACCACGAAACGAAGATTGGCACGGGTCAACTTTTCAAGGGCAACGCGATCGCCTTTGCGGATACGTTGCGCGAGCTCTACTTCTTCTTCAACAGTAATGAGGTCTTCACGGCCGATTTCCTGCAAATACTTGTCGAGAGAGGCACTCTCACGGTTAGTGATACTTTTGGTAATCTTTAATTGTCTCATTCTCTATAAAACAAATTAGCGAACAAAGTTACGTAAAACAATCAATATAAGCAAATTGTTCACGAACTATTTCAAAAAAAGCGTGGCTCATCACTGAACCACGCTCCTATAATCTAAAAAACACACCTATTGAAAAGCATTTGCTTTCTTTATTCTTGAGTCAAATCGACTGCATAATAAGCTCTCTTGCCGGATGGGAAAATACCATTGAGGAACAATACCGGTTCGGTAGAACGGGAAGCTTCCTTCATGATTTCTTCCAATTGCTCAACGGTCTTCACACTTTGTCCGTTGGCCTTCAAGATGATGAATCCCTTGCGGATACCAGCGGCTTTCATCTTGCCTTCGGTTACACCGGTAACTTCTACACCGGCATTCAAGCGGAGTTGCTTCTTCAATTCATCTGGCACTTCACGGAAAGCAGCACCAAGAATTTCCATATCGGCATCCTTCACCACCTTCGTAGTACCCTGTTCGTTCTTCAAGGTCATTTCCACGTTCTTTTCTTTCTTGTCACGCAAAATCTTCACGGTAACCTTATCGCCCGGACGGTGTTGAGCCAAAGCTTCTTGCAAGCCAGCAAAGTTCTTCACACGCTTGCCGTCGATACCGATGATTACGTCGTTTTCTTGCAATACACCAGCGGCCGAGCCACCTTCTACGATTTCACGAACCCATACACCTTCGGATGCACCCAATTCCTTCACTTGTTCCTTGGTCTTGTCATCCATCAATTGTTGTTCATCATCGATTGGAGTACCCTTGATGCCCAACATTGCACGTTGTACGGTACCGTATTGCTTCAAGTCGGCAATGACCTTGGTCATGATGCTGGTCGGAATGGCGAAACCATAACCTGAATAAGCCCCAGTCGGTGAATAAAGAACGGAGTTGATACCTACCAATTCACCACGTGCGTTGACCAATGCACCCCCACTATTACCTTGATTGATAGCGGCATCGGTTTGGATGAACGATTCTACACCATTGTTGTATACACCCAATGAACGAGCCTTAGCCGAAACAATACCTGCGGTTACGGTAGAAGCCATGTTAAACGGATTACCTACGGCCAATACCCATTCACCAATCTTCAATTGATTCGAGTCGCCTACCGGAATAGTCGGCAAATCTTCGCCTTCAATTTTAACCAAAGCTAAATCGGTACTTGGGTCTGTTCCGATGATTCTTCCCTTGAATTCACGACCGTCATTCAACTTCACGCTAATGACATCTGCCTTATCAATTACATGGTTGTTGGTAACGATATAACCATCCGATGAAATGATGACACCCGAACCGAAACCTACTCTTTCCGGAGTCTGCACCTGGCGTTGTTGACTACCTCTATTACCGAACATATCACCAAAGAATTCGTAGAACGGATCACGAACAGTAACCGTTTGAGTCTTTGATTCTTGAGTAGACTTAATATGTACCACGGCATGTACGGAATTTTCCGCGGCCTTGGTCAAGTCCACCGGTTGCATTTGGGTAGCATCCAATGCGGCCAAACGAGTATTTGGATTCTGTTGGAACACTTCATCGAAGGCCAATCTCTCCGGTTGTTTTTCAGGCATCATAGAATAAGCGGTAAAACCTGCAACACCTGCACTTACAGCAATCATCATTGCACTTCCTAAGATTAATTTAGTTGTCTTATTCATAACTTTATATCCTTTAAATTGTTAATTTCGATTTTTGATTTAACATTCATACCGCTAATGTAAGTACAAAAATCATACGAATGTATAGATTGGCAGTATATTTTGTCGCTTTTTAACACACTAGTTAAAACCATTAACAGCGCTTAACCGCAGGACCTGACAAATTTGCATTCGTTAGAAGTAGAGAATGACAAAATGAAATTTCCACGTTCCAATAAAAATGTTTATCTTTGCATCCCGAAAAGCAGTCGACCGGTCTGTCGCTGATGTTGTAGAACAGAAGAGGAAAGTCCGGGCAACATAGAGCATCCTACTTCCTAACGGAAAGCTATCTGCGAAGGTGGAGTAATGCAGAAGAAAATAACCGCCTGGTTTCGGTCAGGTAAGGGTGAGAAGGTGGAGTAAGAGCCCACCAGCCACATGGTGACATGTTGGGCTGTGCATCTTAGGAGTTGTAAGGTCATGTAAACCGGCATTAATGAGGGTTGCTCGCCCCACGTCGGAGGGTAGACCGCTAGAGCTCATTGGTGACAATGGGTGTAGATAAATGACAGACGCTTTGCCGAAAGGCAAGGAACAGAACTCGGCTTATAGGTTGACTGCTTTTTTTCTATTTTCAACCAACGGATTGGCGAATGAATAAATTGGACATCAACCAAATCAAGTCTTTCTTGCTGGAAGATATCTGGCGAGTGACCGATGACGAAGTCAGCAAGAAAAGAGGCATGTTTTATAATGCCATCAAGATTGTGACACTTTCCATTAAGGAGTTTACGGAAAGAAGAATTGTCAATAAAGCTTCTGCCCTCACCTATAATACCTTGTTGGCTATCATTCCCATTCTGGCCATCTTGTTTGCTATTGCACGCGGATTCGGTTTTGCCAATTTGCTGGAGGACCAATTCCGAAGTGGATTGGAAGGACAAGCCATGACGGCAGAAACTATCTTGTCGTTCATTGATTCTTACTTGAGCCATGCCAAGAGTGGTATCTTCATTGGAGTGGGTCTGATCATGTTGTTTTACACCGTTCTTCTCCTTACTTATAATATGGAGCGTACGTTCAATTCCATTTGGCAGGTGAAGAAGCCCCGTACACTCTATCGGAAAATCACCGACTATTTTTCGATGTTGTTGTTATTGCCTTTGCTTATTCTTCTATCCAGTGGCATCTCTATCTTCATGTCTACTTTCCTGAAGAGTTTTGAAGAGTTTGCATTATTGGCTCCAGTGGTAAAGTTCTTGGTTCGCCTTACTCCTTTCGTCTTGACTTGGGGGATGTTTACGGCTCTCTATATCTTCATGCCCAACACCAAGGTGAAATTCAAGTATGCCATTTTCCCGGGTATCTTAGCCGGTTCTGCTTTCCAGGCATTCCAGTACTTGTACATTGGTAGTCAGATATGGGTATCTAGATACAATGCCATCTATGGTAGTTTTGCCGCCATTCCGATGTTCTTGTTGTGGACACAAATCTCCTGGAGCATTTGTTTGTATGGTGCCCAGTTGTGTTATGTAGCACAGAACTTGCGCAATTTCAGCTTTAGCAAGGAAACGGAAAACATCAGCCGACGTTATCATGACTTCCTTTGTATTTTGATCATGTCACTCATTTGCAAGCGCTTTCAAACCGACTTGCCTCCTTATACCGCTGAGACATTGAGTGATGAGCACAAGATTCCTATCCGATTGACAACAACCATTTTGTACGAACTTCAGGATTTGCACATGATTTTCGAAACTCCCGTTGAAGACGATGAGGAAGAAATGGCCTATCTCCCATCGGTAGACATCAACCGGATGAATGTAGCAATGCTACTAAGCCGACTGGATACAGCAGGCTCAGAAGCATTCAAGATTGATCGCGAACGTTACAATGCTCCATGGGAAGCATTGAGTCAGGCTCGTGAAGATTATTACGAAAGTACCGGAAAGATACTTCTCAAAGATCTTTAAGCATTGAATTGCATCATTCGACTCAAATACTTACCGATGATGTCGAATTCGATATTGACAATACTTCCTACCTGGAAAGTATGGAAGTTGGTATGTTCATAAGTATAAGGTATAATCGCAACCTGGAAGCTATCATCGGTAGGATTACATACGGTCAAGCTTACACCATTCACGGTTACGGAGCCCTTGTCTACGGTCATGTAACCACGCTTGGCCATTTCCTTGTCGAACTTATATTTAAAGGTAAAGTACCAGCTTCCTTCCGCATCCTGAATGTCTACACATTCTGCGGTTTGGTCGACATGGCCTTGTACGATATGACCGTCCAAACGTCCGTTCATCATCATGCTTCTTTCCACATTGACCTTATCGCCTTCCTTCAACAAACCGATGTTGGAACGTTCAATGGTTTCCTTCATGGCGGTTACGGTATAAGTGCCGTCTTGGATAGATACGACCGTAAGGCAAACGCCATTATGAGAAATACTTTGGTCTATTTTCAACTCGTCAACAAACGAACATTTCAAGGTTAAGTGCAGATTTTCCAGTTCTTTTACTACGCGAACGACTTCTGCATATTCTTCTACAATTCCTGAGAACATAATTCAATTCTTAATGGGTTACTTTTTGCAAAGGTAGCATAAATTCAGCCGCTTTCAAGTTAATCGGTGAAAAAAAACTTTTTATCTATAGAATAAGTAAGGAAAGCGAATTAACTTGAGTGAAAAATATAAATTACTATCTTTGTACTCATGAAAACGATTCATATAACACACAAGCCGTTGGTGGTGGTGATTCACATCATCAGTTGGTTATTGATTTTTTGTTTTCCCATTGCGATGATAGAATGGGATAGTCAGATGAATTGGCTTTCATTTCTTCGGCATTATATCGTTCCATTGGGTAGTTTTATTTTGTTTTACATCAACTACCTGTATCTCACACCCCGATATTTCTTCCAAAACCGAATCAAACGTTTCTTGATTCTGAATGGTTTGTTGATAGTTTGTATGTCTTTACTTATACATTTCGGGCATACCTATATGATGGAACATTCCGTTCATGATTTTAGACCGCACCTGCCTCCCCCACCTTATGCATGGCATTTTATGGGGAAACATTTTGCGATGATACGTCATTTGGTTGTGATGGCTTTTGTGGTTAGTTTGAGTACTGCTATCCAAATAAGCCTTCGATGGAGACAAACCGAGAAGAGATTGATTGAAGCCGAAAAACAAAAGGCGGATGCCGAGTTGAAGAATTTGAAGAATCAATTGAATCCGCATTTCTTGTTGAATACATTGAATAATATCTATGCCTTGATAACCTTCAATGGGGAGAAGGCAAAAGATGCCGTATTGGAATTGAGCAAGTTGCTCCGACATGTATTGTATGATAATCAATCGACTAAGGTATCGTTGGAGAAAGAATTGAATTTCATCAATAACTATATTTCATTGATGAAGATTCGGTTGTCCGCATCGGTAAAGATTGATGTCAAGTTGGATGCGGGTCCATCCGGCTTGGACATCGCTCCGCTTATTTTCATCTCCTTGATCGAAAATGCCTTTAAGCATGGAATCAGCCCAACGGAAGAGAGTTTTATCTCGATCCACATCCAAGGATACACGGATGGAAAGATTTGTTGCGAAATCATCAACAGCAATTTCCCGAAGAGTGCAACAGACAAGAGTGGAAGTGGTATCGGATTGGAACAAGTATCCCAACGTTTGGAATTGACCTATCCTAATAAATATGAATGGAAGAAAGGGGTAAGTGCAGATGGAAGTACCTATACCTCTATGTTAACTATACAAAGTATTGAAGTATGATTTTGAATTGTGTAATTATAGACGATGAACCTCTGGCTTTGGAATTATTGGAAAGCTATGTAAAAAAAACAACCTTTCTCAACTTGGTAGGTTCGTATACCAATGCTATATAGGCCATGAAAGAGATGCAAGGCAAACAACCCGTACAATTGATGTTTCTGGATATCCAGATGCCCGGCATAGATGGATTGGAATTTGCCAAATTAATAGATTCGTCTATTCGAGTGGTCTTTACGACCGCTTTTGAACAATATGCGTTGGAAAGCTATAAAGTCAATGCTTTGGATTATTTGTTGAAGCCTATCAGTTATACGGATTTCTTGCAATCCGTAAATAAGGCCGTGCATTGGTTTGATATGCATGACAAGTGTTTATATACTCAGATAGAAAAAGCGAATACACACCAAAATCACATCTATGTGAAGAGTGATTATAAACTTCTCCAAATTCCATTGCAACAAATTCTATACATCGAAGGATTGAAGGATTATGTAAAGATTTATACAGAAGGAGAAGCAAAACCAATCCTTTCATTGATTAGCATGAAGATGATGGAAGAACGACTTCCTTCCAGTCTGTTTATCCGAGTACATCGTTCATACATTGTTCAAAAAAGTAAAATTAAGGTGCTCGATCGAGGAAGAATTGTCTTTGATAAAGAATATATTCCAGTATCTGATAGCTACAAACAGGAGCTTTTAGCCTATATCAATGAACATTCTATCCAATAAATCTGATTTTTTGAATGTAAAAAGAGAATTTTTTACCTTTTATTTTTGTTTATTTAATAATTTACCATATATTTGCACATGAAGTTGTGAAACTTCTAGTAAGAATAGTTTAGTTAAGTCTAGTTTAGTTTTTGTGTTGTAGTAAAGGGTCTGCGAGCGAGCATGACCCTTTATTTTTTTATTACAATCTATTTTTACTTAATTATTAGGTATGAATGGATTTTTTATCTACTTTTGGAAAACAAATTAAAATTTATATAATTATGAAGATAAAAAGCATGCTCTTGATTGGTGCTTTATTCTTTTCTACAAGTATCAGCGCCCAATCAAACTATGAAAAAGACCCGGAATGTTGTACCAGTATCATGGTGGGTAAAAAAGCAACTACAGACGGTTCGGTCATTACTAGCCATACATGTGATAGTTGGTATCGTACTTGGGTAGACATGGTTCCTGCCCAAACATACGAAAAAGATACAACCATGACTATTTACGATGGTCGTATGCATACCGAATGGATTTCGGATATGACCAAAGTTACCGTAAAGGGTGAAATTCCTCAGGCACGCCAAACTTATGCTTTCATGGATACCTCCTACCCTTGTATGAATGAAAAGCAGTTGGGTATCGGTGAAACAACTATCACTGGTAAGCGTGAGTTGAGAAACAAGAACGGTATGTTCATGATTGAAGAATTGCAACGTGTAGCTTTGCAACGTTGTACTACCGCTCGTGAAGCCATCTTGTTGATGGGCGAACTCATCAAGAAGTATGGTTATGCCGATAGCGGTGAATGTTTGACTATTGCCGACCCGAATGAAGTTTGGCATTTCGAAGTGTTCGGTGAAGGTAAGGACAAGATTGGTGGTGTATGGGCGGCCGTTCGTATTCCAGATGATCATGTAGGTGTATCAGCCAACATTCCACGTATCAGTACATTGAACTTGAAGGATAAGGACAACTACATGGCTTCTGACAATGTGTTCGAAGTAGCTAAGCGTCTTGGCCTTTGGGATGGCAAAGAACCTTTCAAATGGTGGAAAGCTTTCGGTAACAAGAAGGCGTTCAGTATTCGTGAATTCTTTATCCTCGACAAGTTGGCTCCTTCTTTGAAACTCGACTATGATGCTGAAGAAATTCCATTTAGTGTAAAGCCTGAAAATCAAGTTTCTGTTACAGATGTTATGGCTCTCTTGCGCCAGACTTATGAAGGCACAAAATGGGATGTAACCAAGAACTTGAAAGTTGCCGTTAAGGAAAGAGGTAGTGAAAAGGTGGATACAATCATCAGTCCGAAAGCTAATCCATGGATGCGTCCGGATGAAATCAAGATGTTGAAGGGTATCAAGGACGATGCTGTAACCCAAGTGCGTAACATTGCAGTTCCTCAATGTGCTTATTCTACCGTTATCCAACTTCGTAGTTGGTTGCCGGATGCAGTAGGTGGTGTGGTTTGGTTCTCATTGGACAATCCGGGTCAAAGCCCACGTGTACCCGTATTCTGCGGTGTAAAGGACTTCCCTGCTCTATTTGATATTTGTGGCAATCACCGTTATCGTGATGATGCAGCATTGTGGCATTATCGTGAAGCCAATAAGTTGGCGGCCGTAAAATGGGGTACTTTCCGCAAGACCATGGAAAAGAACATCATGTATTTCGAAGAAAAGGGTCAACGTGAACTTCCTTTCGTTGAAGCGCAATACCAACAAATTCTGAAAGAAAAGGGCGAAGATGCTGCGAGAGATTTCTTAACAGGTTATACAAGCGACTTCTTCGGTGCAACTATCATGCGTTGGGATGAAATGGCACGTGATTATTGGATCCAGAGCCGTTTCGGTTTGTAATATGAATTAATCAATCTAATATTATAAGATATGAAAGCAAAATTTTTAACATTAGTAGGTTTGTTGAGTTGTGCTACATTGTCTGCACAAGAAAACAAGAGTGGCTATCAATTTAAAGATGTAGCCAAGGTAAATGTTACATCGGTCAAGAACCAGGCATCTACAGGTACTTGCTGGTGCTTTGCTACCACTTCATTCATGGAAGCTGAATTGCTTCGTATGGGTAAGGGTGAATATGACTTGTCTGAAATGTTCATCGTACGTCAGAAATACATGAACCAATTGCAGGATAATTACATCCGTCGCGGTAGAGGTACTTTGGGTCAAGGTAGTTTGACTAACGCATGGAAGAATGCGTTCAACGAAGTAGGTATTGTTCCTGAAGAAGTTTACGATGGTATCAACTATGATTCAGACAAGCACAATCACCGTGAATTGAACCAATATCTTAAGGCAATTGCCGATGTAGCGATCAAGAACAAGAATCGTAGTCCGGAATACTACAAGTTGATCAATAGCTTGTTTGATACTTATTTGGGTGAATTGCCTGCTAAGTTTACTTACAATGGCAAGGAATACACTCCGAAGAGTTTTGCCGCTAGCTTGGGCTTGAACATGGATGATTATATCGAAATTACTAGCTTTACTCATCATCCATACTATCAACAATTTGCTCCGGAAGTACCAGACAACTGGGAACGCAAATTGATGTACAATGTTCCATTGGATGAAATGATTGGCGTGTTGAATCATGCTTTGGCTAATGGCTATACAGTATGTTGGGATGGTGACGTAAGCGAAAAGGGATTCTCTCACAAGAATGGTGTAGCCATCAATCCGGAAGTGAAGAAATTGGAAGATATGAGCGGAACAGACCGTGCTCGTTTTGAAAAGATGGACGAAAAGGCTCGCTTGGAAGAAGCCTATAAGTTTGCCGCTCCATGTCCGGAAGTAAACGTTACTCCAGAAGTTCGCCAAGCTGGTTATGAATCATTTGTTACTACCGATGACCACTTGATGCATCTTACAGGTATTGTACAGGATCAAAATGGTACAGTATATTATGTAACCAAGAATTCATGGGGTACAGAACGTAATACATTCGGCGGTTACTTGAACATGTCTGAAAGTTATGTTCGTGCTAAGACCATCTATATCCTTGTTCATAAGGATGGTATTCCAAAGGATCTCAAGAAGAAATTAGGTATCTAATAATTATTAATTAAACCTATTATTGTCATTCAGAGCGAAGCGAAGAATCTCGGTGTCATACGCTTTATGTTATCGAGATTCTTCCTCCCTTCGGTCGTCTGAATGACATTTTTATATCTATAAAGTTCATTATTTGTCACAAATATGCAATATTATTAAAATTATTGTTCTATTTTTGCGCCTTAAATTTGTGAAAAGACAAAGAATGAAGAAGAATCTGAAAAAGTGGGCATTGCTGTTAATCATGGCAATTACCCTTCCTGTTACCACAATGGCACAGGATAAAGTAGAGGCAAGTGTAGGTGCCGATTTAGTAAGCGGATATATTTGGCGTGGTCAAGACTTGGGCGGTGTCAGTATCCAACCTTCAATCTCTGTAGCCTACAAAGGTTTGTCATTGACCGCTTGGGGATCAGTGGGTATCGATGGTGATGATGATAAAGAAATCGACTTGACCCTTGCGTATGAAACAGGTAACTTTAGTATTTCCGTAACAGACTACTGGGTTGCTCCTGCTGGTGAAGAAACCAAGTATTTCAAGTATGGTGCACATTCTACAGCTCATGTATTTGAAGCACAAATTGGATATGATTTTGGTCCATTTGCTTTGAATTGGTATACCAACTTTGCCGGTGCTGATGGGGTGAACGAAGACGATGAAAGAGCTTATTCGTCATATGTTACGGTAACTGCTCCATTTAATTTGGGTGGACTGGAATGGGAAGCTGAAATCGGTGCTACTCCATGGGCTACAGATTATTATGCCAATACCGATGGATTTGCCATTTGCGATATTAGCTTGGGAACATCAAAAGAGATTAAAATTACAGAATCCTATAGCCTACCTGTATTTGCAAAGGCTACTTTCAATCCGGCGGCAGATAGAGCTTACTTGACATTTGGTTTAAGTTTTTAATAACTGGGACGTATGAGTATATTGATGAATATTCTATGGTTACTCTTAGGTGGTATTTTTACTGCTGTTGAGTATGTGGTAGCAAGTTTAGGAATGATGATTACCATTATTGGTATTCCTTTTGGACTTCAGACCTTAAAGCTTAGCTTGTTGGCATTGTGTCCATTTGGAAAGAAAATTGAAACCACTCCTCAAGCTGGTGGATGTTTGAGTATCATCATGAATATTATATGGATACTTTTGGGAGGTATTTGGATTAGCCTCTCCCATTTGGTTTTCGGTATTGTACTTTGTATTACCATTATCGGCATTCCATTTGGGAAGCAACATTTCAAACTGGCAGGCTTGGCATTGACTCCTTTTGGTAAACACATTGTAGAATAATAAGAAATATCCTTAAATTAACGGCGTAACTCTAAAAATGTTACGCCGTTTTTGTTTTTCTCCTTTTCTATGCTTAATTTTATATCCGTTAAATAAACATTAAACTCTACTATTATGAGCAACAACATTTCTCGTCGTAATTTTTTACGTCTTTCTGCATTAGGTACATCGGCTCTTATGCTTCCTTCTGCTGCTAATGCTCTTGAAGCGCCTCTCTTTGCTCCGGCCAAAGGTAAGAAAGGTAATGCTAACGATAAGATCAACATCGGCTTTATTGGTCTAGGTCAACAAGCGATAAATTTGATGAATGGTTTCATCACTATTCCTGAAGTACGTATTGTGGCTGGTGCTGATATTTATGATATCAAGCGTGACCGCTTCGAACAACGTGTAAACAAGTATTATTCCGACCATAAGATCAAGAATAAGTTTACGATGTATGTTCGCTATGAAGAGTTACTTGCTCGTCCTGACATTGATGCCGTGGTTATTGCAACTCCGGATCATCAACATGCTTTAATGGCTATTGCTGCTTGTAAGGCCAAAAAGGATATTTATTTGGAAAAACCGCTTACTTTTACAATCTATGAAGGCCAACAATTGGTGAAGGCCGTACGTGAAAACAACATCATCTTGCAGGTGGGTAGTATGCAACGTTCATCTGCTGAATTTATTCATGCTGCTAATGTCGTGCGTGAAGGTCGCTTGGGTAAGATTTCGTTGATGAAAGCATATGTAGGTGAAGGTCCCAAACCATATACGCTTCCGAAGCAAGAAGTTCCGGCTGGTTTGGATTGGGATTTGTGGTTAGGTCCATTGGATGAAAAGTTCTACTACAATCATGAATTGAATCCGTTGATCAAGGAAGACGGTAACGATGAATGTTGGGGAGCTTGGCGTTGGTATCAAGGCATGGGTGGTGGTTTCACTACCGACTGGGGTGCACACATGTTTGATATCGCACAATGGTGTATTGGCAAGGATGGTTCAGGTCCTTCTGAAATCCTCCCTCCTTCTGTTAGTCCGTACGATTGCTTGACTTTCCGTTATGATAATGGTATCGAAGTAGCTCAAATGGATTTCGGTCATGGACAAGCCGTGAAGGTTTATGGTGAAAATGGTTGGATCATTGTGGGCCGTGGTAAATTCCTCGCTTCTTCACCGGAATTCATGCCGAACAAGGTTGATGAACAAAAGGTTTATGAAACAAATGTTCCTCACTACCAAAGCTTCATCGATAGCATCCGTTCACGTCGTGATCCTAGTGTACCGGTAGAAATCGGTCATAGCTCTTGTACCATGTGTACATTGGGTAATATCGCTTACGAACTCAATCGTCCTTTGGAATGGAATCCGATTGTACAGAAATTCATGAATGATGTGGAAGCTAATTCCAAACTTCATTATGAATATCGCAAACCGTATTCTTTGGATTAATCCTATACATAAACTTCCTCTAACTTCAAAAGTTAGAGGAAGTTCTATTATTAATTTTTACCAATTCCAGTACTCATCCTCGGCTTTGAACCATTCCTCCAAGCCTTCCTTGTTCTCCGGAAAAG
>SUXY01000103.1 GCA_015060705.1 Bacteroides sp. | reverse complement strand
ATTTATAAATTTAAAAAACTAAATAATTGTTTTCTTGTTATTTATAAAATGCCGTTCGGGGGAACTCTGTCCCTTGCGCGACCTTGTCATTTCACCACCTCCAGAAGGCCGGAAAACGCCACGTATACTTAACGATTTCACGCAATCTTCCTATAAGGCGGATTATAACAACGGACAAAGGTAGGTATTTTTCTCTAATCTGCAATATATGCAAACAAAAAAAATTAAAGAAATTTCGTTTTTAACTATAAAAACACTCGTTTGAGATATGTTTGAGGGCATTTCAGGGGGATTTTGCTATGTTCACCTATCAAAACCCCCATTTTGCCCAAATACCTGTTTTTGTCCTTATACCTTATTATATTATATAAGCTTAGAATTCTGCATTACGCGGTGTTCTCGGGAACGGAATCACGTCGCGGATGTTGGCCATACCGGTTACGAAGAGCAACAAGCGTTCGAATCCGAGACCGAAACCTGCGTGAGGACAAGTACCGTACTTACGAGTATCGAGGTACCACCACATATCCTTCATCGGGATATTGAGTTCCTGGATACGGGCCATCAGCTTTTCGTAGCTTTCTTCACGCACACTACCGCCGATGATTTCACCGATCTGCGGGAACAATACGTCAGTACCTTGTACAGTCTTACCGTCTGCATTCTGCTTCATGTAGAAGGCCTTGATTTCAGCTGGATAGTCAGTCATGATGACCGGCTTCTGGAAGTGTTCTTCTACCAAGTAACGTTCGTGTTCGCTCGCCAAGTCGCATCCCCAATATACCGGGAATTCAAACTTCTTGCCCTTGGCAATGGCTTCTTCCAAAATCTTGATACCTTCTGTGTAAGGCAAGCGTACAAATTCAGTGCTAACCACCTTCTGCAAACGTTCGATCAAACCCTTGTCGATCATCTTGTTCAAGAATTCAAGGTCGTCCTTGCAGTTGTCGAGTGCCCACTGCACACAGAACTTAATAAATTCTTCCTCCAAGTCCATCAATTCCGACAAATCGGCGAATGCAACTTCCGGTTCTACCATCCAGAACTCTGCCAAGTGACGCGGAGTATTGGAGTTTTCAGCACGGAAAGTCGGGCCGAAAGTATAGATAGCGCCCAAAGCAGTTGCTGCCAATTCACCTTCCAACTGACCGGATACAGTCAAGCTAGCTTGCTTGCCGAAGAAATCGTCATCGTAAATGATCGAGCCGTTTTCATCCTTCTTCAAGTCATAGAGGTTCTTGGTCGTTACCTGGAACATCTGACCGGCACCTTCACAGTCCGAAGCTGTGATAATCGGTGTGTGGAAATAGAAGAAGCCCTTCTGGTGGAAGAACTCATGAATAGCAATCGCCATGTTGTGACGGATGCGGAATACAGCACCGAAGGTATTGGTACGCGGACGCAAGTGAGCGATTTCGCGCAAGAATTCCATCGAACAGCCCTTCTTCTGCAACGGATAGGTATTGTCGCAAGCACCCAAGACTTCGATTTCACGAGCCTGGATTTCACCTGCCTGGCCAGAACCGATTGATTCTACCAATTCACCGTTTACGCTCAGACATGCACCGGTGGTAATCTGCTTCACCATTTCTTCATCGAAGTTGGCAAGGTCAATCACTACCTGTACATTATTTATTGTAGAACCGTCATTCAAGGCCACAAAGTTCACTTGCTTGCTTCCACGGCGGGTACGTACCCAACCTTTTACATTGACCATCGCTCCCCAATCCTTTCTTTGGAGAAGGTCAACGATTTTTGTTCTACGAATCTTTTCCATATAGTATTGTTTTGAAATTTTATTTTAATCAATGTCATTCAGGATGACGTTCACGAGATTCTTCGCTCCGCTCTGAATGACATTCTTAAAGTTTATCATTCAAATGAGCCCATGCGGAGCATGTTCACTTCCATTTCTGTCAAGAAACGCCAGTCACCGCGCTTCAACCCCTTCTTGGTCAAACCGGCAAAGTATACGCGGTCAAGCTTCATCACCTTGTAACCCAACGATTCGAAAATACGACGTACGATACGGTTCTTGCCTGAGTGGATTTCAATACCTACCTGCTTCTTGTCTGTTTCTGAAGCATAGCTTACTGCATCTGCACGGATTTCGCCATCGTCCAATGTAATACCGCTTGCAATCTGTTCCAAATCAGCCTTGGTTACATTCTTGTCACAATGTACGTGATAGATTTTCTTCTTCAAGTACTTCGGATGAGTCAACTTAGAAGCCATATCACCATCGTTGGTCAACAACAACACACCGGTAGTATTGCGGTCCAAACGACCTACCGGATAGATACGTTCCTTGCAAGCATCCTTCACGCAATGCATGACCGTCTTTCTTTCCTGTGGATCGTCCGATGTAGTCACACAATCCTTTGGTTTGTTGAGCAACACATACACTTTGCGTTCTACACTAACTGTTTCATCGTGGAACTTCACTTCGTCAGTACGCTTGATCTTGGTACCCAATTCAGTTACGACTTCACCGTTTACCGATACCACACCTGCAGTGATGAATTCATCTGCTTCGCGACGAGAGCAAATACCCGCATTGGCCAAGAACTTGTTCAAACGGATTGGTTCGTTCGGATCAGTCAAGATATCCTTGTACTCGATCTGCTTCTTCATGCTATACTTCGCATTCGGATTGTAGTTACCAGTACGCTGACGCTTTGGACGCGCATTTCTTGGCTGCTGACCACCTTGGAAACGTGGACGTTGTTCGCCACCTTCAGCATTCGGATTGAAACGAGGGCGTGAGCCGTAAGGACGCTGTGGACGTTCCGAATTATAACCACCTTCACGGTTGTAGTTGCTTACACGTGGACGATACTGACGTTGTTCACCACCTTCAGCATTCGGATTGAAACGAGGACGTTGTGGACGGTCCGAGTTATAGCCACCTTCACGGTTATAGCTGCTTACGCGTGGACGGTAAGAGCGTTGTTCACCACCTTCAGCATTCGGATTGAAACGAGGACGCTGTGGACGGTCGCCATTATTACGGTTGCCATACGAAGAACGATACGGGCGTTCGCCACCTTCACGGTTATAACTTCCTACACGCGGACGATGAGGACGCTGTTCGCCATCGTTGTTGTATCTGTTATAAGACTTGTTGTCGTTGTCAAAACTCATATTCTATTTTGTTTAAATTGTTAATACTCGCCCTCGCGGGCTTTCATATAAGGGATCCTTCCCCGAAGGGAAGGGAAAAAATTACATACCTGTATAATTGTGCGGAGTGATTACACGCAATTCCTTCTTGATTTCTTCGCTCACTTCCAAGGTTTCGATAAATTCCTTGATCGACGTTTCTGTAATCGCTTGGTTGGTACGTGTCAATGCCTTCAATGCTTCATACGGATGCGGATAAGCTTCACGACGAAGAATGGTTTGGATAGCTTCGGCTACAACACTCCAACAATTATCCAAATCAGCATAAATGGCCTTTTCATTCAACAGCAACTTACGCAAGCCCTTCAACGAGCTTTGGATAGCGATAACGATATGACCGAAAGGTACACCTACATTACGAAGTACAGTCGAGTCAGTCAAGTCACGCTGCAAACGAGACACCGGCAATTTACTTGACAAGTGTTCCAAAATGGCATTCGCTACCCCCAAGTTACCTTCTGCATTTTCAAAGTCAATCGGGTTCACCTTATGCGGCATCGCACTGGAACCTACTTCCCCTGCCTTGATCTTCTGCTTGAAATATTCCATCGAAATATATTGCCAGAAGTCGCGGTTCATATCAATCATGATGGTATTGATACGCTTCATGGCATCGAAGATAGCACCCAAGTTATCATAGTTGGAAATCTGAGTGGTGTACTCTTCTCTTTCCAAGCCAAGCTTTTCTGCAACGAACTTATTACCGAAAGCTTTCCAGTCGTATGCCGGATAGGCTACGTGGTGTGCATTGTAGTTACCGGTTGCACCACCAAACTTAGCAGTGATCGGACAAGCCTTCAATGCAGCCAACTGACGGTTCAAACGATACACGAACACCATCACTTCCTTACCCAAACGAGTCGGAGAAGCCGGCTGACCGTGAGTCTTTGCCAACATCGGGATGTTCGCCCATTCTTCCGCATACGTGTTGAGTTGAGCAATCAACTCTTCAATCAAAGGATAGTAAACTTGTTCCAATGCTTCCTTGATAGAAAGAGGAATAGACGTATTGTTGATATCCTGTGAGGTCAATCCAAAATGAATGAATTCCTTATACTCTTCCAAACCACCAAGCTTGTCGAATTCTTCCTTAATGAAGTATTCTACTGCCTTTACATCATGGTTAGTCACACTTTCAATATCCTTGATACGCTGTGCATCTGCTTCGGTAAAATTCTGATAAATGGCACGAAGCGAATCAAAACGAGCATGATCCAAAGACTTTAACTGAGGCAAAGGAAGTTCACACAGGGTAATGAAATATTCAATTTCTACTTGCACACGATACTTAATGAGTGCAAATTCCGAGAAATAAGAGGCCAAAGCTCCCGCTTTTCCTCTATAGCGGCCGTCAATAGGAGAAATGGCCGTCAACAAATCGAGCTCCATCATGTATTTTATATTTTCCAGATAATTATCAGGCCGCAAAGTTAATTCTTTTTCTCGATATAACACAAAAAAAAGTGGATGTGTTTTACACACACCCACTTTTTTGTTAAAACGGCGGCTACCTACTCTCCCACAAACGCAGT
>SUXY01000102.1 GCA_015060705.1 Bacteroides sp. | reverse complement strand
ACACCTGCCAAGATTTTCAACAAGGTTGATTTACCTGCACCGTTCTTACCCATCAAGGCAATACGGTCTTTTTCATTGATCTGAAAGGATATGTCACTAAACAAGGTGGTGCCGCCAAACTCGACGGTCAAGCCATCTACTGAAATCATATTTTATTCGTTTATTTTTTTAAGAAGCCAATATCAATATCAACAATTGTGCCGTCAAAATGCGAAGGAACATCGTTACCGGATAAACGGTAGAATATCCTACTGCCGGCGCATTACTACCCGTAATCTGATTAGCGTATGCCAAGGCCGGTGGATCGGTGGTACTACCTGCCATCAAACCCATGAGTTTGAAGTAATTGATCTTATAATAAAAACGGCCAACCATTCCCATGATGAGCAGCGGAATAATAGTAATCAAGAAACCGCAACCTACATACAACATACCGTCTCCTTCTACCACAGTCTGCACAAAGTTTGCACCTGCCTTCACACCGACACTTGCCAAGAAAAGGGCAATACCAATTTCACGCAACATCAGGTTAGCGCTCATGGTAGTATAGGTTACCAATTTCAGCTTATAGCCAAAACGACCAATCAAAATCGCAACAATCAACGGACCTCCAGCCAAACCAAGTTTCACCGGTGTAGGAATACCCGGGAAAGCAATCGGCAAACTACCGAACAAGATACCCAAGAAGATACCAACAAAAATGGTCACGATATTCGGATGATCGAGGCGTTTCAAGGAGTTACCCATAAGATTGGCTACTCGATCGACAGCATCCTGAGGACCTACTACCATGACACGGTCACCTACTTGAAGCGTCAAGTCAGGCGAAGCAAAAATATCCATACCCGAACGGTTGACACGAGTCACATTCACCCCATAGATACTGCTAAAGTGTAACTGTCCCAAACGCTTGCCGTTCATCTTGGATTGTGTAACCAAAATACGGCGAGAGACCATCGGAGTATCCTGTTTCTTCCAATCCACCTCTATTTTCGGACCAATAAAAGCGATGATAGCTTCCGCATCATCTTCAGCGCAAACCACCAACATTTGGTCGCCTACATGAAAAACTGTATCTTTATTTGGAATGCTCACATGACCATCCTGAAGGATACGGGAAATCACAAAATCGCGTCCCAAGAAGTTCTTCACCTGAAACAAAGTCTTACCATTCAAAGCCTCATTATGTACCTCCAAGTGCATCCGATGCGGAGTGAGATGTGGGTCGGCTGTTTCTTGCTGAATCAATTCTTCTTCTTCCTTCTTCAAATTGATTCCACAAAGCAAACGAACCAAAATAATGGAACCGATGATACCCAAAACACCCAATGGATACGCACAAGCATACCCCATTGCAATCTGAGGACCGTCATAACCCAACTGTGTCAAGGCTTCGTTAGCCGCACCAAGCCCTGGGGTATTGGTAACAGCACCACAAAGGATACCCACCATCATCGGCAATTCAATCCGACCGCCCAACGCATAGTATAACGACAATGCCACAGCCACATTCAACAAGACTACCCCTACAGCCACCACGTTCATGGACACCCCTCCCTTTTTAAACGAAGTAAAGAACGAAGGACCTACCTGAAGGCCAATACAGAACACGAAGAGTATCAGTCCGAAATCCTGCATGAAAGTAAGAATCTGTGTATTTCCGGTAAATCCGAAATGTCCGCAGACAATACCGGTAAACAAAACGAATGTCACACCCAAGGACACTCCAAAGAATTTAATCTTTCCAAGAAGTACACCCACTGCTATCACAAATGCGTAAAGCAAGACAATGTGCGCAATGGAGTTTACATCCGTAAACAATGCATGTAACCAATCCAAAACTTTATACCTTATTATCAAAAACGCCACAAAATTACTCAAATCTCTTTGAGAAACCTAAGAAAAGCTTCGTATTTTAAAAAGGAATTGCTACATTTGCCCTTACACTTTGAAAAGTAACTTATAATATCTAATTAATATCTAAAACTATGGCAGATAGTAAAGAAAAACTCTTTTCAGATTTTCCGGGCGTTTCAACCGAAGCGTGGATGGAAAAAATTACAGCCGACCTCAAAGGCGCTGACTTTGAAAAGAAATTGGTTTGGAAGACCAACGAAGGATTTAAAGTGAAACCTTTCTACCGTCAGGAAGACTTGGAAGGCTTGAAGACAACCGAAGGACTTCCTGGACAATTCCCTTACCTCAGAGGTACCAAGAAAGATGACAATACTTGGTATGTTCGTCAAGATATCAAGGTGGAATGTGCCAAGGAAGCCAATGCCAAGGCACTCGACTTGTTAAACAAGGGTGTGGATTCGCTCGGTTTCAATATCAACAAGAAGGACCTTTGTCCGGAATATATCGAAACATTGCTCGAAGGCATTTGTGCCGAATGTGTGGAATTGAACTTCTCTACTTGTCAGGGTGCTACCGTGACATTGGCTAATCTGCTCGTGGAATACTTCACCAAGAAGGGTTACGACTTGGCTGCTTTGAAGGGTTCCATCAACTACGACCCAATGGGCAAGATGCTCGCCAAGGGTAAGGACGTGAGCAACTACATCGCTACCGCCAAGGCTTTGGTAGAGATTATGGCTGCCCTCCCGAAGTATCATTGCATCACCGTAAACGCTCTCGAACTGAACAATGCGGGTTCTTACATCGCTCAGGAATTGGGTTATGCCCTCGCTTGGGGTAACGAATACTTGAATGCCTTGATTGAAGCTGGCGTATCGGCTGACGATGCTGCCAAGAAAATCAAGTTCAACTTCGGTATCAGCTCGAACTACTTCTTGGAAATCGCCAAGTTCCGTGCAGCCCGTATGTTGTGGGCAAACATCGTGAAGGAATACAATCCGGCTTGCGACTGTGCTTGCAAGATGTTGGCTCATGCCGAAACTTCTACTTTCAACTTGACTTTGTTCGATGCTCACGTGAATATGCTCCGTACGCAGACAGAAGCGATGAGTGCTGCCCTTGCCGGTGTAAACTCTATCACCGTTTCTCCGTTCGACAAGGCTTATCAGACTCCGGACGACTTCTCTGAACGTATCGCCCGCAACCAACAGTTGTTATTGAAGGAAGAATGTCACTTCGACAAGGTGGTTGACCCGGCTGCCGGTTCTTACTTCATCGAAAACTTGACCGTATCTATCGCTCAACAAGCATGGAACCTCTTCTTGCAAGTAGAAGAAGAAGGTGGTATGATGGAGGCTGTAAAGGCAGGCAAGGTACAGGAAGCTGTAAACGCTAGCAACAAGGCTCGTCACGAAGCTGTTTCCAAGCGTCGTGAAATCCTCCTCGGTACCAACCAATACCCGAACTTCACTGAAATGGCTAACGGCAAGGCTCCGATGGGTTGCCAATGCTGCTGCGGTGGCGAACACAAGCACGAATGTGAAAAGCCTATCGCTACCTTGAACAAGAACCGTGCTGCCGATGAATTCGAAGCTCTCCGCTTGCAGACTGAAAACTCTGGCCGTCGTCCGAAGGCATTCATGTTGACCATCGGTAACTTGGCTATGCGTCAGGCTCGTGCCCAGTTCTCTTGCAACTTCTTGGCTTGTGCCGGATATGAAGTGATTGACAACCTCGGTTTCGCAACCGTGGAAGAAGGTGTGGAAGCTGCTATGAAGGCAAATGCCGACATCGTAGTTCTCTGCTCAAGCGATGACGAATATGCTGAACTTGCCATTCCTGCATTCCAGGCATTGAACGGACGCGCGATGTTCATCGTGGCAGGTGCTCCGGCTTGCATGGAAGACCTCAAGGCAGCAGGCATCGAAAACTTCATCCACGTACGTTGCAACGTATTGGAAACTTTGAAAGAATACAACGCTAAGTTAGGCATTAAGTAAGAAGAATCATGAAACCGAATTTTAAAAATATCGATATTTATGCCGGATTCCAACCACAGAACGGTATGGAATGGCAACAGGCCAACGGCATCAGCGCCGATTGGAAGACACCGGAGCAAATCAATGTGAAGCCCGTATATACTAAGGAAGACCTCGAAGGCATGGAGCACCTCGACTATGTAGCCGGTATTCCTCCTTACCTCCGTGGCCCTTATTCCATGATGTACACTTTCCGTCCTTGGACCATCCGTCAGTATGCCGGATTCTCTACAGCCGAAGAAAGTAACGCATTCTACCGCCGTAACTTGGCATCTGGTCAGAAAGGTCTTTCTGTAGCATTCGACCTTCCGACTCACCGTGGTTACGACCCTGATCACCAACGTGTAGTGGGTGATGTGGGTAAGGCAGGTGTATCCATCAGTTCACTCGAAAACATGAAGGTATTGTTCAACGGTATTCCTTTGAACAAGATGTCCGTTTCCATGACAATGAACGGTGCCGTACTTCCGATTATGGCGTTCTACATCAACGCAGGTTTGGAACAAGGCGCCAAGTTGGAAGAAATGGCAGGTACTATCCAGAACGATATCCTGAAGGAATTCATGGTGCGTAACACATACATTTACCCACCTGCATTCTCCATGAAGATTATCTCTGACATCTTCGAATATACTTCACAGAAGATGCCTAAGTTCAACTCGATTTCTATCTCGGGTTACCACATGCAGGAAGCTGGTGCTACTGCCGACATCGAATTGGCTTACACCTTGGCCGACGGTCTCGAATACCTCCGTGCCGGTGTAGCAGCAGGTATCGACATCGACGCCTTCGCTCCTCGCTTGTCATTCTTCTGGGCAATTGGTATGAACCACTTCATGGAAATTGCCAAGATGCGTGCAGCCCGTATGTTGTGGGCAAAGATCGTGAAGCAGTTCAACCCGAAGAACCCGAAGTCATTGGCTCTCCGCACACACTGTCAGACATCCGGTTGGTCGCTCACTGAACAGGATCCGTTCAACAACGTAGGCCGTACTTGTATCGAAGC
>SUXY01000101.1 GCA_015060705.1 Bacteroides sp. | reverse complement strand
CGGGTGCAAAATTACTGCTTTACAGCATATGCTCCAAACATTCCTGCCTCTTTTTTTCAAGGAAAATGCGACTTTTCTCCTAAGTCGCTGATTCTCAAAAGATGCCGGAAAGCATAATTTCACATCCTTTCGAAAGAGCCATTTCATGCTTTACCTTAATATTTATACGCGCGCGTGAAAGTCCTTCATTGCTTCCAACAACTCCTCCACTTCTTCTGGAATCACCCCCATATCTACAATTAAATCAGGCAAGAATCATGAAATCCCTGCCTGACTATATATTCCTTGTTTTTGTGAAATCAGAACCGATAACCGAGACTAACGGAAAACATATTGGTTCGACGTTCGTCAATACCATCATAATCAGATTTCAATGCCCATTGGTATTCTCCACGGATGAAGTAATGAGAACAGATTTCCAATTGGGCAGCTGCCATGATACCATAAAATGTCTCATAACGCCCTTCTTTTTCATCCTGATTGCAGTCCAAGATAAGCATTAAGCTGATAATCAACCGCAGCACCCAAAGTAAAAGCGGACTGAACCTTATGACCAGGCAATGTTTCATTATGGATATTCGGCCAACTCCAACCTGCCTTGATGGATTAGGAGAATTGGGCATAGCTTTGAAGCGTTCCCAATATAAGCAAAGTTTAAACAATAAATTTCTTCATAATATGTTATCTTTTGCGTTAAAAATCCTTCAACTTAATTTTCAACAACACCGGATTGTCATCCTCCTTCAACTGCTCAAATACCTCAATCAATCGAGGATACTTCTTGCAGAACAAGTTCCACCTTTCCGGTGTCAGTACATCATAATAGGCCTTAACCCCTTTCAACAACACACTAGGCTGTACTGGCCAAATCAAATCACCTCCATCATTACAATGACGATTCAAAGTCGCTCCCGGTTTAGGGCTCAAATCTATTATATTTCCCTTAAAATACATATCATCCTTTATACGATTTCCATTCAACACCTTGCCTGTCTTAGCGGAATATAAACTTATATAGCCCCTATACTCATTATCAACAGAAGCAAACAAAAAATAATCATTCAGAGACAAAATTTCAGTCATTGACGTTTTCGTCGCCTCATCGGCCTGTTTTGACCAAACTTTCTTATCTCCATTCTCATCAAACATATCCCAGGTGAAGTTCTTATTACCATAATCCACCTTATACAAAGGACTATAGTCCAACGTTTCCGCATCTATCCGATAAATATAATTATCATAAGGGAAATGAAAATAAACATATTCGTCATCCTTTGTCAAAGCCGCCGCATCACAGAAAAAGGAACTGATTTGATTGGCCAAAAAAGGAACTTCGAAAAAGCCAGTCCGAACACTATCTTTCTCGTCCAACTGATACAACAAATTTTCTGCACTTCTAGAATAAGATTTGCTCATATTGAACAATATCGTCTTTCCTTTCATCGAAATAATTTCACGCGTGGAAACACCTTTTTCATTAATCATCCTACTGGACAATTGTTTCCCTTCCAAATTGAATGAACGGATAGCCAACACATCCCCCATTTTAATAATGGAATCGCCTATCACATCAAAGTCACGAACTTCAATAAACTCTCCACCACCCTGACCACGACTGGAAATTTGTCGGACAAACTTCCCTTGCTTGTCGAATACATAGAGTTTCTGAAAATCATACCCTACCGCAGAAATCATATAATAATATTTCTCCGTCGCTATGATTTCCGGCATCCAGCCTATCAAGCAATCATCGGTCGTTTCGAGAGGTATCAGTTCGATAGACTCTGCAAACTCCGAAAGATTCAACACATCACCAGGTTTGGCATCCATAGGAATGATCGTTACTCCTTCATCGGAAACCAACATTTCAGAAGATACCGATGACGAAGAAGATGAGCTACCGCCACCACAGGCTGTAAACAAACAACCACATATCAAGAGATTTAGAAAAAAATGTCTTACCATATAGTATCAAAAAGACTAAAATATTACTCACACAAATATAATAACTAACAGTAATAGTTAAGCTAGACTTGTCACAAAGAAGGAGAATTATACGACTTTTTAACGTTTGTATTGTTTTTTTGCATAATAAGAGTGATAATTTCAATCAAGTACCGACCGGTTAAAGAAATATAAGCCATACTAATAAGCAAAAAATAACCTTCGCGTTACAAACGCAGAGAAACAAAGGATTTTGTTGCCAATTCCACCTTCCCACGAAATTTCAAGAACCTGCTTACACTCCTGTCACCGGGACTTAACCGTTTGTGATTCATCGTGAAAGCGGTGGCAGGAGTGGTGCAACCATGCTCCTGCCACCAAAGTCTGTCCAGGAATCCAGTACGGTTTCTTAAAAAACGTCCACTGATTCAGCTGATGAGAATAAAGAATTTCCGGCTAAACCAGTTAAAATCAACGTATACGGGCTTCCGCCGGAACGTATACGAGCTTCCGCCGGAAGATGTAGCATCTTATCGCTGTAAGATGTAGCATCTTGTCGGGGTAAGATGTAGCATCTTTCAGCGAACGCTCGTATACACTGTTTATCTACATAAAAAACGCTGAAAGTAACCTTTAAATTACCTTCAGCGTTTTACTTAATAGACCTATTTTATTACTTAACTATCTGATAAGTACCCGCATCATAATGCTTCGCTTCGGTTTCACCCGGCAATGTAACCGAGGCGGTTGCACCTGCTGGAATGGAGAAGTCCCAAATCCATTGATCGCCTTCGTAGCGCCATGCACTCTTAATAAGACCGGCAGTCGACTGATACTCGGCATTGATATGACCCAAACGCTTGTCTGGTATCGGCTTCATGATGATGTGTTTGAATCCTGGCTGTGCTGGATCGGAAGCAATACCTGCAGCAGTTTCCCAAATCCACTCGCATACACAACCGTAAGCATAGTGGTTGAAGCTGTTCATACCACGCGGTCCCATACCTTCGTCCACCATGTAGCTATTCCAACGTTCCCAAATGGTAGTGGCACCATTATCCACGGAATACAACCAGCTCGGGTTCTTACGCTGGAAAAGAAGTTCGTAGGCGATGTCTTCCATGCCGTTTTCAGTCAAGGTAGCCATCAGAATAGAAGTGCCCAAGAAACCAGTCTGCAAGCAATTTTCATGTTCTTCAAAATTCTTGCGCAAACGAGCAACCATATCTGCCTTTGCTTGTCCTTCTACCAATCCATTCTTCAAGGCAAACAAAGCCGGAGTCTGCATGGTATTCAATACATCCAACTTGAAAGTACCGTCGGTATTCATAAACTGTTCACGTATATATGCCTTGGCAGTTTCTGCCATCTGCTGATATTTGTTGGCATCACGACCGGTAGCTTTCGCCATATCGGCCATGTAGGTCGCATCCAACGCCCAATAAGAAGCGCTCAGATAGCTCCAATAATGAACCGCCTCCGGTCTTACCCCATTCGGTCCCCAGCATTGTCCACTGGTACTTTCCAGCGCTTCATAACTCAACCAATCGGCATATTGGAAGTTTCCGTTTTCTTCGCGTAGTGCTACATGATCGTACTTAGTATCATTTACATGATTCATGTAAAATTCCATTGCTTCCCAATTTTCTTCGATGATCTGCTTATCACCAAACTGTTTCCATACAGTCCAAGGAACAATGACACCGGCATCTGCCCATCCCAAACGCATCATTTCATTGCCATACTGACCAAAAGGAGCGACACCTGGGAAACCACCTACCGGGCTCTGACTGTCGCGCATATCCCGCATCCACTTGTGGAAGAAAGTCATGGTATTCGCAAAGAACGAACCGGTTTCGGTAAATACCTGTGTATCGGCAGTCCAACCCAAACGTTCGTTACGCTGCGGACAATCAGTCGGTACAGAGAGGTAGTTGGAGAGCTGTCCCCAATAAGTATTGGCAATCAACTTATTGATGAGTTCATTACCTGTCGTAATCGTTCCTATTTCCATTTCCTTTGCAATGGAAGTCACTGGGATAGAAGTCAACGACTTGATGGTCACTTCATCAGTAGCCGTGATAGAAACAAAACGATAACCATAGAACGTATGGCTAGGATGATAAGCCACATAGTCATTGCCACCACCGAAAGTATAATCCAACAACATACCAGTTTCCGGAATACGGAGATTCAAACGATGCACGCTGCCTTCCGGTCCATCCATGCCACGACTTTCGGCACCATTACCATCATTCAGCAATTCGGAAGGAAGACAAGACAATTGAGTACCTTCGGTAGCTTTGAATACGAATGAAGGAACACCGGCACAGTTCTGTCCGAAATCGACCACCAAGGTTTCGCCCGGCTTGACAATCATTTCTTCACCAGAAGCAAATTCCTTGGTAATGATAACCTTACCGAATTCCTTTTCCTTAGCGCCTTCTACCCCTTTCCAGAGATAAGCCTTGACAGGAGCCAATGTCAAATCATGACGAAGATAAATTTCAGCACCAGCAGAAGGAACAATCTCACCCTTGAACTCGTTATTCACTTCGGGAGTAGCCAATTTTTCCACAGTATCATACCCCATTGGGATACGGGCATCGTAGGCTTCACCGTCGAAGATAGCCGCATGCGTCACCGGACCGACAATACCGGCTTTCCAATTCTCCAAATCGGTACCATAAAGTTTCTTCGATCCATCGGCATATGTCAATTCCAGGACACCACGGAAAGCACACTTCTTGCCCAAGAAACCTTCGTAGCCATGAGGAGTATGAATTTTATCAGCCCACCAACCTGGAGTGACTTGGGCAGAAAGTTGGTTTTCTGCACCTGCATCTGTTTGAAGGGCAGCAGTCACATCATAAGTAAACGAACGTTTGGTTTTGGCATAATGGGTATATCCCGGTTTCAGGAACTCTTCGCCGATAAGCTGACCATTTACAAAGATTTCGTAGACACCCAAACCGGTCGTCATCCATTTGGCAGACACCACCTTCTGTTCATTCTTCACGGTAGACACAAACCAGTTGGCGCCATCGGCCGCCCGATTGTTTTCCA
>SUXY01000100.1 GCA_015060705.1 Bacteroides sp. | reverse complement strand
GTGTACGATAGCCACATCCTTGGCATGCATGACCTTGTTGACAGCTTCTTCCTGAGTCGGATTGAGCCACGGGAAACGGGTTGGCGCAAAGCTGAAGGTGGACGTTTTTTGAGTGCCATGGAAAATGTCCCGAAGTTCCGCCAATCGGTTTCCTTTCGCCTTGATGACTTGTCCGAGTGCTTCAAACATGAGTCGGTAGCTGGTCTCATCAAAGTAGAGTTGTACACCTAGGCGGTCAGCGTTCTGTATGTCCATGAGGGCAGAAGCTCCGGGAAGGATGACTACCATACGGTCTTCGTCCACATAGTTGACGGAAGCGGTAAAGTTGAAATAATGCAAACGTTCGCTGGCATCTTGGGTAAAGAAGCATACCGGACGACCGAATTCAAATACATGTTCGATGTCCTTGTCTTCGCGGCGTTCCACCTCCACGACCAATTGGTTGAGCGAATTGTAATAACTTCTCCCTACCGATAAAGGATACCAACACATACCTCGCTTGATTTTCCGTCCGATGCCCATGGCCTCGGTTTGCTGCTTGAACGTTTCCTTCTCGTATTCATACTCCATGCGGAGCAACAACTCCTGGCGTTGCAGCTGAGTGATGACGGACGAGGTATGTAGGGAGCTTTTATTCACTTTGATTCCTGTTTGGATGATTGCAAAGGTACAATAAAATCTTATTTTTTGTCCTATAACAAAGAAATATCAACCGCATTGTCGTACTTTTGCGGCATTAAAAATTAAATAATCTAGTAATATGTCAAACAAACAATTCTCGTCGGCTTCGTATGCCGACTCCAAGCCGCATTATAATATCCTGGACGGGCTTCGTGGAGCCGCTGCATTGATGGTAGTGTGGTATCATGTGTTCGAAGGGTTTGCTTTTGCTGAAGGTTCGGCTATTGATGTGTTCAATCATGGCTATTTGGCAGTAGACTTCTTCTTCATGCTTTCAGGTTTTGTTATCAGTTATGCCTATGATGACCGTTGGAACAAGATGTCGTTGGGCGATTTCTTCAAGCGTCGTTTGGTTCGTTTGCATCCGATGATTATCATGGGCGCTATCATTGGTACTGTCACTTTCCTTTTGGGTGGTTGTGCCAAGTGGGATGGATCTATCACTCCTGCTACAGGTGTAGTCTTGGCGTTTCTGCTCACTTGCTGCTTTATTCCTGCTTGGCCGGGTGCAATGCACGAAGTGCGTGGCAATGGTGAAATGTTTCCGTTGAATGGCCCTAGCTGGTCGTTGTTCTTCGAATACATTGGCAATATCTGTTATGCATTGTTCATTCGCCGTTTGTCTACCAAGGCTTTGTCGGTATTGGTTGCTGTATTAGGTCTCATTTATATTTGGTTTGCTGTAGGCAATGTTTCAGGTTACGAAAGTGTCGGTGTGGGTTGGACCGTTGGCGATTCAGTCAATATCTTCGGCGGATTCCTTCGCATGATGTTCCCATTCTCATTGGGTATGTTGTTGGCTCGTAACTTCAAGCCGGTACGTGTCCGTGGTATCTTCTGGTTGGCTATCATTTTATTGTTTGCCTTGTTCAGCGTACCTTTCTTCCCAAGTGTAAACGGTATCTGCGTGAATGGTATCTTCGAAATGTGCTGCATCATGTTGATCTTCCCGACGATTGTATGGCTAGGTGCTTCGGGTGTGACTAGCGACAAGACTTCGACAGGGGTCTGCAAGTTCTTGGGCGACATCTCTTATCCGCTTTATATTGTCCACTATCCAGTGATGTATCTGTTCTATGCTTGGCTCATCAAGAACCAGGTTTATACATTGGGAGAGACATGGCAGGTGGTAGCTTGCGTTTATACATTGAACGTCGTATTGGCATATGCAGCCTTGAAGCTTTACGATGAACCGGTACGTAAGTGGCTTACTGCTAAGCTGAAAATTGGAATGAAGAAATAAATCGAATAAAAAAGGAATGACAATGTTGTCATTCCTTTTTTATTTCCTTATCTTTGTTCCAATACAAAAGTTCATCACTATGAAAAAACAAGCTGAATACATTAAGCGCATTGAAATAAAGGGTCTTTGGGGTCGTAAGAACATCTCTTGGGATTTGAAGCCGGACGTAAACATCCTTAGTGGTGTGAACGGTGGGGGAAAGAGTACGATTCTCAATAAGTCGGTGAATATGCTCGATATGCTCGAAGGAGGTTCGTTGAGTAATGACGAATCATTGGGCGTTCGTTTTGTTTTCTTCCCGGAAGATGCTACCCATATTCATTACGATGTCATTCGAAGCTTTGACCGCCCGTTGATTCATGGTGACTTGATGGAGAAGATGGCGGACAAGAACGTGAAGTCGGAACTCGATTGGCAACTCTACCAATTGCAACGCCGTTATCTCGATTATCAAGTGAACATAGGCAATCGTATTATCGAATGTCTCACTTCAGGACATCCCGAAGAAGCGACCAAAATCTCTCTTCCTAAAACCAAATTCCTGGACTTGATTGATGACTTATATGGCGAGACAGGGAAGACCATAATTCGTAAGAGTAATGAGATTCTTTTCGAACAGGATGGTGATACACTCTATCCTTATCAATTGTCATCGGGTGAAAAACAGTTGTTGGTTATATTGTTGACCGTATTGGTACAGGACAATCAGAGTGGTGTGCTTTTTATGGACGAACCTGAAGTTTCCCTTCATGTGGAATGGCAGCAACGTCTCATCGGCTTGATTCGTGAACTGAATCCAAATGTGCAGATTATTCTGACTACTCATTCACCGGCCATGATTATGAATGGTTGGATGGATGCTGTGACTGAAGTCAGCGATATTACCACCCTTTAATACGGATTGTTATGGGAAAGCGTTTGTCGGACAATCTGTCTTCCTTGTACATCGGCGCAGCCAATCGGCTGAAGTCGAAGAAGGCGAAGCGAAGAATCATTGCTTATGTGGAAAGTTACGACGATATTTCGTTTTGGCATTCTATCTTTTCGGATTTCGAGGATGATACTTGCTACTTCGAGGTCATGCTTCCTTCCAACAAGTCGCTTTGCAAAGGCAAGAAATCTGTACTGATGAATCAACTGGGTTCTCGCTTGGGTGAGAATATGGTGGCTTGCGTGGATAGTGATTACGATTATTTGTTACAAGGAGTTACCTCCACTTCCCGCCAGATAAACAATAGCCGTTTTGTATTCCAGACCTATGCTTATGCTATCGAAAACTATCAATGTTATGCGGAGAGTTTGCATGAAGCTTGTGTAATGGCTACTTTAAATGATCATCCGTTGGTCGACTTGGTCGGATTCATGACCATGTATTCTCAGATAGCTTATCCGTTGTTCATTTGGTCGGTCTGGTTTTATCGTAAACGCAACCTGAACGAATTTTCATTGACGGATTTCTGCTCGTATGTCCGGTTGGATCATGTCAGTGTACGGCATCCGGAGCATTGCTTGATGGCGATGGAGAAACGGGTGAAGCATAAATTGCAGGACTTGGAGAAGACACATCCGAAGGCGTTGGACGAAATCGAAGCAATGAAGGCTGAGTTTACATATTTGGGAGTAACTCCGGAGAATACCTATATGTTCATTCAAGGACATCACATCATGGAAAGTGTGGTGATGAAAGTGTTGACGCCTATATGCAATGCGCTTCGTCGGGAACGTGAGGAAGAAATCAAGTATTTGGCGGAACATCATACCCAGTATCGCAATGAATTGACCAGCTATGAACGCCGTATGTTGAGTATCGATGTGGTACTTCGTAAGCACACCGGCTTTAAGGAATCGCCGGTGTACAAGAAGTTGGAGAATGATATTCGGGAGTTCTTGAAACGAATCAAATAAATGCTAATAACTCATTTGCTGTATCAATTATTCCTTTCGGGCAGAAGCTTTCCAATTCAGCTTTCGGACGGAAGCCCCATGTTACTCCTACGGCATCTACACCGGAGTTGATAGCCGTTTGCATATCCACTCCCGAATCGCCTACATAGAGTACTTCTTCTTGTAAGGACTTTGCTTTCTTCAAGATATCGAATACAATGGTAGGATTGGGTTTGACGGCGATACCTTCCCGTTGTCCCAATACTTCGATGAAGTCAACGGTCGGGAAGTAATGCTTGACCAATTCGGCAGTGGCTGTTTGATACTTGTTGGAAGCAACCGCTATCATTACTCCTCTATGCTGAAGTTCTTCCAATAAAGCAACGATACCCGGATAAGGGCAACTTAAATCTGCATTGTGCTTATCATAATAAGGTACGAAATGGCCACGCATCCGCAAGACATTCTCTTCGTTCCGTTCCGCTTCGGGTAATGAACGTTCCAGTAGTTTGTTGATGCCATTGCCTACATACGTACGGATGGTATCTACGGGATGAGTAGGATAACCCAATTGTTGCAAAGCATAATTGGCGGCAGCTGCCAAGTCGGCGATGGTATTCAGTAAAGTGCCGTCCAAATCGAATATGACAAGTTTCTTCATTTCTTTTATCGTTTAATTGGTGCAAAGTTATTATTTTTGTGCAAACGAAAAAATGAAAAAGCTTATGAACTTTTTGGAATTAGTGAAAGCGCGTTATTCATCGCGCAATTATGATACTCGCCCTGTGGAGGCTGAGAAGTTGGATTATATCATGGAATGTGTGCGTTTGGCACCATCGGCTGTGAACCTCCAACCGTGGCGTTTCCGTATTGTGACCGATAAGGAAGCCATTGCCCAATTGCAGACTTGCTACAAGCGCGACTGGCTCTCTACCGCACCTTGCATCATCGTGGCTTGTGCCAATCACGAAGAGTCCTGGCATCGTCGTGCAGACAACAAAGATCATGCCGATATCGATATTGCCATTGCGGTAGAACATATCTGCTTGGCAGCGACAGAACAAGGTTTGGCTACTTGTTGGGTATGCAATTTCAATGCTGCCTTGTGCCGCGAAGTGCTTCAGCTTCCGGAAAACCTCGAACCGGTGGTGTTGGTACCGATCGGTTATCCGTTGGATGAATGCAAGGAAAAGAACCGCAAGGCGTTGGACGAAATC
>SUXY01000010.1 GCA_015060705.1 Bacteroides sp. | reverse complement strand
TCTAAATCGTTAGCAGTCTAAAATCTTAATTCTGTAATCTGTTCGTTTTCAGAGAGTAAGATAAATTTCTATGTCTTGCAAGATGGAATGTGAGGTTCTTTTTAATCCCGCACACATCTGCAATCTCTTTCAGGTAGGCATTCAGCTTTTGGTTGCTGATTATAGGTAATATCTTTCCGTCCGGCAGCTTGCCTTTGTATTTCTTCAATATCATTTTGGGAATATCCAACAAGGGAACATTCACGTCCGTGTTGGTCTTTTGCCGCTTCGTCATTATCCACTGATTGCCGTCAAATGACTTTCGGATATTCTCTTGCCGCAGGTTGGCGACATCACTGTAAGCCAGACCGCAGAAACAGGAAAAGATGAACAAGTCCCTGACGTGTTCCAAACGCTCGGAAGCCATTTTCTTTTTGAGAATGATTTTTATCTCGTCTTCCGTCAAATAGCCCCTGTCCACTTTTTCCAGCCGGATTTTATAGCTGGCGAACGGGTTTTTGTCTAGTATGCCATTGTTTCGGGCTATGATGATGATGCGCTTGAAAAACTGCATGAACTTGACGGTGGTGTTGTAACCGCACTTGCAGGCTGTACGCAAATACAACTCGAAATCGGTAATGAACATCGGGGTTATTTCCCGGATGGAAATATCAGAAAGGTTATATTTACTCTGTATGAACTCCGCAAGGTGACGGCGTGTAACCTCATACTTGCGGTAGGTCGCTATCGTCTTGGATATGCCAACAAGCTGTTTCACGTCCTCATTGTGCTTTTGGAACAAGGTAAGGATGGTTTCGTGGTTCTCGCTGTGTCCCAAAAACTCGTTTTTCACTTTCTCGGCAGTAACGTAATTATCACGCCGCTGCATTTCGTGGTAGATGGTGTTCAGCGATGCGTTTATATCACTTAACATACGGTTGATACGTCCGGCTTCTGCCGTGCGTCCGATAGCCTTGCCAGCCTTACCGTCCCACATTTCAGGCAGCACGTCCAATTTAGTATTAAAACGGCTTGCCACACCGTCCACTGTGATACGGGCGAAAAGGGGGTACGCACCGCCTGCTTTCTGCTTGTCTTTCTTTGCATAAAAGCAAATGTTGAATGTCGATTTCATATACTCACTTTTTAGTTACAAAAATACTGTAAATGCTTAAAAATGGGTTTTATGCAGGCTCGCCAAACACCGACAGAAGTTCGCCAATTTCCGACTATCTGTACCCCCTTTTTGATTTTGTTTGTCGGGGGTACGAGTTAGGTTAGAAACCTTGTCTTTTAGGGGCGAAAAAATGTACTTTAAGGCAGACACAAGGGGATAAAAAAAGTTCCACAAATCATTGAATTTGTGGAACTTGTCTGTTTGTTGTCCGGTTTTGTCCGTAACGTTCAGCGGAGAGAGAGGGATTCGAACCCCCGGTACCTCTCAGTACAACGGTTTTCAAGACCGCCGCGATCGACCACTCTGCCATCTCTCCAAAACTTCCTTTGTAGAAGTGCTCCTTTTCAAAAGCGATGCAAAGGTACTACTTATTTTTGAATCTGCAAGCCTTAAATGAAAAATTTTTCATTTAAGGCTTTTTTTCTTATTCAAACATCTCCTTACATTCTTTAATGTATCTTCAGAAAAACGTATGTATATATTCACTATCTTTGCTTAAAAGAAAAATACGGCTGAACTTATAAACACGGACAACGTTACTATTTAATTCAAACGATTCAAAAACTAAAAAACAAAGACTATGGACAGAAAGAAAATGACGAAGAATGCAGAGAAAATAATGGAGGTGATGAAGACAGGTTATCGATACACACTTTCCAAGTTACAGGAGATTACTGCTTTCAGTACGACTGAATTATGCATGGCTATATTGGTATTAATCCGTGATAAGCGGGTAAACCAATTCCAATGTGAAGAAGGTGTATGCTATATATTGGCTAAAACATCCTAATAAACTTCTTGACACTATTTGTCATTCAGACGACCGAAGGGAGGAAGACGAGTTGTTGAGGACTCTGTCCGAAAAATCTCGGTAGCATATACTAATATGGTATGTGGATGTTTCCGAGATTTTTCGCCTTTGGCTCAACAACTCGTCTTCGCTTCGCTCTGAATGACAATTGGTGTTAACAGATATATTATTCCCTTTTATCCTAAAGTAACCAATACTTGATGATGTCCGGGTTGGTGCTTGATGATGTTTCCTTCTATTAGGTTACCATTTACTATTAATGATTGAACTCCCTTGCAAATACCATATGGATTTTGAACGGTAATATCATAAATAGCACCACGGAATTTGCGTTTCACTTTGAATTCTTTCCATGTAGACGGGATACAAGGATTGATTTCCAATCCATCGTAGGCAGGTTTGATTCCTAAAATGAATTGGGTGATAGCATAATAATTCCATGCGGCAGTGCCAGTCAGCCAACTGTTCTTTCCTTCGCCGGGACGGGCTGCATCCTTACCTGCTATCATTTGAGAATAAACGTAAGGTTCCACTTTATGCAAGGAACTTCGGTCTTCGGTATACGACGGACATATTTTACGATAATAATCCCAGGCATAATCGCCACGTCCCAATACGGTTTCCCCAATCATGATCCATGGATTGTTGTGGCAGAAGATACCTGCATTTTCTTTGTAACCGGCAGGATAGGAGGATATTTCTCCGTATTCTACGAAATATTTGGTGAAAGCAGGATTGTTCAGTACAATCCCATGTTCACAATCCAATCGTTCCTTGACAGAATCGAGTGCTTTCTTTACCATACCTTCTTCCAAACCGATCCCGGCCATGCTGCACCAACCTTGCGATTCGATAAAGATTTGTCCTTCTTCGTTTTCTTTAGAACCTACTTTACGACCGAAATAATCGTAGGCACGGAGATACCATTCACCATCCCATCCATGTTGTTTGACTGCTTCTACCATTTGGTCGATGAACTGTTGGGCACGTGTGGCTTCTTCTGATTTGCCTATTTGTTGGCAAAGCTCCACATAGTCACGGCCGCAGACCACAAAAAGTCCGGCAATCATCAATGATTCTGCTTTGGAACCATCGGTTTTGTTTTCGGTCGTTTGGAAAGAGTCGTTCGGATCCCAAGAGAAACAATTCAGATTGAGACAATCGTTCCAATCGGCACGTCCGATGAGAGGAAGCATGTGTGGGCCCAAATTTTCGATGACATGGTTGAACGAAATACGTAGGTGTTCGAATAATGAAACTTCTGATCCTGGTATATTGTCAAAAGGAACGGGCTCGTCCAGAATGGAGAAGTCTCCCGATTCCTTGATATAGGCTACTGTTCCAAAGATTAACCACATCGGGTCGTCGTTGAAACCGCCACCAATATCATTGTTGCCTCGCTTTGTCAGTGGTTGATACTGATGATAACAACCACCATCCGGGAATTGAGTCGATGCAATATCAATGATACGTTCACGGGCACGTTCCGGTATTTGATGAACAAACCCAACCAAATCTTGATTGGAATCGCGGAAACCCATACCGCGACCGATACCACTTTCGAAGAACGAAGCCGAACGGCTCATGTTGAAGGTTACCATGCATTGATATTGGTTCCAGATGTTTACCATTCGGTCCAGTTTTTCTTCTTCACTCTTCAATACATAGATATCGAGTAAGTCGTCCCAATAAGCTTTCAGTTCAGCAAAGGCTGCATCCACTTTTTCTGAAGTGTCCAATGCGCTAATCAGTGCTTTGGCTTTTTTCTTATTGATGATAGGAGAGGAGCCGCTATGCAGTAATCCTGGTGTTTCTTCTGCAAATTTTTCATCTTGCTCATTTTCGACATATCCTAATAAGAAAACATATTCCTTGCTTTCTCCAGCTTCCAGTTCTATATCAAGATAATGCGAAGCAATCGGACTCCATCCATGAGCGATACTATTGGCTGGTTGTCCTTCTATTACTTGTTGAGGATCACGGAATTCATTGTAGAGTCCAATGAATGATTCTCTATCTGTATCAAAACCCTGAATTGGAGCATTGACGCTATAGAAAGCATAATGATTGCGTCGTTCCTTGTACTCTGTCTTGTGGTAAATCACAGAACCGTCCACCTCTACTTCCCCCGTCGAAAAGTTACGTTGGAAGTTTTCCATATCGGTTGCAGCATTCCACAGACACCATTCGGCCATAGAGAATAGCTTGAAATGCTTCTTTTCATTGGACGTATTCCGAAGAGTCATTTTCTGCACTTCTCCCCAAGTATTCAAGGGGACGAAAAATAGAATACTGGCTTCAATACTATTCTTGGCTCCGGTTATCCGGGTATAGCTCATACCATGACGACATTCATAAAAATCGAGGGGTGTCTTGCAAGGTTTCCATCCTGGCGACCAGATGGTACCATTGTCATTGATATAAAAATAACGTCCGCCATTGTCCATCGGTACATTGTTGTATCGATAGCGGGTAATGCGTCGGAATTTGGCATCCTTGTAGAAAGAATAACCACCGGCGGTATTGGAGATCAGCGAGAAGAAGTCTTCATTGCCTAAATAGTTAATCCACGGCCACGGAGTCTTGGGATCAGTGATGACATATTCACGGTTGGCATCATCGAAATATCCGAATTTCCTGTCTTTCATAGTGTAATATTCTTATTTCTACAAAATTAGGAAATTCGGAAAGGCGATAATGATACTATTTTATCTTTTTTATGGCATTATGTACGGAAAAGCTCCAATAATTCTTTAATCCAATACCTAATGCTTTCCCTGTGTTGGTCCATTGTTCGACTATTTCTCTAGTCTTGGTGTTGAATACCACAAATTGGTAGGTAGCTTGATCGGTAGCCTTGTTCATGAACAGACAAATCATGACGATGCCATATTTTTCTTCTTGAGAGAGGATAGGAAGCTTTTTAACGGCTTCTGCTATCTGCGCTTCAGTAGGCATATAATTGTTGTCCGTTGTTTTTATATGATCCGGATTGATTTGTTTGTTTACATCGTTTACAGCTTGTAATGATACTACTTCCACAGGAATGCCCAATCGTTTTCCGATATCAAAAGTTTTGGATTTGGAAATGAACAGTTCATTGATATCTGCATACGTAACCCAATATTGGTGACCACTTTCCTTTCCTCCAAACACTTTGGCCAATGAATAATCGATTCCATAATTTACTAAAGAGGTAATACCTGAAAGATTGAATTTGTTTTGTGCGTTTCCCAATATACAAAACGCAAACAAGAGAACAGTGAGTAGATTTCTTTTCATAATGATATAGTTTGATAGTCAAAAGTAAGTATTTTTTAGATGATATTTGTAGGATTAACATAAATAAACTATATTTGCGCCCAATTTTAGAAAAATGTTGAAGAAAGAGTACATATTCATACCTTTATTTTTGCTGACATTGTTTGTCACCTATCAGGTTAGTATAACAATGTTTGCTCACGTCCATTATGTCAATGGCGTGATGATTGTGCACTCTCACCCTTCGGCAGATAATGAACATACACATAGTGAAACTCAGATTCTGACATTGGCTAAAATCTCGGATTGGATGGGTACAGAACCGGTCTTTGTATCTGTAGATGAAGTCGAGTTGTCTGTTTTCGATACCCTGGAATGCGAGCGCAAAGCACGGACTTTGTCCGATTTGTATGCTGCCTGCATTTCTCTACGTGCTCCCCCTTTCTGTTTTTGACTTTGGAGAATAAATAACAAGAACAAAAACAGAAAAATAAACAATACATGAAAAAAATGATTTTGTCGCTTGTGCTCATGGTGATGGGTACAGCGTTAAACGTGCATGCCTATGAAAATAATCCGGTAAAGCACGGTAATATAATTAGAGGTCACGTAATTGAGAAATATTCAGAAGAGCATTTGCCTTATGCTGCTATTTTGATTGTTGAAACCGGTGAAGGTACAGTGTCGGATGATACCGGTCATTTTCGTTTTACAAAGGTACCGGCAGGCACATATACCTTGCGTGTTCAATTGTTGGGATTTGCCACTCAAGAAAAAAAGGTAACCGTTAGCAATGAATATACCACCGATGTACACATAGCTTTGGTAGAAGAAGGTATTACTACCGATGAAGTGGTGGTTTCGGCCAATCGAAATGAAGTAAGCCGTAAGATGGCTCCAGTAGTGGTCAATGTTATGAGTGCCAAGCTTTTTGAAACGGTCAATTCTACAGACTTGGCTAAATCCCTTAATTTCCAATCTGGTCTCCGTGTGGAAAATAGTTGTCAGAACTGTGCTTTCCCACAAGTACGTATCAATGGTTTGGAAGGGCCTTACTCACAAATTTTGATTAATAGCCGTCCGATTATCAGTGCTCTTTCGGGTGTTTATGGTTTGGAACAGATTCCTACCAATATGATTGAACGTGTGGAAGTCGTTCGTGGTGGTGGTTCAGCCTTATTCGGTGCCAATGCTGTAGGTGGTACCATTAATATTATTACGAAGGATCCGGTAAGTAATTCATTCCAGGTATCTTCTACCATGTCGAATGTCAATGGAGATACATGGGAACAATACATGGGAGCCAATGCTTCTCTCGTTTCCAAAGACAATGTCTATGGTATTGCCGTTTATCAGTCGTATCGTAATCGTAATCCATATGATGTTGATGGGGACAGTTTCTCGGAAATCGGTAAGTTGAACATGAATACTTTCGGTCTTCGTGCTTACTATCGTCCTACTCAATTTAGCCGTTTGAATATCGAATATCATACGACCAATGAATTCCGTCGAGGTGGTAATAAGTTCGATCTTGAACCGTTCGAAAGTGATATTACCGAACAGACCAAGCACGTGATCAATAGTGGTGGCTTGACTTACGACCTTTTCTGGAAAGAATACAAACATAAATTGTCGTTCTTTGCTTCTTCCCAGCATGTAGACCGTAATAGTTACTATGGTGCACAACAAGATCCGAATGCTTATGGTAAGACCAAAGACTTGACGTTTGTTGGCGGTGGTATGTATGTAGGAAATTTCGATAAGGTACTTTTCTCTCCAGCTACTTTTACAGCCGGTATGGAGTATCAGCATAATAATATGCACGATATCATGGCTGGTTATAATCGCGATTTGGAACAAAAGGTACGTATTGCCAGTGCTTTCTTCCAGAATGAATGGAAGATGAACGATTTCACTTTGTTGGCAGGTTTCCGTTTGGACGACCACAATTTGATTGACAATCTGATCTTTAGTCCACGTGTGAATATGCTTTACAAGCCGAGTGATGCTTTCCAAGGTCGTTTGACATGGTCAACTGGTTTCCGTGCACCGCAAGCCTATGACGAAGACCTTCATATTACAGCCGTAGGTGGTGAAGGGGTGTTGATTCATTTGGCCGATGGTTTGAAACCGGAGAAGTCGAATAGCTTCAGTGGATCGGTTGATTTGAGCGGTCAGATTGGACATTTCCAGACCAATTTGTTGATTGAAGGATTTTACACTTCACTAAAGGATGTGTTCTATTTACAGAATGTAGGGGTAGATAATCAAGGAAATACATTGCAAGAACGTCGGAATGGTAGCGGTGCTAAGGTATATGGGGTAAATATTGACGGTAAGATTGCCCATGGTCGCGATGCTTCTTTGCAGGTTGGCTTCACTGTACAGCGTAGCCGTTACGATGAATTGACTTATTGGAGTGAAGACGAATCGGTAGCTGGAACCAAGAATATGCCTCGTACACCGAATTGCTATGGTTATTTCACCTTTACAGCAGCTCCGTTCCGTAACTTTGATTTCTCTTTGTCGGGTATTTATACCGGTCGTATGCATGTTCCACATTTTGCACCGACCGATGAAATTCCTGTTGATTTCCCATATAGCTATATCAAGCAGGATGAATTGGTTCATACTCCGGATTTCTTCGATTTCAATGCGAAGTTGAACTATACTTTTGTATTGAATGAGCATTTGAAGCTTCAAGTGAATGGGGGTGTACAGAATATCTTCAATGCATTCCAAAAAGACTTGGATAAGGGTACTTACCGAGATTCTGGTTATTTCTACGGACCAACACAACCTCGAACCTATTTTATAGGTATCAAGTTGTTCAATTGATAGAGAAAAGCGATGTGATGGTCACATCGCTTTTTTTATGTACTAAACAAACATTCCATTCTGTTGTTATAATGAAAAAAAGAAAAACGACAGATGATGGAATATGTATCCCTTCTAATTTTAGGGTTTTTATTGGCGGCTTTATTGGGACGATTGATTATTCCCAGTATTTTGATTATTTCCCTTCGTAAACGTTTGTTTGATGTTCCGGATATCCGAAAGGTACATCATCGACCTATTTCTCGTTTGGGGGGAGTTATGTTTTTCCCCGTTATCCTTCTGACCTTATGTGGAATCAGTTTGTTGAGGCTTTATACGGGGATGGAAACTACGACCTTCTTTGGTAACAATATCATCAGTGAGTTGCTTTGCTTGATGATAGGCCTTCTGTTGCTCTATATCATCGGTGTTTGTGATGATTTGATTGGTGTTTCCTATCGCCGGAAGTTCTTGGTGCAGATTATGGCTTCAGCTTTTATTCCTTTGGCGGGCCTTTCCATTCATCACTTTTATGGATTGTTCGGAATTGGAGAAATATCTCCTTGGATAGGAGTTCCTCTAACTATGCTCTTGACAGTATTCATTATCAATGCCATTAACTTGATTGACGGAATTGATGGACTTGCTTCTTGTATATGTATGGAGGCATTGGTATTGTTGGGAAGTGGTTTTGTTTTACATGGACATTGGATGTTTGCACTCCTTTCTTTTGCTTGTCTTGGTGCATTGATTCCATTTTCTATTTATAATGTGTTTGGAAATGCCAGTCGAGGACGTAAGATTTTCATGGGTGATACCGGAAGCCTGACTTTAGGTTTTATCTTGAGCTTACTGTCTGTTAAGTATATTATGGTTACCGGACAAGCATCCTTGAATGTGGATGGAGCACCGGTCGTGTTGGTATTTAGCCTTTTGTTGGTTCCTTGTTTGGATGTATGTAGGGTGGTTATTGGACGTTTGCGCCGCAAAGTACATCCTTTTAAGCCCGACAAGAGCCATATTCATCATTTGTTTTTGCAGATGGGATTTACTCCTCGTCGTTCGTTGGTACTGATTCAACTGTTGTGTGTTAGTTTCATTGTGCTGACTTACACTTTAATACATATGGGAGTACCAGGGAGTTGGGTGTTTGTACTCGATTTATTGATCTGGATGATAGCAACTCTTTGGTTTAACCGCATTATTGTTGAAAAGACAAGACTATGACAGAAGTATCTGCCCGTAAATATTTGATAAGCAACGCAAAGACAAATTTTATCCGTGTGGGTGTGAGTGCTTTGGCTAATTTGGTTCTGACTCCTTTTATTATTCGTAGCATAGGGTTGGACAAGTATAGTTATGTAGCACTGACTTCCTTCTTCATTTCTTTTTCCAGTTTGTTCGATTTAGGGCTTTCCAAATCGTTGGTTTATTTGTTGAATGAACGTTCGGTAGATTTTTATCGGAAGAATCAATACCTAACAGGACAAGGCATCATGGTATTGATCATTTGTTCTTTGATTATGGGTGGAGGAGTGGTTGCGTTGGTGGCAGGATTTCCAGTATTGGGTCAATCTTTACCGGAAACAGATTCATATTATACAATCGTCGTGATGGCGAGTTTTCTAGTTTTGATATTAACTGTTTTTGATCAATACTTATGTTCGATATTGGAAAGCTTCTTCTTGCTTCATCATGTTAATCATGGGCTTACGCTTAAAATAATGATGCTGAATATCTTATATGTCATTAACTTGTTTACTTGGAACAGTCTTTCTTTCTATGTGTTTTCTTCCGTGATAGCCATTGCTGTTGCTACTGCCTACTATATGTATATGATTCATCGATTTGTCCGTTGGGAAATTAGTATACCTTCTTGGGAGGTCGTGAAGACCTTGGTGAAGCAAGGATTTCATTTTTTCCGTTTCAGTGTATTGAACAGCATTTACAGTGTCTTGCCAAGATTAACAGTGATATACATGGGACCGAATTTGGCATCCATTGGGATTGTGGATGTGGTTGAAAAACTATCGATGTCGGTCATCAATTTGTGTGCTTCTCTTTTCAGACCTTTGTTCTCATTGAGTTGTCATTCACCACACAAAGTAGCGAAAAAACTATTTACGGTTATGTTGCTTAATGGGGGAGTCGGTCTTTTGTTTGTTGGAGTTATGGTTGTTTTCAACGATACAATTACGGACTATTTCTTTCAAAAAGCTTCCGTTGATTTAGTGTTCGTTGGCCAAATATTGATGGTGAATGCAGTTGCTTCCTGTTTTTTACTCATGAGTCAGCCCTTGTCTTTCTATTTGCAGGGAGAAGGAAAGACCAATCGTTTGTCGATGGTATTCTTGGCTAATATTGTCCTATTTGTTCTATTGTATCTGTCGATGGCGGAAGTCTTTCATTTGAATATCTTGATGAGCTTGGCATTATGCAATGTATTTATCTCCGCTTTCTTTTGGGGCACTTTGTTTTATTTATCTAAAAAGACAAGTATTATTCGTTTAAGAGGTTGAGTATGGAAATTTTAATTAATATTGTCTATGCATTCGTTTTAACAACGTGGAGTTTTACTCATCCTACTCGTTATGTGATGGGGTATTTCATCTACGTTTCTTCTTATTTAGGTTGGTTTAATCAGGATATTCTGATAGGAGGAGTGGAATATGGTGAGTTTCTTTTCAACTTGTTGGCTCTTCTCCCGGTTATTTTTAGATGGATAGAGATAGATGTTCGTATCAAGGCGGTTATTATTTTTCTCTCTATGTTCTATCTTTATGGGTTAATAAAGCCAATTATAGATGGTCATCAAGGATGGATGTTGTCCGTTAAGGCTTCCAAGTCGATGACGGCTTACTTCTTCCTATTTTATGTCATCGCTTTTTATAAGCAAATGGAATGGGAGAAGCTCTTCCGCTTCCTGACAATCATTGCGGTTTATTATGCTTCGCTTTATATTGTCAATTGGATAGGGATACCTATACGTCCACCTTATTATATTAAACAGGATTTCATCCAATGTTTCTTTGACTCTTTCATGTTGTTTGCCTTCTGTTACCAACTAACGAAGGAAAATCCATTTGCTCTTAACAATCTATGGATATGCGTAGTCTTGTTGGGAGGTATCTATGTGGGCGGTTATTTCTCTTTGTTGGTTGTGGCACTTTTCATTTTAGGAGTGATTTTTCTATCGCAAAGCGTAAAGCATCCACTTGTTTGGATGATGTTGGCATTTTCGGTAGTATTACTGTTTGTTATTGGAATCATTTGCGAAGAAGCCTTGTGGCATATTTGGAAAGAACACCAAGCTGCCTTGGATTCCCGATCTTATTATAATGAGTTCCGTTGGCAACTGATAGCTAAGGAGTTTTTAGGAGGATATGGATATTTGTCCAGAGATACCCGATTGGTTTCCTTGAATTCCATGGCGGATAGTAGTTCCTATATGACCGATTTATCCTTTGTGGATGCAGGATATGTTGATCTGTTGGGACGTTTTGGGTTGATAGGGACGATTCTGCTTCTATTGGTTCCAGGCTATTTTCTTTGGAAGACTACCTGGAACCGACAAACTCTTCCATTTATCCTAATGGTTATCTCTTTTTATGCCGTAAATGTGACTTGGTCTGTCTTTTCCTATCCTCAAGGCATCATTGTATTGGCATTGGTATACGCATATCTTTTTCAGAATAATAAAATAGAAATATGGCAAGAATCTTGAATGTAATATCGGCTGTAACTCCAATGGGAGGTACGGTGACTAAACTTCGTGCATTGATGAAGTCTTCCCGGCATCAGCATTATCTGTATCATCCGGGGTATACTGAAAATCAGTTGGAAATAGAAAGTGAGCTTCCTTATTATGCTTCAATCGGTGTACCAGCATCGTATGGAATTCATAATCGGAAGGTATGGAAGCATGTGCAGGAAATTCATCGCCTTGTCCGTACCCATGATATTGATATCATCCATTTCTATTTCCATTTCGAGAATTTGTTTGCTCCCTTTATCCGTTTGTTGCATCCGAAGATAAAGATGATACGTTCCATAGTCGGTTTCGATAAGGAATTGCCTTTTTATCGGAGAGCTTTGGTGGGAGCAGGTTTGTTCTCTGTTCCGAATTATGTTTTTATTTCCCAATATATCAAGCGGTTGTATGAAGATACTTATCCATTGTTAAAGAAGAAACACACTCGGATTATTTACAATGGGGCTGTCAATGTCGTACCGGCCATTACTCCGTTAAAGGATAGGAAATGGTTGGTTACCACATCCGGACTTTGTGAACGGAAAAATGTATTGGTGTTGATTGAAGCCATGAACCTGATTCGTAATCAATACGGACGAAAGGATATCAAGCTATATATTTTGGGAGATGGTCCGGAGCGAGAGAAGATTACCAATTTAGTGGACAAGTGTCATTTGAATAATCAGGTAGTGTTGGTCGGTTATACCAATAATGTCCCTGCTTATTTGAATCAATGCGCCATTTACGTTCATCCGGCTACCACTGAAGGATTCGGTATAGCGGTAACAGAGGCCATGGAGATGTATTGTCCTTGCATTGTAGCCGATAAAGGGGCATTGCCTGAATTGGTTAAGGATGGAGAGAATGGGTATCTTGTTTCTGCTTACGATGCCAAACAATGGGCAGAAATGATTCTTCATCTTTGGGATAATCAAACGCTTCGATTCAAACAATCCGAAGAGAGTCATCGAAGAGCAGTGGAACAGTTTTCTTTGCAAGCTTTCATTGATTCTCACGATCAATTGTACGATGAACTGATAAATAAGAATAAAACATGAGTAAACAGACTAAATTATTGATATTTCATCCTACCATTGCGCCTTATCGCATTGATTTGTTTAACGATTTGAGCAAGGCTTTTCAAACACGGATTTGTTTAAGGTATTGGAACTTGCGTGACCAGACGTTCGATTATCAGAAAATCTATACTCGTTTCCAGTTTCGACCCGTTTATTTGAAGGAATTGTTCCGTTTTCGAGGAAGATCTTTCAGTTGGGGTTACTGGAAACAGTTGAATGACTATCAACCGGACTTGGTACTGACCGAAGAGTTTGGTTTGGGAACAATTCGTGTCTTGTTGCATCGGTATTGGAAGCGAAAGAAATATAAGGTAGTGACTCTTTGTGACGATAGTTATGACATGATTGTTGGCAAGAATGATTTTTCCTGGTGGCATCGTATGGCTCGTCGTTATATTGCTCCCCGTTTGGATGATATCATTGTGGTCAATCCACAGGTAAGGGATTGGTATCAGGAACATTATGGAAAAGGTTATTTCTTGCCAATTATTCAGGAAGAGGAATATGCCCGTATGCGGTATCGTAAAGTTTTGGAACGGGTTCATGTCCTTCAACAACGATATTCTTTGGACCGAAAGAAAGTTTTTCTGTTTGTCGGACGTTTGGTTGCGCTGAAAAATGTAAAAACGGTTTTGCGTGCATTTGCCCGTTTGGATCCGAAGAAAAACTTGTTGGTAATCGTGGGCGATGGTCCGGAGATGAATCATTTGCAACTTCTGGCCAAACAGTTGAATGTCCAGGCTCGGTTTACCGGACGTTTGGAAGGAGATGCTTTGAATGCATGGTACAATGTGGCTGATGTTTTTATATTACCGAGTTATCTGGAGGCTTTTGGAGCTGTGACGAATGAAGCCTTATTGGCTGGATGCTATGTGTTGGTTTCCCGGAAAGCAGGTTCTGCTTGCTTGGTGGTAGAAGGGGAGAATGGTTTTACATTCCAACCGAATGATATAGATGACTTGGTCCAAAAGATGGGACAAGTCAGTCAATGGCCCGTTGAGCGGGATGCTGATGGATTGAAAAAGGGTCTGACAAAGATTCCTTATAAGGAATCCATGCAGCATTTGGTCACTCATTTAAATTTTATAGCTCATGGATAAGTCTCGAATTCTTTTCCTTGTTCCTTTGCCTCCTCCTGTGCATGGTTCAGCGATGGTCAGTCAAGCCATTCGGAATAGTACTCGGATTAATCGTTCTTTCCAGACTGATTATGTAAATCTGTCTACTTCCCGGAAGATGAACGAGATAGGAAAGCATTGTGTCAAAAAGATTTTTCGTTTCTTCGGTGCATTTTCCAAGATGATGTATAAGCTTCTTTTTCATCGTTGGGATGCATGCTATTTAGCGATTACTTGTCATGGAATCGGCTTCTTGAAAGATGTACCTTTTGTTGCCCTTTGCAAATGGTTTTCCCCCAAGGTTATTCTTCATTTGCACAATAAAGGATTGAGTAAAGAAGTATATCGTTGGCCCTATCGTTGGCTAATGCCCTGGATTTTTCGTCATACAGAAGTTATTCTTTTGTCGGAAAGGTTGTATTCAGATGTAGCTTCGGTGGTTCGACCGGAACAAGTACATATTTGTCCGAATGGATTGTCTTCACCTGTTGATATAAAAGAAGTTAGTCACTCTTCCGTTCCTCATCTTTTGTTTCTGTCTAATTTGATTGAAAGCAAGGGAGTTTATGTATTGCTGGATGCTTGTCAGATCCTGAAAGATAAAGGTTATTCCTTTATATGCGATTTTGTTGGAGGAGAAACGAAGGAAATTACCCGTAGGCATTTGGAGGAAGAGATTAGTCAAAGAGGTTTGGAAGAATATGTCGTTTATCATGGTCCTCAATATGGTGAGGCTAAGGAGCTTTTCTTTCAGAAAGCCGATATTTTCGTTCAACCTACTTTTGAGGATTGTTTTCCATTGACATTGGTTGAAGCCATGCAACACGGACTTCCGGTTGTTTCGACCGATGAGGGTGCCATTCCTGATATGATTGTTGATGGGGAGAATGGATTTGTTTGTCCGCGTAGAGAAGTGAACGGTTTAGTTAATGCATTTGAAAAGTTGTTGACAAACAATGAATTAAGAAAACAAATGAGCAAGAACGCACGTTTTAGATACAAGGAAAGGTATACCCTGGATGCTTTTGAGAAGACTTTCCAGCAGATCCTTTCTGAGATCTTAAACTAGTTCTTACATATGGAGAAATTCTTTGATATTCGGTATGAGTTCGACAAAGAACACGTATGGAATTGTATAGACCGGCAAATTGCTTCCGGTATGCCGGACTATATTTGCGTAGCCGATGGTGTGGTGGTAAACCACGTACAGCGCAATCCGGAATATCGGCAAACCGTAAACCATGGTATGTTTGCCATTTGTGACAGTGGTTGGGTACCTTTGTATCTTCGTTGGATTTATGGTATCCGTAGACAACAATACTGTGGTCCCATGATTTTCAAGGATATTGTCAGTCAAGGTAAACATCGGATGATCTTTCTAGGAACCGATATTCAAACATTGGCAGCCTTGCGCTTTCGTCTTTCCCGTTACAATCCGTTGGTGATGAATATGACTTTCTGCGAATTGCCTTTTAAATCTGTCGATGAATTTGACTATCCTGAGATAGCAGAGATGATTGAAAAGGATGGGGCTTCCATTATTTGGATAGCCTTGGGAGCTCCTAAGCAGGATTATTTCATGAGAAGGTTGAAGCCGTATCTTAAACGTGGCGTTATGATTGGGGTTGGGGCTGCTTTTAATTTCTATAGTGGAATAGAACAACGGGCACCGGATTGGGTCATTCGGTTGCATTTGGAATTTGTCTATCGAATCTTCCAAAGTCCTAAAAAACAACTTTCCCGTTGCGTGGGAATTCTAACTTGTCTACCCAAGATGCTTTGGGGAGAATGGAGGAGAAAAAGATTGGGTTACACTGTTTAGTGTAACCCTTTTCCTTTGTCATGGTATCCGTAACCGTATTGGTGTCCATAACCATACTTATATCCATAGTTAAGATGAATGCTGTTCTTTCGTTTGCTCAAGTCGATGGAATTGATAACCGTAGCTAACTTGAGGCTCGAATTTTCTTTCCAAGTGTTGATATATTCGAATGCAGCCTTAGGCGTGTAGTCCGAACGGCAAATATAGAGACCGATATCGGCTACCCGACTGATGAGGCTGGTATCCGTGACCATGGCAATGGGAGCTGTGTCAAGTAGAATGATGTCATACTTCTTTTTTAGTTCATCTATTGCTTTTTCTAGGGTAGGGCGTGCAATCAGTTCCGTCGGATTAGGAGGAATGATGCCTCGTGGAAGAATGTCAAGATTCGGACTAATACCGGAAGAGATGATCAAATCGGATAACTTGTTTTCTTCTGGATTGCTCAGGTAATTGGTTATCCCATTCAATTGACTTTTGAATCCGAATACTCTGTCCAATCCTGATTTACGGATATCCAATCCTACAATGATGACTTTCTTACCTAAAAAAGCCAGACTGACGGCTAGGTTTCCTGATACAAAGGATTTTCCTTCTCCCGGTCGGGAGGATGTAATCAGAATAACCTTCTTGTCGGCTTCCAACATGAATAGTAAGTTTGTTCGAAGGGTACGGAATGCTTCTTCCATGATATTGTTCTTATTCTCATGAATGACAATGCTTCCTTTGTTGGAAGGTGAACTGTTACTTTTCGGTAATTCAGCCAATATCGGAATATTTGTCAACTTTTCCACATCGTTCCGGTTTTCTATCTGGTATTGAAGTTTTTCTTTCAAATAGATGAAAACAACCGGAATCAATATCCCCACTATAAAGGCAGCCATCATGTATGCTTTCTTTTTCGGAGAGATGGGTGCTTTTCCCGCCATGGGGATTTCAATGATTCTTCCGTTGCTGGCTGTTGAGGCCAAAGTAATGGCATTCTCTTCCCGCTTCTGCAACAACATGGTGTATAAATTCGCCTTGATTTCTTGTTGACGGGCAATACTCAAGTATTCTTTTTCTTGATTCGGAGCATTGCTAATTCGACCTTCGTGCTTTCGAGCTTCACGTTCTAGGTTCTTTTCTTTAATCTGTAATCCTCGCAAAACACTATTTACGGTAGTCTGTACTGTCGTACGCATGGCATCGATTCCCGAATTCAAGTTTACGACCGCTGGATTGTTTTCCGAAGAAGTACGCAACAATCTCTTTTTCTCTACAATCAAAGTATTATATTGGTTGATTACTTCTGCTAGGCTTTGGTCTTGAATCCCTACATTGGCAGGAACAACCTCTTCTGCATAAGCTGGGTTATGGATATAATTGGACAACTCTTGAATCAAATTGATTTGTGTCGCATTTTGAGTCAGTTGTTGTTCATATCGGGATGTTTCTTGAAGTGCCATTTGGGCATCGCTTTGCAGGTCAGTCAGTCGTGAACGTTGCTTGAAACTTGCTAAAGTGTCTTCAGTGCTACCGAGTTCCTTATCAATAATGGCAATACGTTCTTCAATGAATTCTGCCGTTTTTTGAGCCACTTCATTCTTTTCGTCGTTGGTTTCTTGATTATAGATTTTTACCAATTGGTAAATGAAGTCAATTCCTCGTTGTCTAACCGTGTTCACGACATTGATTTGAGCAATGGTGGTTGTTTTCGATATGGGTTCTACCCGCATATTGGATCGGAAACTGGCTGCCGAATTGTTCGGGTTATTGATATGGGTAGTCAGTTTCATCGGTCTTTTGATATGGAACGTAGTATCCGGCTCGAAAGTGATGACTCCAATTTCGGTAGGCAAGACTGCCGGAAACTGTTCGAAAACTTGATTGATACTTTTTTCCATACCTTGATGTATATACAGGACTTCAGCTTCTATTTGTTTTGGAGACGAATAGTTCATTCGGATGATGATATTACTCTCCAATAATTCCGCTTCATCCGGACTCATGTATATTTTTACAGGCTCATTTCGATATAGAGGTATGTCATATCCCCAGGAGCGGTCTTCTGTATGAGTGATATATAATCCAAGATCGGTCACTACTTTCCGGACCAACGTATGCGATTTCAGAATCTGCAATTCGTTGTCAAAATTATTGGTCATTGTCATCATACCTAAATCCTGAATGGCGGACAATGCCTGATTGTTCCCTTTTTGTGTCTGGTCTTGTTCTTTAATTAGTACAGCCGATTGAATATTGTACATGGGTGTTTGGTATTGAAGATAAATAAAAGTACCCATCAGGCACAAAAGAATGGAGCCTACAAACCAAGGCCAATATACAAAATACTTGAAAAAGAAGGCATACATGTCAAAGCCTTTTTGTGAAGAATGTTCTGTCATAAAGTCTTATTTAAAAATGGTAACCAGCAAACTGGCAATGGAAACTAAAATAGAGGTGGCACTTACCCAAAGCGAGGTACTTTGACCGGTATCCGAGTTTTTGGCTTTGGTCTTGTTCGGGCTTACATATAGGATGTCGTTCTGTTGTAGATAGTAATAAGGACTGTCTACGATATCTGCTTGATTCAGATTTAGGACAATGATTTCTCGTTTCCCGTTTTCATCTTCCCGAACCAATTTGACATTGTCACGGATTCCCCAAATGGTCATATCACCAGCCATAGCAAGTGCTTCCAATACGTTGACCTTTTCATTGCTGATCGTAAAAGTACCTGGTTTAGCTACTTCTCCTAAAACAGATATCTTATAATTCATCATGCGTACAGTAACAATTGGAGTTTCCTTCAAATATGGTTGTAGCTTTACTCGAATCAAGTTCTCAGCCGCTTTGATGCTTAATCCACTTACTTGAAGTTCTCCCAATACGGGAAAATCAATCGTTCCCTGATTATCTACCAGATATTGTTGTAAAGCAGCTTGCTGAGTTACAGTATATGTTTGATTCGAAGTGATTGTCGATTGAACTGTCAGGTTGAAAGGAGCAGCTGCTTCCGGGTCCGTTGTGTTAACCGTAATGGTCAACAAGTCTTTTGGCCTGATGTGTGCATCATACATAGGCAGTATTTCTTGGGTATCATTAACAGCTTCAATGCCTTGAAGATAAGGGATTTTTTGGTAAGAAGTACAACTATAAAGTAGGAGAGAACATACTCCTATAAGCAAATGATTTGTTTTCATTGGATATATAAAATTGGGTTATGTGTTGCTTTTGAATAATTTCCGGAAGAAACCTATTTGAGACATGGACTCATATTCCTTGGTACATTGATTAATTAAATCATTGAACGTCAGATTATCTTGTATCATTTGATAGATCGTTCCCCAATCAGGAAGACCACCTAGATTCCGGTCATCAATCCACATTTCAGCTCTCAATTTGCGTTCTGTTGGATGTTTTTCTTCCGGATAATTTCGATTGACAGCATAGAATTCTAAACCACGCTCTTTGCAGAAGTCGATAGCTTCTTGTAGTAATTTCCCTTCTCGTACAGTCCATAATATAAGTCGATGATGCTCTTTGGCCAACTTTTTGAGGGTGTCGATAGCAAAAGGTTTTTCTCGACCGATTCCAGGATATTGATGTTCTACGATAGTCCCGTCAAAATCTACTGCTATAATCATAAAAAATACGTTGTTTTAATAGTTGATAATTATTTATCCATTAAAACAACGTATAATATAAGAATGTTTAGGAAACTTTTATCGTTCCGCACGCATCGGGTTGTTCAGGAAGTCCTCGTAGGCCAATCGGATGCCGTCTTTCAGTTCGGTGCGGTATTTCCAACCCAATTTCTCGGCTTTGCTTACATCCAGTAGTTTACGTGGTGTGCCGTTTGGTTTGCTGGTATCCCAGTGTATTTCTCCTTTATATCCGGTTGCTTCCGCTACCAGTTCGGTCAGTTCTTTGATGCTCAATTCTTTTCCAGTACCTGCATTCACTGTTTCATCACCGCTATAATGATTCATTAGGAATACACAGAGGTTGGCTAAATCATCAACATAAAGGAATTCACGCAACGGGCTACCGTCCCCCCAACAAGTGACGGAGGACAATCCAGCTTTCTTTGCTTCGTGGAAACGTCGGATCAAAGCCGGGAGAACGTGACTATGGGTAGGGTGGTAGTTGTCGTTTGGACCGTACAGGTTTGTTGGCATGACGCTGATGTAATCCGTGCCATATTGCTTGTTCAAGAATTCACAATACTTCAAACCCGAAATTTTGGCCAAGGCATAGGCTTCATTGGTCTTTTCCAATTCACCGGTCAACAAGCAAGATTCCGGCATGGGTTGTGGAGCCAGTCTAGGATAGATACAACTCGAACCCAAGAAAAGCAGTTTCTTGCAATGATTCTTCCAAGCGGCATGAATCACATTCATCTCCAGCATCATGTTGTCGTACATGAAATCAGCCAATGCACTTTGGTTGGCTACGATACCACCAACCTTGGCTGCTGCTAGAAAAACATACTCAGGCTTTTCTTCTGCAAAGAAATGTTCTACAGCATCCTGTCTGCATAAGTCCAATTCCGTATGTGTACGGGTAATGATGTTGGTATAACCTTCCCGTTGGAGTTCACGGATAATGGCAGAACCCACCATACCGCGGTGTCCTGCCACATAAATCTTAGCATCTTTCTTCATTTTTAAAGTTGTGCTTTCAAATGCAACTTCTTCACAAACTTCATATCATGTTCTACCATGATACGGACCAATTCAGGGAATGGAGTCTTGCACGGATTCCAACCCAATAATGTTTTGGCTTTGGTTGGGTCACCCAAAAGTTGGTCTACTTCACATGGACGGAAATACTTTGGATCCACTTCTACCAATACCTTACCGGTAGCAATGTCGATACCCTTTTCTTCCACTCCTTCACCTTCCCAACGAAGTTCGATACCTACTTCCTTGAATGCCAATGTGGCAAATTCACGAACCGTGTGGTATTCACCGGTAGCAATCACAAAATCTTCCGGGGTCTCATGTTGCAGAATCAACCACATACATTCTACATAGTCCTTGGCATATCCCCAGTCACGTAGTGAATCCAAGTTACCCAAGTACAACTTGTCCTGATACCCTTGAGCGATACGGGCAGCTGCTAAAGTAATCTTACGGGTAACGAATGTTTCGCCACGGCGTTCACTTTCGTGGTTGAACAAAATACCGTTTACGGCAAACATACCATAGCTTTCGCGATAGTTTTTAGTAATCCAAAAACCATACTGCTTGGCTACACCATACGGAGAACGCGGGTAGAAAGGAGTGGTTTCCTTCTGAGGAACTTCCTGTACCTTACCATACAATTCTGAAGTCGATGCCTGATAGATACGGCAAGTCTTTTCCAATCCGCAGATACGTACGGCTTCCAACAAACGGAGTGTACCCACAGCATCCGCTTCGGCGGTATATTCCGGTACGTCGAAACTCACCTTTACATGGCTTTGTGCAGCCAAGTTATAAATTTCATTCGGTCGGATGTGACTGATGATACGAATCAGCGAACTGCTGTCTGTCATATCACCCCAATGGAGGTTGATTAAACGGCTTTTCTTCATGTCGCGTACCCATTCATCCAAATACAAATGCTCAATACGAGCTGTGTTGAATGATGATGAACGTCTCATGATGCCGTGTACTTCATACCCTTTCTCAATCAGGAACTCAGCCAAAAAAGACCCGTCCTGTCCGGTAATACCGGTAATTAATGCTACTTTTCTCATGTCTAGTTTAACTTTTGTTTTGTTAGATTTTATCTATTACTATACATCGTCTCATAATACTTCTGATAATCCCCAGAAGTCACATTATCCATCCACTCCTGATTATCCAAATACCAACGAACTGTTTTTTCAATACCTTCCTCAAACTGCAAACTCGGTTCCCAACCCAATTCCTTTTGCAGCTTGGTTGAATCAATAGCATAACGGAGGTCGTGTCCGGCACGGTCGGTTACGTAGGTAATCAAGTCCAATGAAGAGCCTTCCGGATTGCCTAGAATACGATCTACGGTCTTGATCATCACCTTAATCAAGTCGATGTTTTTCCATTCATTGAAACCACCGATGTTGTAAGTCTCAGCGGTCTTTCCTTCGTGGAAGATCAAGTCAATGGCACGGGCATGGTCTTCTACATAGAGCCAGTCACGTACGTTTTCACCCTTTCCATATACCGGCAACGGCTTGCGATGACGGATGTTGTTGATAAACAGCGGTATCAGCTTTTCAGGGAACTGATAGGGGCCATAGTTATTCGAGCAGTTGGTCACAATAGTCGGCATGCCATAGGTGTCATGATAGGCACGTACAAAGTGGTCCGAACTGGCTTTCGCAGCCGAATACGGAGAATGTGGATTGTACTTAGTATCTTCGTAGAAGAAATCCTTACCGTATGCCAAATGATGTTCAGAAGACGAAGCTGTGGTAGTAAACGGTGGTTCGATACCTTCCGGATGAGTCAATTCCAACGCTCCATATACTTCATCGGTCGAAATATGATAGAAACGCTTGCCATCATATTTTTCCGGAAGCGATTCCCAATACAATTTGGCTGCTTGAAGCAATGCCAAAGTACCCATGACATTAGTTTGTGCAAAAGTAAACGGATCCTTGATAGAACGGTCCACATGGCTTTCGGCTGCCAAATGAATGATACCGTCTACTTTTTCGTCCTGCATCAACTGGTAGAACGCTTCGAAGTCACAGATATCCATTTTTACGAACTTGTAGTTCGGCTTGTCTTCAATGTCCTTCAGATTGGCAAGGTTACCGGCGTATGTTAACTTGTCCAGACAAATGATGTTATATTCTGGGTACTTGTTTACAAACAAACGTACCACGTGGCTGCCGATAAATCCGGCACCACCTGTAATGACGATATTTTTCATATTCAATAATTGTTTTTCAATCTAGTAAATTATTCTTTATCAACTTAATCCCTTCGGAATATGTCACGGGTATAAACCTTTTCTGCCACATCGTCTAATACAGTATCGTATCGGTTCGCTATGATGGCTTGACTTTGTGTTTTAAAAGCTTCCAAATCATTCACGACCAAACTTCCGAAGAAACGGCTTCCGTCTTCGAGGGTAGGTTCGTAGATGATGACATTTGCCCCTTTGGCTTTGATACGTTTCATTACTCCCTGGATGGAGCTTTGGCGGAAATTGTCGCTGTTGCTCTTCATGGTGAGGCGATAGACACCTACCGTTGGAATTTCTGAAGGTTGATGTCTAGTGTTTGAGGCCTGATAGAGGTTGTTCTCCGAATAATCGTACCAACCTGCAAGTTTCAGTACACGATCGGCAATAAAATCCTTCCGGGTGCGGTTGCTTTCTACAATGGCGCTCATCATATTCTGAGGAACATCATTGTAGTTGGCAAGCAATTGTTTAGTGTCCTTAGGCAGGCAATAACCACCATAGCCGAAGCTAGGGTTGTTGTAATGATTGCCGATGCGTGGATCTAAACCTACACCATTGATAATGTCTTGGGTGTTTAGCCCTTTCATTTCGGCATATGTGTCCAATTCGTTGAAATAGCTTACCCGGAGTGCCAAATAAGTGTTGGCAAATAGCTTTACAGCTTCGGCTTCGGTTAGCCCCATGAAAAGCACGTCAATGTCCTTTTTCAATGCACCTTCCTGTAACAAAGCGGCAAAGGTGCGTGCTGCTTCTTCCAAACGTGTATTTCCTTCAGGGCGTCCTACGATGATGCGGCTAGGGTAGAGGTTGTCATACAAGGCTCGGCTTTCGCGGAGAAATTCGGGAGAGAACAGAATGTTGTTACATCCCATTTTCTTCCGGACCGATTCTGTATATCCTACAGGGATAGTACTTTTGATAACCATGATGGCATTGGAATTGCAAGCCATGACCTTTTCAATGACATTTTCTACCGCTGAGGTATCAAAGAAATTTTTAACTGGATCATAATTGGTCGGTGCGGCGATTACCACAAAATCGGCATTCCGGTAAGCTTCTTCCGCATCGAGGGTAGCCCGGAGTTTCAGTGGTTTGGTAGCCAAGTATTCTTCTATTTCCTTGTCTACAATCGGCGATTTCTTCTGATTGATCATTGTCACCTTTTCAGGGACAATGTCTACTGCCGTCACAGGGTGGTGCTGGCTTAATAAGGTGGCAATACTCAAACCGACATAACCGGTGCCGGCTACTGCAATATTTATATTTTGCATCATGAAATAGGATGTTTCTATGAATAAATGTTGATTGTATGTAACTTACAAACCAAACAAAGATAGATATTTCCTTATAATAAAGCAATTATTTAGGATAAATTAATCATGTTCGCCGAAAGATGTTACATCTTACTGCGGTAAGATGATACGTCTTACAGCCGATGGATGCTACATCTTACTGCTAATGGATGCTACATCTTGTTGCGGTAGGAGTAGGTCTTTAGGTAACTGAAGGGAAAAATAACTTCCCTTCAGCTGAATCGCTTGATTCCCAGTTTATATGAAGGAATGAAGGATCTTTTTAGCTTTTATTTAATAACTCAGTTATTATAAGTTCTTTAAGTTGTAAAAAGTTGTATAAAATCTTGATGAAATAACCGTTTTCTCCCGTTTCATCGAGATTTTGACTTATATTTCTTTATTTTCGGATGTTAGTTTAATTCTCTGAAATGTATGTGGATGCCTAAACTCCAAAGACTCGGCATGCAGATGCATGAAGTTGGCTGCTTGTCCATAAAGTGGATCGCCTACGATGGGACAATTCAATCCATCGGGATGGGCTGCATGTACTCGCAGTTGATGTGTGCGACCGGTTTCTGGGTAGAAGGCTACTCGGGTATGGGTATCTGTACTGCCGAGGATTTCGTAACGGGTCACGGCCGGTTTGCCCCATTCGTCGTCTACTATCTGCAACGGACGGTTGTCAAAGTCGGGGCGGAGGGGTAACCGGATGAAGCCTTTGGGGGCTACTTGGGGAATACCCTCCAACAAAGCAATGTATCGTTTTTTGACACTTCGGCTTTCGAACTGTTGTTGGAGCTGGGCATGAGTGTCCTTGTCTTTGGCTGCCAACAATAAACCGGAGGTGTCCATGTCGAGCCGATGGACCAATAAAGGGCCGGTGGCATCGGGATAGCGTTCTTGCAGGATGCTGAGGACGGAGGCTTGCCCCGTCTTTCCGGGTACGGAGAGCATGCCTGCCGGTTTGTTGACTACCATGATATGGTCGTCCTCATAAATGGTTGTCACTAAGTTGGTATCGGTGACGGAAGTGAGCAGCGGATTGGGTTCAACGGATAATCCTTGCAACATAAATCCTAAGATGGGTTCGCACTTATGACGACAAGAGGGGTAGTAGTGTCCGTGGTGTCGAATTTCACCCTTTGGGGAGTTCCCCCACCAGAATTCTGCCATGGCTAAAGGTTGATATCCGTGCAAATAAGCATATTGGAGTAGCTTGGGAGCTGCACATTCGCCAGCTCCGGCAGGCGGATTGCGGTGTGCATAATGGGCAAAAATATCGTTAAGGTCCTGTTCTTCTCCCAAGGCGTTTCTCATCTTAAATTGCTGGAAAATCCATTGCTGAAGGGCGATGGAACGATTCTTGCGCTCTTCTTTTAGGTGCTCAATGATGCGATGTATCTCATCTTCATTTTCAATCTTGTCATCCAGAGCAAAGCGAAGGATCTCGGAAACAGGATGGATGTTATCGAGAGTCTTCCTCCCTTCGGTCGTCTGAATGACAGATAGGAGGTGATTGATGGCAGAAATACGTGCTTCTTCTTCCTTGAAGTATCCATCTGGATTCAGTAAATCATAGACGGGTGGTACAAAGAAATGATGGTGGTTACTACCTGCCAAATTGCCGGAAAAGGCTGCTAAGTAACCGATAGTGCCTTCCGGATGACGGACGATCAGTACTCCAAACATCTTGCCTTGTTGGAGTTCGGTATGCCATTCCGAACGGTTTTGTAAATAAGCTTGTACTTCCGTAGCGGCCATCACACAGAGTGGATGTGGCGTATAATGGAACGGATAGGTGAATTGTTCCGGAAGAGGAATATTCTGTATGTTGTTCTTAAAATGATGCATATGTTTGCTCAGTTTTATAAAAAGTGTGCAAGTTTTAGCTTGTATTCCAAAAAATGATGTTAATTTTGCACTCGAATTTAATCATGCAACAAAATTAAGAAAAGAATCGAATATGGGAAAACTTGTTATCAATTCGTATGAGGATTTTGAAAAATATGTAGGTCAGGAATTGGGCGTATCGGAATATGTGCAGTTGGATCAGGAGCGTATCAACTTGTTTGCAGATGCGACTTTGGATCATCAGTGGATTCATGTGGATACTGAAAAGGCTGCAGTCGAAAGCCCGTTCAAGAGTACCATTGCTCATGGTTATTTGACTCTTTCCATGCTTCCGTACATGTGGAATCAGATTATTGAGGTGAACAACTTGAAAATGATGATTAATTATGGTATGGACAAGATGAAGTTTGGTCAGGCGGTATTGTCGGGTCAAAGCATCCGTTTGCGTACGACTCTTCAGACATTGCAGAATCTTCGTGGTACAGCGAAGGCAGAAATCAAGTTTAAGATTGAAATCGAAGGTCAAAAGAAACCGGCTTTGGAAGGGGTTGCTATTTTCCTTTATTATTTTGAGAATTAAAACTGGATTTTTCATTTTTCTTTTGTCCGCACAAAAGAAAAACGAAACAAAAAGAAAAAGCGCCGGCTGCCGTTCCGGAGCTAAAAATCGGGTGAATTTCCTAAACAAAAAGAACTCGCTTCGCTCAAACAGCTTTTTGTTCTTCACGGAAATTCGCCCGATTTTCTTCACGCTCCTCCACTAAAGGCCGGTCCTCCACCGAAGGACTCAAATGCGCTTCGCTGTTTGAGGTGGGTGTTTTTGAGATTTTGTTTCTTTTGACTAATATTTAATGTGATGTAAACAGGAAATAATGACTTTGTTGCCACAAGGTTTCATTCAGAATTTAGTGACGACGAACTGTTGAAAACTCTGTCCCAAAAATCTCGAAGACATTCATTAATACAATCAACGTAGATGTTATCGAGATCCTTCACTCCATTGCGTTTCGTTCTGAATGACAAATAAAAATAGATTAACGAAAACATCCACTGCAACGAGCGAAGCAAAGTTGTATCCCAAGCAAGAAAACATCAAGGTCCGGCCTCTTTTTTTTTGCCGTTAAGCGGAAGTGCTTTTCGGAGCGTTAAAAACAAAAAGCTGTTTGAGCGAAGCGAGTTCTTTTTGTTTAGCGGAGAAAAGCACTGGAGTAGGCAAAAAAATGCAGACGGCGAATTTTCTTTGTTTCGTTTCTTTTGTTCGTGCAAAAGAAATGAAAAGAAACATGCACTATATCCACAAAAAAGTATTACATTTGCAATGTTTTAATAAAAATAACCACCTTAATTACACTTATCTACTCAAATGAAAAAAATCATTTGTACGCTATGGATGGCAGTATGTGCCCTATGTGTCATGGCGCAAGAAAGCAAAACTGTCAATTTGCAGTTAGAAACCCGCATTGACTATCAGCGTGAATATCTGGATGGAGATGCCGTTAAATCCAATTCAGGCTTTAAAGGCAAATATCTCAATGTCATTCTCAACGGAACCATCAACGATCATTGGTCATATTCCTATCGTCAGCGACTGAACAAAGCACATGCGGACCAAAGTTTTTTTGATGCTACCGACTGGATTCACCTTACATATCGATTGAATGACAACTGGTCGTTTAATGGCGGTAAGCAAGTAGTAGGTATCGGTGGTTATGAATACGATCGTGCTCCGATTGACCTCTATTTCTGCTCGGAATATTGGAACAACATCCCTTGTTATCAATTAGGTGTCAGTGCTACTTATACCACCAACAATGGTAACGATAGTTTCCTGGCACAAGTTTGTGAGAGCCCATTCAACTTTAATAATGAAGATCTATATGCATACAACTTGATGTGGTATGGCTCACATGGTTGGTTCAACAGCATCTGGTCAGTGAATGCACAGGAATTTGCATCGGGAAAGTTCATTTACTACATTGCTCTTGGTAATGAATTCCGCTTCGGAAATGCCAAGTTGCAACTCGACTTCATGAACCGTGCAACCGATGACCATGCTTTCTTCTTGAAGGATTTTTCTGTGATGGGTGAACTTTCCTGTATGATTGCCAACAAGTGGAACGTGTTCGGTAGAATGTCTTACGATGTAAACAAGACCAATAGTGTTGGTGATATGTGTGTGCTTCCAGGTACAGACATTACCCGTGTAGGTGCCGGAGTAGAGTATTATCCGTTGCCAAATGGAAACCGTAATATCCGTTTCCACCTTTATGGATGTCATTCTTTCGGTAAGAACGGCAATCCGAACGGAACCATGCAAGATGAACAAACTTACGTGGACTTGGGGGTGAAATTCAAAGTAGATGTACTTTCGTTAACCAATAAAATCTTTAAATAACTATGGCTGAAAAGAAAAAGGGAATTTGGAAATACATTCCTGATGGCATTCCTTGCCTTTTGATTGTGTTTGGTCTATTTACATTCATTGGAATGCAAATGGGTGTACCTCAGATGTTGAACACCATTATGAAGACAGCACACGACTTGTTGCTGAATACTTGTTTCTATTTGATGGCGATTTGTGTGATTACCGGTGCAATTGGTAAGTTGTTTGTAGAATTTGGAGTGGTGAAGCTGCTCGAAGGTTTGCTCCGTCCGTTGATGCGTCCGCTTTTCAATTTGCCGGGTGTAGCGGCGTTAGGTGCAGTCATGACCTTCTTGTCGGATAATCCGGCAATTATCTCATTGTCGCAAGACAAACGCTTCAGCAGTTATTTCAAGAAATATCAGTACATTTCGTTGACCAATTTCGGTACAGCTTTCGGTATGGGTTTGTTGGTAATCGTCTTCATGGTCGGTCAAGGTTTCTATATGGAGCCATTCATCGGTTTGTTTGGTGCATTTGTTGGTTGTATTGTATCGACTCGCTTGATGCAACGTTTCGTAATCAAGGCTTATCCGAAGTTCTTGGAAGAAAATGCAGTAGAAGGTAATGTGAAGTTTGCTGCTCAAACAGAAGAAGTGGTAGAAGAAAAATCCAAGTTTATCCGTACCTTGAATGCCTTGTTGGATGGTGGTCGTACAGGGGTAGATGTAGGTATTGCCATTATCCCTGGAGTGTTGATCATTTCTACATTGGTGATGATTCTGACTTTTGGTCCTTCAGATGGTACATACGATGGTCAGGCATACGAAGGTATTGAGTTGTTGCCGTTCTTGGCAGGTAAGATCAATGTGGTTTTTGAATGGTTGTTCGGATTCCAGGATCCACACTTGGTGGCCTTCCCGATTACTGCTTTGGGTGCAGTTGGTGCTGCTTTGGGTTTGGTGCCGAGCTTTATTGCCGAAGGTTGGGCAGATGGAAATGCCATTGCTGTATTTACTGCAATCGGTATGTGCTGGAGCGGTTATTTGAGTACTCATACAGCAATGCTCGATTCGTTGGGCTATCGTGAATTGACCTCGAAAGCTATTTTGGCTCATACCATTGGTGGTTTGGTAGCGGCTATTGCGGCACATTGGATTTACATGTTGTATTCGTTGATTTAACCTAAGTATTAACCTAGAATAATAAGAGAAATGAAAGCTAAATGGATGGTAGCTGTAATGATGGTTGCAGCATGTTTTATGTTTAGTTCATGTGGTGGTAGCAAAAAGCAGGCACAGAATGCGGAAGAAGCGGTAACTGCCATGAGTATTGACGATGTAATGGCTAAGGCTGCAGATTTGGTAGAACAAACCGTTGTGATTGAAGGTGTTTGTACACATACTTGTAGCCATGGTGCCAAGAAAATGTTTTTGGTAGGTAGTGATGATACAAAAACCCTTCGTATTGAAGCCGGTGAATTGGGTGCTTTTGATACTAAGGTAGTCAACAACGTAGTAACCGTGAAGGGTACGTTGAAGGAAGAACGTATTGATGAAGCATACTTGCAAGACTGGGAAGCTCGTGTGAAGAACCAGACAGAAGAAAAACATGGTAATGAAGAGGGCGAAGGTGGTTGCGATACTGAAAAGAATGCTCGTGGTGAAACTGCTGATACAACCGAAGGTCGTATTGCCGATTTCCGTGCCAAGATTGCTGCAGAAAAGGAAGCTACAGGCAAGGAATATTTGTCATTCTACCATGTGGTAGCAGAATCCTACGAAATCAATGAGTAAAGGAGCAAGTTTCCGTAAATGGAGCCGAATCATCCATCGTGACGTATCGTATCTGTTTGCTGGAATGATTCTGATTTATGCGCTCTCCGGTATACTGATGAATCACCGGGGGGATTTGAATCCGCATTATTCAGTCAGCCGGAAAGAATGCAAGATTGAATCCGGTCTGGACTTCAGTGATAAAGCCAAAGTGGATAAGGCGATGGTCTTGAAGATGCTGGAACCGTTAGGAGAAGCAGACAACTATACCAAACATTATTTCCCGAAGAATGGGGAGATGAAAGTCTTTTTGAAAGGTAGTTCCAGTGTGGTGGTGGATACACAGACTGGAGAGGCAGTGTATGAAATCTTGCAACGACGTTGGCTTTTGTCGGATATGGTGAAGTTGCACTACAATCCGGGACGATGGTGGACCACATTCAGCGACATTTTTGCCGGTTGTTTGATATTGATTACATTGACGGGTATGGTCATGGTAAAAGGCAAGAAAGGATTTTGGGGTAGAGGAGGTATTCTATTTGTGATAGGTATTCTTATTCCCATCCTGTTTTTGGTTCTATAAGATATGATAAGGTGTGCAGAAATATGCACACCTTATTTATTTTTGTGCTATAAATGCGTCATTTTATGGTAGTTTCGTAAAAAAACATTATCTTTGCAACGTTTTTGAATGGGGGCTATGTGTAGTCCTATAATTTGAGTAAAGAAATGAAGAAAACCTTAGTAGATTTATTTGAAGAATCGGTAAAATTGTATCCCAACAATACATTCTTGTTGGAAAAGACCGATAAAGTGTTTGAACCTACTACTTACACACAGGTAAAGGAAAAAGTTTACCAATTGGGTGCTGGTCTTCAGGCGTTGGGCGTGAAGAAGGGTGATAACATGGCGCTTTTGAGTGAAGGTCGTAATATGTGGGTCATCGGCGAATTGTCGATGTTCTATGCGGGCGCAGTAAATGTACCTTTGTCTATCAAATTGGAAGAAAGTAATGACTTGTTGTTCCGTCTCATTCATGGTGATGTGAAGTTTGTGATGGTTTCGGGTACTCAGTTGAAGAAGGTACGCGCAATTATCGATCAACTTCCGGAAGTGAAGAAGGTGATTGTCTTTGACGAACAAGATCATTATGAAGATCGTGAAATCGCACTCAGCGAAGTGCAGAAGATGGGTGATGAATTCTTGGCTTCACATACTAAAGAAGAATTCTTGAAGGTGGCACAAAGTATCCAGAACGATGACTATGCTACCATTACTTATACCAGTGGTACGACTGCAGACCCTAAGGGTGTGGTATTGACTCACCGTAATTATACATCGAATGTAGAACAAGCTTGTACGTTGGTGAACATTGACCAAAGTTGGCGTACACTCATTATCCTCCCACTTGATCACTGTTTCGCTCACGTGGTAGGTTTCTATATCATGATGGCTAAGGGTGCTACTGCGGCTACCGTACAAGTAGGTCGTACTCCGCTTGAATCGTTGAAGAACATTCCGTTGAATATCAAGGAAGTGAAGCCTCACTTTATTTTGTCTGTACCGGCATTGGCTAAGACCTTCAAGAAGAACATTGAACAGGGTATTCGTGCAAAGGGCAAGACAACCGTGAAATTGTTCAACTTCGGTATGAAGGTTCGCCAGATTTATTATGGTGACAGTAACCTTGATTTCAAGGGTTGGAGATACTTGTTGAAGCCAGTCGTAGCTTTGTTTGACAAGATCATCTTCTCGAAGGTACGTGAAAATTTCGGTGGTGAATTGAAGTTCTTCATCGGTGGTGGTGCTTTGCTTGACAAGAATTTGCAGAAATTCTATGTGGGTATTGGTATTCCAATGTTCCAAGGTTATGGCTTGTCTGAAGCAACTCCAGTACTTTCATCCAACGGTCCGGACAAATATCGTTTTGGCTCCAGCGGTAAGTTGGTACAACCACTTGAATTGAAGATTTGTGACAGCGAAGGTAAGGAATTACCTGTAGGTGAAATGGGTGAAATCGTCGTGAAAGGTGAAAACGTCATGGCAGGTTACTGGAAGAATCCGGAATCTACCGCTGATACTGTAAAGGATGGTTGGTTGTATACCGGTGACTTGGGTTACATGTCGAAGGAAGGCTTGTTGTACGTGAAGGGTCGCTTCAAGAGCCTGTTGATTTCTTCTGATGGTGAAAAGTACAGTCCGGAAGGTATTGAGGAAGCATTGGTAGGCCAGTCGAAGTATATCGACCAAGTGATGCTTTATAATAACCAGTCACCTTATACTATCGCTTTGATTGTACCGAACAAGGATAATTTGAAGCGTAAGATGGCATTTAAGAATTTGACCTTGGAAAATGAAGAAGGTCGTAAGTATGCTATCAAGAAGCTTGAAAAGGAATTGAACAAATATAAGAAGGGTGGTGATTTTGAAGGTATGTTCCCGGAACGTTGGTTGCCAAGTACATTTGCTGTGTTGCCGGAACCGTTTACAGAACAGAATCAGATGATTAATAGTACAATGAAGATGGTACGTGGTAAGATTGAAAAAGCGTATGCAGGACTCATTGATTATTTGTATACTCCGGAAGGCAAGCAAATTTATAATCAGAAAAATTTGGATAATTTGAAGTAAACATCTACCTTTGCATTAATAGTATGATATAGTATACGATTAATAGATTTCTTGTAGAAAAAAAATATCTCGTTTAGTTGTATTTGTATTTTGTAGCTAAGTGCGGGGGCTTGTGAAAGTCTCCGCATTTATTTTCTGAAAGATAAATTTGAAATAAAAAATATATATATGGCAGCAACCAAAGACCAACGTAAGTTATTGAATAGATGTGTGATGAATGAAATTCCAGTTTTTGTATTGACTGGAACCGATAGATGTGCAATGGCAGCCCTACGTGCATATGCGGAAGCGGCACGTCAGATGGGGTGTACGGATGCGTTTGTGGAAGATTTGGAATGCAACGTGCTTCCTGATTTTCGCGATTTTCAGTCACAAGAACCGGAAAAGGTGAAATTACCTGATTAATATAGTTGATAATCTTAAATGTATAGTATATGAAAAACGTTCAGTTGATTCGTTTGTGTATGATGGCGATAGCTATCGTATGTGTATGGGAACCTGTATGGGCTTGTTCATCAGCGGTGATTTCTGGTAAAGTAACTCCGGATGGTCGTCCGCTTCTGTGGAAGAACCGTGAAACCGGGCATTTGCGAAATCACATGGTTTATGTAAAAGGTGAGAAATATGATTTTGTGGCAGATGTCAACAGCGATAATTTCCCGAAGTTGAAGGAAGCTTGGGTCGGTTCGAATGTAGCAGGTTTTGCTTTGATGAATACTCAAAGTTACAATTTGGTGCGTGGTGACATTGCTGATGACGATAGAGGTCCAAAGAATGGGGAAGTTATTTATCGTGCATTGGAAGTCTGTGCTACCGTTGCTGATTTTTGTCATTTCTTGGATACCATTCAGAAACCAAGTGGTATTGAAGCAAATTTTGGTGTGATTGATGCGCAAGGTGGTGCTGCCATGTTTGAAGTGGATGAGCATTCATACAAGATGTTTGATGCCAACGATCCGAATGTCGCTCCTCATGGTTATGTTGCTCGTACCAATTTTTCCAATGGTGGTGAGTTGAATTTGGGTTATGGTTATGTTCGTTACCTCGAAGTGGACCGTGTCTTGTCGAAGGCTTGTGCCATGGGAGGGATTACTCCGCAATTGATTTTTACAGATATCGCACGTTCTTTCCGTAACAATATTTTGGATATTGACTTGCGTAGTGGTGACTTCAATTATCCGAAAACATCAGGTTGGTTTACTGACCAAGACTTTATTCCACGTAACAATACTTCTTGTTCAATCGTTGTACAGGGTGTGAAGAAGGGAGAAAATCCGGAATTGACTGTGCTTTGGACTATCTTGGGTTATCCTCCAACTGGGGTAGCTGTTCCTCTTTGGGTAAAGGATAATTTGCCTGCTATGATGAGTTATAATGAAGAGTTGAAAGCGGCTCCGCTTAGTGCAGCTTCGTTGAAGTTGGCTGATGAAAAGGTATTCCATTTCAAGCAAGGTGGTGGTACCAAGCATTATTTGCATTGGGAAAACTTGTATAACTTGAAAGGTACGGGTATCATGCAGCAATTGATGCCATTGGAAGAAAAGATTTATCAGGAAGCTTTACCTATGCAACAACAATGGTACCAGAAGGGGAAGGTAGATATGAAAGAACTCGATGCATTGTATGGTAGAATGGAAAATATGCTGAAATCAGCAGGTGTATTTTGATTCATAATTTGGGTGAGTTAAAGAGATTGAAAGGAGGTATTTGATACCTCCTTTTTTTATGAACTTTAGCTTATCTTGTTATCGTATTAATTAAAACTAATTGCTATGGTAACTAAATTTGAAACTTATTTGAGTAAGCAGAATTTGTCGAAGAATACGGTCTCTGCTTATTTGTGGACGGTAAACTATTACTTGAAGCATTATGGAGAAATTAAAAAGAAGAATCTTTTAGCGTACAAAGGTTATTTGGTCGATAACTATAAGCCTCAGACGGTGAATCTTCGCTTGTTAGGGTTGAATAAGTATTTGGAATTTGTCAAACAGGATAAATACAAATTGAAGCTGGTGAAGATGCAACAGAAGAATTATCTAGAAAATGTCATTAGTCAAGCGGATTACTTGTTCTTGAAGTCCCGTTTGAAAAAGGATGGATATTTGGATTGGTATTTTGTGGTTTGGTTCATGACCGCTACAGGAGCTCGTATCAGCGAATTGGTTCAGATTAAGGTAGAACATGTCATTATTGGTTATTTGGATATCTATGCCAAGGGAGGTAAAATCAGGCGATTATATATTCCAAAGAAATTAAGGAATGAAGCCTGTAGATGGTTGGAAGAAAAAGGAAATACTTCTGGATACTTGTTTTTGAACCGTTATGGAGAACCCATTACAACTAGGGGAATAGCTATACAGCTTAAGCGATTTGCTCAAATGTATGGACTGAACCGGCAGGTCGTTTATCCGCACTCTTTTCGTCATCGGTTCGCGAAAAACTTTTTGGATAGATACAATGATATTGCTTTGTTGGCCGATTTAATGGGACATGAAAGTATTGAGACAACCCGTATTTATTTGCGGAGAACGGCTAGTGAACAGCAGCAGTTGGTTGATAAAATTGTAAATTGGTAAGGTAATAATTTAGGGGATGTGAATAACATCCCCTTTTTTGAACTATTTGCTGTAAATGATGTTATCCCCTAAACTTTACTCATTAATATAGGAGGAGAAATTATGACAGCACCATTACAAGGTATTAGAGTGATTGACTGGACCCAAGTTCAATCGGGGCCTTCGTGTACACAAATGTTAGCATGGCTTGGAGCCGATGTTATTAAGATTGAACGAAAAGGATTGGGAGACCCTACCCGTACGGAATTGTTGGATTATCCAGATATGGATAGTTTGTATTACCTTCAACTGAACTGTAACAAACGTTCTATTGAATTGGATATGAAGACTTCAGAAGGAAAAGAAATCCTGACTCGTTTGTTGGAGACAGCTGATATCTTTGTGGAAAATCTACATCCAGGAGCAGTAGACAAATTGGGTTTCTCTTGGGAAGAGGTACATAAAATCAACCCCCGTGTCATTTACGGTACCATTAAAGGATTTAACGATGATTCACCGTTTGCTAGTGTAAAAGCATTTGAGCCGGTGGCGCAGTGTGCTGGTGGTGCAGCAGCAACTACCGGTTGGTATGATGGAGAATACAATATTCCTACTCAGTCGGGAGCTGCTTTGGGCGATAGTAATACAGGGATGCACTTGTTGATTGGTTTGCTTGCTGCATTGATGCAACGAGAAAAGACTGGAGAAGGTTGTTTCGTACAGCAATCCATGCAAGATGCAGTCATCAACCTCTGTCGTGTGAAGCTTCGTGACCAATTAATTTTGGAACATACCGGTGTCTTGAAACACATGCCTCAATATCCAAACGGTACTTTTACGGATACTGTTCCGCGTGGTGGTAATGTAGAAGGTGGCCAGGTGTTGGGATGGTGCTATCGATGCAAAGGTTGGGAGACCGATCCAAGTGCTTTCGTTTACATTGTTCTACAAAACGAAATGAAACCATTTGCGGCAGCTGCCAAAGCGATTGGTAAGCCTGAATGGATAGATGATCCTAAATTCAATACTCCAGAAGCTCGTGAAAAGGTAAAAGAGGAAATTTATGCAGCTGTTGAAGCATATACCATTACTCGCGAAAAGATGCATATCGTGGAAGAATTGGGTAAGCTGGGTGTACCTTGCGGACCCGTATTGAGTATGAAGGAGATAGCCGAAGATGAGTCACTTCGTAAATGTGGAACCATTGTGGAAGTAGACCAACCAGGTCGTGGTAAGTTCTTGACAATTGGTTGTCCTCCTAAATTCTCTAGCTATACACCGGAAGTGAAGCCAGCACCTGCTTTAGGAGAGCATACAGACGAGGTGTTGAAAGAAATCGGTTATAATCAGGATGAGATTGCCGCACTCCGTAGCAAACATATCGTGTGTAAATAACTTTAAATGGTGTAAATGATGAATTACATAACTGAAAATCCAAATGCCTCTTTGACTGATGGCATGCATCTATTGGTGGATGCGTTGAAAATGAATGGGGTAGAAGCCATTTTCGGAGTGGTGGGTATTCCTGTAACTGATTTGGCACGCTATGCACAGAGTGCTGGTATTCGTTATATCGGGTTTCGACACGAACAGTCGGCTGGTCATGCAGCGGCCATTAGTGGCTATTTGACCAAGAAACCTGGTATCTGTTTAACTGTCTCTGCACCTGGTTTCTTGAATGGTTTGACCGCCTTGGCAGAAGCGACAGTTAATGGCTTTCCGATGATCCAAATCAGTGGCTCGAGTGACCGTAATATTATTGACCTTCAGCAAGGAGATTATGAAGGACTCGACCAAATGAACATTGCCAAACCTTTCGTGAAAGCAGCTTATCGAATCAATCGTCCACAAGATATTGGAGTGGGAGTGGCTAGAGCCATTCGTGCGGCTTTGTCCGGACGACCTGGTGGTGTCTATTTGGACATTACTACCGAAATGCTTAGCATGACCATGGATGTCCAAGAAGCAAAAGCCTCGTTGTTTGTACCAGTAGATGCAGCTCCAATCCAGTTGCCTTGTTCAACAGCGGTGAAACGGGCTTTGAAACTTCTTTCCAATGCCACCAAACCTTTGATTATCATTGGTAAGGGTGCTGCTTATTCACAAGCCGAAGGACAATTAAAAGAATTCATTGAAAAAACTGGTATCCCGTTCTTGCCGATGTCGATGGCTAAAGGCGTATTGCCGGATGACCATCCACAATGTGCGGCTTCTGCCCGTAGCTTAGTGTTGGGTCAGGCAGATGTCGTCATGTTGGTAGGTGCAAGATTGAACTGGTTGTTGAATCATGGTAAAGGCAAGAAATGGAATCCGAATGCCAAGTTTATCCAATTGGATATCTGTGCGGAAGAAATGGACAGCAACCGTGAAATAGAAGCTCCGATAGTGGGTGATATCGCTTCTTCCCTCGATTTGATGCTTTGTAAGATGGAACCTTTCAATATCAAGTGTGGAGATGCTTGGATGAACAGTATCAATGCCGTGAAACAGGTAAATGCGGAAAAAATGCAGAAAAAGTTGGATACTTCTACTCAGCCGATGAATTACTTCAATGCTCTGAAAGTTGTGAGTGATGTGCTGAAAGATTATCCGGATATCTATATCGTGAATGAAGGTGCAAACGCATTGGACAATACTCGCAATGTCATCAACATGTATCATCCGCGTTTACGGTTGGATACAGGTACTTGGGGAGTCATGGGTATTGGAATGGGGTATAGTATCGGTGCTTCCGTAACGGGCGGAAAACAGGTGCTCGCCATTGAAGGAGATAGTGCTTTCGGGTTCAGCGGAATGGAGATAGAAACCATTTGTCGTTATCGTCTGCCGGTAACCGTGCTGATACTCAACAACGGAGGTATCTATCGAGGGGATGAGAAAGGGCATGGAATGAATGGCGACCCTGCACCGACTATGCTCATGCCTGAAGCACGCTATGACCGCATGATCGAGGCTTTCGGAGGGAAAGCTTACCATGTCACTACTCCGGAAGAGTTGGATGATGCTTTGAGTAGTGCTTTGGCTTCGAAATCTCCTTGTCTTATTAACTGTGTCATTGATCCGTCGGTAGGCGTGGAGAGCGGACATATCGGTAACTTGAATCCACATTCAACGATAAAATAATAAGCGTATGTTAGATATTTTAATCAAAGATATCCTTCCTATTTTTGTCATTATGTTTTTGGGCTATTGGGCAGGGAAGGAGGGAGTCTTCAAGACCGAAGACTCGAAAGTGCTGAACAAGCTTGTGCTGACGTATGCCCTTCCGGCAGCCTTGTTCGTGTCCATCGTGAAGGCCGACAGTGCGATGCTGTTCGATGACTTGAAGTTGACGTTGGTTAGTCTTGTGGTGATTACGGGGATGTTCCTGTGGTCGTATTATTCGTGCTACAAGTTCTTCCGTCACACCAAGAGCGAGGCGGCGGTGTGTGCCTTGATTTCCGGTTCGCCCACCATTGGCTTCCTGGGCTTTGCGGTGCTGGAACCGATTTATGGAGCAACGGCAACGACGGGCTTGGTGGTGGCCATCGTGTCCATCGTGGTGAATGCCATCAACATCCCGATAGGGTTGGCGTTGATGAACAACGGCGGTTCGGTGCAGCAGGCCAAGAAAGGCAATCCAGTGATTGATGCCTTGAAGGAGCCGGTGTGTTGGGCACCTATCTTGGCGGTGATACTTGTCTTGCTCGACATCAAGTTTCCGGCTATTCTCGATCCGAACTTCGAATTGATTGCGAAAGCCAACTCAGGTGTAGCGGTCTTTGCGGCAGGTTTGACACTGAGTGGAATGAAGTTCCAGTTGGACAAGGAGGTGATATACAACACAGTGTTGAAGCTCGTCCTAATGCCGGCTGCCTTGCTCATCGTGGGGATGCTCTTCCACATGGAGGCCGACAAGCTCCAGATGATGGTCTTGGCCGGTGCCTTGCCTCCGGCATTTTCGGGCATCATCATCGGTAATCAGAACCAGCTTTACGAACGGACGGGGACATCGTCCTTGGCGTTCAGCATTCTGCTCTTCGTGGTAGCTGCTCCATTCTGGATTTGGATTACACGGATGGTGGCATAAATTAAAGCGGGTGTGTCATTCGACACACCCGCTTCATGAGTTGATGGGGATAAATACTTATTTCAATCCTTCCAGTTTGTACACCAACAAATGGTCTTCGGGAAGTCCGTTCAATGGGCTATAAAGTGTGAAAGTCTCTTCATCTACGGCAAAATAGCGGGGACGTTCGCCTTGAAGTTCGTATCTTGCCACGGGTTTTCCATCCAAATCGTAGACTTCGAGATGCATACCTTTTCGTTCTCTTGCTTCAAGTTCATTATAAGTACATCCCATAAACAAAGCATATAAATATCGTTTCCCGAGATAACCTTGCACATAACTTGGTTTTTCATCTTTCGGAACTTTTACACCATATACCGGCGTATAGTCATCAAATTTCACTCGCTTGATAAGGTTGAAGTCTGTATCCATAAAGTCAATCTGTTTCTTGTAGGCATAGCAAAGCACGATGCGTTCTTGGTTGGCAAACATATTGTCCACCCGGTCGGGGTCGTCGGCATAATTAATCAAGGTGGTGTCACGATATGCATAAGCTTTCAATGGTTCTTCGTTTGTCATATCACACTTCAGCATATACGGAATGCCATAAAATGCAGGACTGACCACAAACAATGAATCGTGGATGAACTGCGCTTCGCTCAATGCCATTTGGAAAGCCGGAGTCACCTTCTCTTTCATTGTGGCTTGCCCATCTTTGCTGATGCTGAACTTTTGGAAGGAATTATGATTGTTTTCAATGACGAACTCGGGTAAATGGTTGTTCAGCAACCAAGGCATCACATACTCCTGCGGTCCTTGGCCGATGCGTCCGAATGCACACTTCAGCTCATTGTTCCGCAAGTCATAGATGTGGAAGAGGCTGTCCTTCAACTTTTCCGAGTTTTGGACGATGAGATAAGGATGCTTGATCTCCACCCGGAAGGGATCTGTCAATCCGTGCAAAGGCATAAATTCGGGAGTAATGGCTTTCTCTATCGGGAAAGCTAACGGGTCAGCCGGCTTGCATCCGGCAAGTAGGCACAGGCAAAGTGCCAGCAATGGATAAATCTTTTTCATGGTTGTAGTGTACATTTATATTCTTCTCACAAAGGTAGGTTACTTTATAATAAATTAGTCACCCCCTCCCATATTTAACATTATTTATGGATGAATACTTTTTTGGCTCTGCTTATAAACTTGCAAAGAAGAGTATTTATTTTCAAATCATCGGTGTTGTTTGGTTGTTCAACGTCGGTGTTTTACTGTTCAACACTGATGAATGACGAAGCAACGCTGATGATTTAAGAAAAGATGAAGTCAAAAACAAGTATATGACGGGTTGTGAAGGACTTTGTTTGAGGTGGTTGTTGCAAATGTTGGGGATAATGCCTACTTTTGTATGTTGTTTAAGTAAAGAATGTTATGGACATACAATATTTGATACGTTTGGAAGAGAAGATGCAGGACGAGCTTCTGCGTTTGTGTACCGACAGAGGTGCGTTGAAGGGAGTATTGCTTGCTACCGAAGACATTGACGAGCATTGGAAAATCCTGGCTCCTGAATATATGGGCGATGCTGTACCCGAAATTGCCAAATATCCTACCGTTTCCGTTTCGTGGGCGGCTTACTTGGGAATGGCGGTGGCATACGGTTGGGATGCCGATTGGGAAACTTTCCTCAAGATGTCGTATCAGAGTTATTATGGCGAACAGGGATTCGACGACATGGACGAGCACATTGTGCGTGACTTGCTCCGCTTGCCGTTGGATAGCCGTACAGCCAAGGAATTGGAAGCAACCATCCGTTCGTGTGGCGAGAAGGCAGTAGATTTGATTCGTTTCGAACAGGTGCCTCCACAGAGCGAGTTGGCTTTCCACGTCTTTGCCCGTGCCTGCAAGTCGATGTTCCGCATCGGTGCAGCCATCCAACTCAAACGGATGGGGTATAACTTTGAAAAAATGAATATGGGGAATTGATTAATTCCCCTTTGCACTCCGGCTATAATTTACCAATACCACACCGCCGAACACCATCGCTGCTGCCAATAGCTTCTGCCAACTTAGCGTATCCATCCCTACCCAAATGCTGATGACGATGGCGATGATAGGCTGTACATAGCTGTACATACTTACCAATGTAGGGCGGATACGTTTCTGTCCTAACGGAATGAGAAAGTAAGTGATGAAGGTGGAGCAGATGATGAGAAATGCCAATTCCGATAAATAGGTACTGGTAAGCAAACTATAATCGAATGTCCTCAATTCGCTAATCGTCCAAGGGAACGAAAATAGAGTTGCAAACAGGAAGATCCATTTCATGAATGTGATTACCGAGTATTTGGTGATGACAGGTTTGAATAATCCTAAGTAGAGCGAGAAACTGAGGCTATTGGCAATCATCAACAGGATGCCCACCCAACTGGTTTCTATCGTACCTCCTGTTCCTGTCACACTATTCATAATCAGGTAGATGATTCCGAAGAAACTGATGGCCACTCCTCCGGCTTTACGGAGTGTAATGGGCTCTTTTAATACATAAGCAGCAATGAACATCGTGTAGATAGGGGAGAGGGAACTCACGATGGAGCAGTCCATCGGTGTAATGTCCGGTATCGCCATCAGGAACGTTACTTGCGTAAGGAAAAATCCTAGTAACGAAGCCATCAGAATTTTTCCGAAATCTTTTTTGTCTACCTTCTCTTTCGGTAAAAAATACGAGATAAGCCAAAACAGCAAACCGGCTCCTAATGACCGTAAACCGAATAAAGCAATCGGTGAGATGAGTCGACTGCTTGTCAAATCCTTACATACGATGATATTGATGCCGAAGATGGCGTATGCGATGAAACATGCCAGGTGTCCGATAGTCTTTTCTTTCATGGTTTTAATCGAATAAATTTCCATCCCCGTTGGCATCCAATGTCTGGGCCAGTTTGTCAATGTTCAAACTTCGTGCGGATGCATCCACAATGTCTTTATAGATACCCCCTTTTCGATAGAGCGAGTCCGGATCTCCGCTTTGTTCTACCCGTCCTTCCTTGAGGGCATAGATAACGTCGCTGTCGATAATTTGTGAGATACTGTGTGAGATAATGATGACAGTCCGGTTTTTCTTGATGGCATCGATGCTTGCCTTGATTTGTTCGGTGGCAATGGCATCAAGACTGGCTGTCGGTTCGTCCAAGAAGATGATTGGAGGATTCTTCAGGAACATACGGGCAATGGCAATACGTTGTTGCTGACCACCGGATAATTGTTGGGCGCGTGACTGCAATCCTTGCGGAAGTTTCATGATTTGATCATAGATGTATGCTTTCTTCGCTGCTTCGAGTACTTCTTCTAGGGTGGCGTTCGATCGTCCATATCGGATATTTTCCTCAATTGTTCCATCGAATATATGATTCTTCTGGAGTACCATGCCAATGTTATCACGCAAGAAATGAGTGTCGTAATCTCGGAGGTCTACACCATCCAGTTTAATGGAACCGCAATCCGGATCATAGAACTTGACCAGCAAGTTGAGTATGGTTGATTTTCCAGCTCCAGAAAGTCCCACAAATGCAGTAATCTTGCCGCTTTCCACATTCATATTGATACCATGAAGGGCTTTTGTTCCGTTAGGATAGGTAAAGTCTACTCCGCTGATTTCGAAATGACCTTTAATTTCTTTCGGACAATACTTGCCGGACGGTTCCTTTTCATTATCGGCTTCCAATATGTCGAAGAATCCTTCGGCATATATCAATGCATCATTCATTTGGTCGAATATGCGCTGGAGTTGAGTGATAGGAGCGGTTACGTTCGCAAAAAGCATGACGTGGTACATGATTTTTCCGATGGTCATACCAGGATATTCAATCAAAACCAGATAAGCGGTGAGGATGATGATTAAAACAGTTCCAATCTGTCGGATAAAACTTTTCCAGCCGTCGAAGTAGAACGAAGTTTTGCGAACCAGCATTTGGTTGTCTGTAAATTCAGTTTGTAATTGCCACTGTTTCTGGCTTTCTATTTCTTCCCGATTGAAGGACTTGATGACATTGATACTTTCGATGATGTTCATTACACCATGACTTTTCTGTTCCCGATAGTGACGCATGTTTCTTCGCCATCCCTGTAATCGGCGAGCTTGACGGACTGTAATCCAAATATAAATAGGAACAATGAACAAGGCGGTCAAACCAACATAGAAGTTGGCTGCAAACATCAAGATTAACGCCAATACCGCACTCATGAAAAGAGGCAATAAGTCGATAAAGAAGTTCTGTACCGTAGACGACAAACTACCTACACCTTGGTCAATGCGAGTCTGAAGTTTACCCGTTTCATTTTCCTGTCGGCTGAAGAAGGCCATACGATATGTCAACATATGGTCGATTACCGCTTGTGAAAGATCCTTCGATACATTGATACGCATCTTTTCGCCGTAATAGTGCTGTGCGTAGGTGATGATAGCAGACAATACTTCTTTTCCTAATAAAACGATACTGATAATAGTCAATATATGAGCCGCATTTTTCCAAACTAGATCATGTGTCATGATGAGTTCATTAATCGCATCTACGGTCTTGTCCAAAACTACAGCATTGATCTGGGCAATAAATGAACCAATTAGTGTCAGAATAAGTGTTAATATGACTAACCATTTGTATGGACGTACATAGGGTTGTATTTTCTTGAATAAAAGAATAAGATTCATCGTTATTTCTTTTTGTTGATTTTACCTTGACGGGCTTCTTTAAAGTCATCCGATTTGTTGAGACATACCAATCCCTTGCTATGAGGGATACAACGGCATTTGCCATATACCAGGATATCGGCTACGGTCGCTCGTTTTCCCCGGAAGAATTGGCTGACAATATCTTGTTTCTCATGATCGCGTAGTTTGTCCAAACCGATAATACCAAGTGCAGATGTGTTTCGAACCATGTATCCGTCTACAACCTTTCCGCATTTCTTGCACTTGAACTTTTGGGAATAGTACTCTCTACGGATGGCATTTTGGTAGAATTGGAAATTGTAACATTCTCCATTGCCGCAGAATGTGACAGAATTTGGTTTTTTCAGTTTGTTTTCTACTTGTAACCAATCTTCTTCTTCTATCTGATATTGAATTAGAATGATTCCTTTTTCCTCGTAGAAGTGAATGGTTTTCTTCGTCAGTTTCTTGCGAATCAAGATCTTGAGGGCAAATAGTGGCTTTCCTTTGTTGTCCAGTAAAGTGATGTCTGGATGATGTCCTTCGATAACCATATCAGTAGAGATAGCAGCCACTTGTTGAAGCAAGTCTTTGGAATATTTCCGGTTACAATAAGGGCATGACCATTCAATATGGAATTCATTCTTTTGGTCGATGCAGTTTTGTAGGAGTCGGATGGCTTGAAGACAGAAATAGTAATGGAGGACGGATTCTCCACTACATTGGTCGGATTTCTTAAAGTGGGCGAAGTGAGGGCGTTGCATCGTTCCGTTGTTTCGGGCGATAATTCGGTCTCCACATTGGGGACAAGTATATGGTTTGCCTTTTTCGGCATATTCTACATGGAGAATGTTCCCTTCTTCATCATATCCAAGGGTGTGTAACAATTTCTTTGCCATAGATTCCGAGGATGTTTTTTCAAAGGTAAGTTATTTTTTCTTTGCAAAGTAACTTCGGAAGATGTAAATCGATGTTTTATGTTCACAAACATTCTTTTTTAACTACGATTCTAAAAATGTTCCCTATAAATAGGATAATAATGAAGGAAAATGTATACTTTTACCTTATGTTAACTAATTTAAGAAATGAATATGCTTAAAATTCAATCTTTTGTTGTAATTCTTTTATCATTGTTGCTGATGACAGCTTGTGGCCCTTCCCGTGAAGAACTCACTAGCCAAGCTATCAACGAAGTTATGAATGAATTCCAAGCGGTAGGTATTTCTGCTGCTGTAGTAAAGAATGGTAAGATTGTGTATAACGAATCGTTTGGATACAAGGATTTGGAAGCTAAAACTCCTTTGACCAATGAGGATGTCATGCGAATTGCTTCCATTTCGAAATCCTTTACGGCTACTTCTCTTTTGCAATTGGTAGATAAGGGAATTCTCTCTTTGGATGACGATGTCAGTGATTTGATCGGTTTCAAGATCAGAAATCCTCATCACCCGGACATACCGATTACTTTGAAAATGGTTCTCTCGCATACGGCCAGTATCCGAGATAAGGAAGATTACTTTACATTGGATCATTTGAATCCGGCTATTTATGGTGATTGTGTTGAATCTTATTTCGAATACAAGCCAGGAGAGGGATACAACTATTCCAATATGGGCCTTAATTTGGCTGGAACCATTCTTGAAAAGGTGTCGGGAGTGCGATTTGATGATTATGTCAGAGAGAATGTGATTCATAAACTTGGATTGTATGGTGGTCACAATATCGACTCGTTGGATGCCAATAAGTTTGCCCTTCTATATAATTTCAGAGATGGTGCTTATGTAGAATCGAAGGGCGCTTATAAAAGCCGTTCGGAAGAGATGCCTAGCTATGTATTCGGTTATTCTTCGCCTATCTTTTCGCCAACCGGAGGTGTGAAGATATCTGCACACGATTTGGCTATTTATATGATGATGCACATGAACTACGGAGAATATAACGGTATTCGTATTATTTCGGAAGAAAGTTCCAAAATTATGCAGACACCGGTATGGATGATTCAAAATAAAGGTGAAGAACAATATGCACTTTGTTTGAAAGAGTTTGTTGATTTTATGGATGATGAGAAATACAATCAGCCGGGTCATTATCCTATTGGTCATACAGGAGGAGCTTATGGTCTCAATAGCATCATGATTTGGAGTCCGGCAGATGGTTGGGGGATAGTTGCTATGACTAATGGTTATACCTCGGTAAAGGGCAAGAGTTTTCTGGAGAACTTGACCAATGCTATCTACCATGCGTGCATAAAAGAATAAGGAATGTAAAAAGCAGATAAAGAGTTTGGATTCTTAAAAAGAATCTTTAACTTTGTATCCAAAGAAATCAATAAAATCGATATAAATATGAAAATCCTGTTAACTGGTGGTGCAGGCTTCATTGGAAGTCACACCTTGATTGAATTGACTGAAGCCGGTCACGAGGCAGTAGTAGTTGATAACCTTGATAACTCATCTCCAATTTCATTGAAGCGTGTTGCTAAAATCATTGGTAAGGATGTTCCTTTTTATAAGGTAGATATCCGCGACCGTGAAGGAATGCAGAAGGTGTTTGATGAACACAAGTTTGATGCTTGTATCCACTTTGCTGGTTTGAAGGCTGTTGGTGAAAGTTGCGCTAAGCCTTTGGAATATTACGAAAACAATATGAATGGTACTTTCGTTCTTTTGGATGTAATGCGTAAGAATGGTTGTAAGAATATCATCTTCTCTTCCAGTGCAACTGTTTATGGTGACCCAGCTATCATTCCTATCACAGAACAATGTCCAAAGGGCCATTGTACAAATCCTTATGGACAGACTAAGTCTATGCTTGAAGAAGTCTTGATGGATGTTCAGAAAGCAGATAATGAATGGAATGTGGTATTGCTTCGCTACTTTAATCCGATTGGTGCTCACAAGAGCGGTACTATCGGTGAAAACCCAAATGGTATTCCTAACAACTTGATGCCTTATATTACTCAGACTGCTGTTGGTAAGCGTGCTGAACTCGGTGTATTCGGTAATGATTATGATACTCATGATGGTACAGGTGTACGTGACTATATTCACGTAGTAGACCTTGCCCGTGCTCACGTTGCAGCTTTGAAGGCTATCGTTGAAAAGAAGGGTATTGCTATCTATAACATCGGTACAGGTCACGGCTATTCTGTATTGGATGTTGTGAAAGCATTTGAAAAGTCAAATGGGGTTCCTGTTCCTTATTCTATCAAGCCACGTCGTCCGGGTGATATCGCAACTTGCTATTGTAATCCAGCAAAGGCTGAAGCTGAATTGGGCTGGAAAGCTGAGTTCGGTATTGAAGAAATGTGTCGCGACAGCTGGAATTGGCAGAAGAATAATCCGAATGGATTTGAAGAATAAGCGATTGTAAATGATTCATTCGTATAATAAAAGGGTATCCGTAATGGATACCCTTTTTATTTTTTAGTGGAAACATTTCAGATTATCAAAGCAAGGTTTTAACTCACCCTTTTCTATTTGGTGAATGATTTCTACCACTCGGTCGTTCATAGGAGTAGGGAATCCTACCATTTTCCCATATTTAGACACCGCTCCGTTGATGGCATCTACTTCCGTCTGTTTACCTTTTTCCAAATCCTGCAGCATACTTGCTTTCAGCTTGGCATGTTTACGGATAGCAATTGGAATAATAAAGAACGAGAAAGCCCGTTTTATGGCATTGTTGTAGTCGAGCAACTTTACAATGTCTTTCCCTTGTACGGGCTCGATACGGATACCACCAACCTTACAAACATCGATACACTCCTTGATTAAAGCTTGGACGATACGACGTGAATCACGTGGTTGAGCGGCTTCTCCGAAAGTACATCCCAAAACAGCACTCATACCTGAAAAAGCTGCGTTGATAAGTAGTTTGCTCCATCGGGTACCGATAAAATTGTCTTCTACATCTACCGTTCCCATCAGTTCCAATACTTCCTTTACCTTATCGAAATGCTTGCTTCTTTTTTGAGAAATAGCTCCCAATGAGAAGGAGAGGGCATCGGGTTCGCTGGTTAGTTCACAGATACCTGGTGCTTGGAGAGTGGCTCCCCATGCTACGGTACAACCCAATACCCGCTCTTCGCCCAGCACTTCGGCTATCTGCATCTCGGGAAGTCCATTTTGAAAGGTTACCAATACTCCGTCATCAGCCAGATAATCTTTGAGCATTTGCACGACCTCTTGGTTGTGTTGTTGCTTGGTCATGAGGAAAAGTATATCGTAAGTACCCTTCATTTCACTGGGGGTATAAGCTGTTACTTGTTGTGTGAATTGCACGGTTCCAGTAACCTGTGCACCTTTTGTCTGTAGGGCTTCTACATGAGACTTATTGCGGTTGATCAGTTCGATTTTCACTCCCGCTTTACTGATATATGCACCTAGAATTGTGCCTAACGATCCGGCACCATAGATAGCTATACGCTTTGTTTCCATATAATTTATACTATAGTTTTGAAATGATTAATGTAGTATTATTGGTTAGGTATCGGTACAAAGATAGTCTTTTTATAGAGAAGTAGTTGATTCTATTGGGATTGTTTGTTAAAAAGTGAAATTTGAGTAGGTTTATTATGAAGATTATGTATAAATGTTTATTTTTGTTATAGTTTAATGAAAGTATAATCTATGAACAAGAAACAGCAATCTATTATTAGCCGACTTTTCAAGACATATATAGTCGATGCACTTAGCTTTATGGCCATGGGACTTTTCTGCTCACTTATCTTAGGCCTTATCATTAAGCAGATTGCCCTAATTCCAGGACTTGATTTTCTTAAAGATATTGCAACTTTGTTGCAATCTGCCCCTGTTGTTGGTGGTTCTATTGGTATGGCTATTGCTTTCGGTCTAAAATGTGCCCCATTGGTGACGATATCTGCTGTGGCTGTAGGTGCGCTCGGTTATCAGTTTGGCGGTCCGATAGGAGCCTACTTGGCTTCTATTGTCGGGATAGAAGCCGGTTCGCTTGTCTCTAAGCGTACTCCGGTTGATATCATTGTTACACCTCTGGTGGCGGTTGTTGTAGGCGGTCTGTTTGCCAAGTATTGTTGCGTTCCGATAAATGAGTGGGTAATGTCATTAGGAACGGTTATCAATCGTGCAACGATGCTTAATCCGTTTATTATGGGAGTGGTGGTATCGGTATCGGTAGGTTGCCTTCTTACACTTCCAATCAGTTCGGCTGCTCTTTGTATATCCATTGGTATTGGAGGTTTAGCTGCAGGTGCGGCTACAGCTGGATGTTGTGCACAGATGATAGGTTTTGCAGTTATCAGTTATAAGGATAATGGTATGGGAGGCTTTATCTCGCAGGGCTTGGGTACATCGATGTTGCAAATTGGTAATATAGCACGTAAACCTATTATATGGTTGGCTCCGACCCTTAGTTCTGCAATACTAGGTCCTGTTTCAACCATGTGGCTCAAGATGACCAATAATGCTGCTGGTGCAGGTATGGGAACCGCAGGTCTTGTTGGTCCTCTTGGGTGTTGGGATACCATGGCAGCTACCACTGACCACGGCATCCTCTTAGTAGAAATCATCGGTCTTTATTTCATAGCTCCTGCTATTCTCAGTCTTTTCTTCCACTTCATTATGAAGCGAATAGGATGGGTAAAGGATGGTGATATGAAACTTCGGGGATAATACAAAGCAAGGATTGTTGAAGGATTGAATTTAATAAGATTATTAACAATAAACTGATTTATAATTATGCAATTTGTTATAACAGCTTATGATGGCGAAGGAATGCTGGATAAGAGAATGGAAGTGCGTCCTCGTCATCTGGAGGGAATGGAACGATTGAAAAAGCACCTTGTTTGTGCGGGTGGTCTGTTGGATGAAGAAGGTCATTTGAAAGGTTCTGTTCTTGTCATGGAATTTCAGAGTCGTGAAGAAGTAGATGAATACCTTGCAAACGAAATCTACGTTCAGGAGCATGTATGGGAAAAAATTACTGTCGAACGTATGAATGTGGTTTACGCCCTAGGGGAACGTCTTTGATATACTGGCATAGTGTTTATCAGAAGTAGTCTTTATTCAATGAGAGGAATGTATACTGTTATCCTCTCATTGAATATTTGTTATTATGAATGATCGTTCATTTATAATCGTAACATCTATTGTGTTTTTTCAGTGCATACGTTTTCAATCTCCTGCAATTCTTCTGCACTAAATGGAGCACCATTCAATGCTTTCAAATTCTTTTGTATCTGATCGACTGAACTAGAACCGATGATGACACTGGTTACATAATTGTCTTTTAGAATCCAGCTTAAAGCCATTTCGGCCAACGTCTGTCCTCGACGGAGAGCTATTTCGTTCAAGACCTTAATTTGATTGAGTCTTTTTTCGGTGAGCGCTTCCTTTTTAAGGTGTCCGCCATTGGCAATGCGGGAATCTGTCGGAATTCCGTTCAAATATCGATCGGTGAGTAGTCCTTGTGCTAATGGAGAGAACACAATGAATCCGGCACCATTTTCCTTGGCCTGTTTTAAGACACCCATTTCCTCTGGTTCGCGGTTGATTAGGTTGTAGCATCCTTGGTAAATAAGACAAGGCACATCGTGTTCAGCCAAGTAGTTGTAAGCTACTTGTGCGGCTTCCTTTGGCCAACGAGAGATACCTACATATAGTGCTTTTCCTTGACGTACGATGTCTACCAATGCCTGAAGGGTTTCTTCCAAAGGTGTTTCCGGATCGTATCGATGACTATAAAACAGGTCTACATACTCTAGGTTCATTCGTTTCAGACTTTGGTTTAGACTTGCCATAAGGTATTTGCGTGAGCCCCAATTTCCGTAAGGCCCCGGCCACATGTCGTAACCAGCTTTCGAAGAGATGAATAACTCGTCGCGGTAAGGTATGAACGACTTCTTCATAATGAGTCCGAATGTTTCTTCGGCAGAGCCATATGAAGGGCCATAGTTGTTGGCTAAGTCGAAGTGACAGATACCATGGTCGAAAGCATAATGTGCCATGTCCATGGAGTTGGAGAGAGTGTTCACATCGCCGAAGTTGTGCCAGAGTCCCAAAGATATTTCGGGCAAAAAAATACCGCTCTTTCCGCAACGGCGGTACTTCATTCCGTTTTCGTAACGGTCGGTTGCAGGGGAGTAAATAGGCTTTATCATATGCAATCTATATGTGTTATTTTAATGTCTTACCATCAGCAAAAGCATTTCCTACACGTTCGCCTATGACTTGATAACCATGATGAACAGGCTCATAAGTAATGAGTTGCATCTTCTCTACATCAGGTTTCCCGTCTTGTGCTAAATAGTTTTCATCAACGAGTATGTTAATAATTTCAGCAATAATGTTGTATCCATCCTCTGTTTCATCAATTTTGCGGAGAATACGGCATTCCAAAGTCATGGGGAAATCGGTGAATACAGGAGCGTTCACGTTTTCGGACTTTACAGCTATCCATCCTGTCTTTTCCATCTTCTGAGGATCGTTCTTTGCACTGACGATGCCCACAAAATCCGATGCCACCATTGTATTTTTAGTAGCAAAGGCTACAGTAAATTCATTGCAACGGGCAAGGTTCTCCGTGGTTGCATGCGAACCCATGCTAATCATAATTTCCTTACTATCCCATTGTCCACCCCATGCTGCATTCATGGCATTAGGGGTACCGTCACTATTGTATGTGCCAATAATCAATACTGGTTGTGGGAGAACCCACGGTTTTTGTCCAAAGCTTTTCATAGGAGTATTCTCATTACTTGTTGTTTATTATTATTCTGTCATAAGCTTTTCTACAATCTCAGAATATAGGCAATCTTTGTATTATTTCTCTCTAAAATCGTAGTTGAATACCATTGTGCGGTCTGACAAAGAGTTGGACTTGTCGTGTCGCAAATATGGTCCAAACGAGATTCGATAGATTTTCTTCTCAATCGTATCAATGCACAATGTGGAGAAAGCGCTATAAATGGGATTGTCTTGGTCTTTATATACCATGTTGACGGCAGTACCACCACTTGACAGCGACATCTCTCCAAGCATCAACATGTTATACTTCTTCGAACCGTCGCTCCGTTGGCATTGATAGGCATTTTTGCTATGGATATGACCAAAGAGGTGGCAGACATATTTTAAATCTTTTACTTTAGAAAAGTCGCGCTTTATACTGATGTTATGTGTATCTGCCTTGTCTTTATATTCGACCTCCATTTTGGACTTGTTCTGTATGGCATCGATGATGTCTGGAATCATAAAAGCATCCTGAAAGTAGTCGGCATCCGGACAAGCATTCTCTTCACTGAAAATAGGAGAGTCGCCAAATGAGTAATGCATCATGGTGATAACGTTCAGTCCTTTGTTTGCTGCATCTACCATTGTATCGATAAACCAATCGATTTGTTTTTGCGAGAATACAGCCGAAATGAATGGGTATTTGGCTCCAAACTCACCGTCGTTGTAGTCGAAAGGATCCAAAAATATCAGACGGAATGACCCCATCAGGTCGTTCGCCTTGATGTCCATATATCCATATGCCTTATTCTCTTCGGCATTGCCCCAAACCGGTTTGTGGAAGTTATGCATAGTTGTGCACATGCGGTCGAAATAGTCGGCATTGGTTATACCCGTCACATCATGGTTCCCTTTTACATTGATGTAAGGAGTATTGTGTACATTTGATGTCTTTATAATCGTTGAAATTGAGTCAAGTGTGTTGATGACAGTCGGTGCATCCTTCACTTCACACCCATTTGCGTCATCGCCTGTATTACAGATAACATTGAAATGTCCTTTATTGCTCCGGAAAGCTTGTCTGATTAAATCATAATTTGCGTGTACGTCTGTAATGTGCATCAATGTAAATCGATGATACCATCTTTTGCCAACACCGTTTTCTTTATTTAATCGGCCAGTTCTGTATGCGTGGTATTGTTGGTCGAAAAGATAGTTTTCGATTGCTTCATTTGTAAGAGTTTGTATTTTTTGAGCGTAAACCTCACCACCTCCAAAAAGACTTGACAGTGTGAGAGTGATAAATAATAATCTAAGTTTCATAGGATATTAGTTTAAGTTTTATAATATTGAATTATCTTGTTTTCGAGTAATTACATATCAATTTACAAAAATACGATTTTTCTTACGTATTATCGCCAGCTATTGTCAACTAAATGCATTGAGATAATAGATTATTTTTCAATAATAGGAAGGTATATCAGTTAGGAATCAATTGTTAAAGTAAAGTTGTTTTTCTTTTGAAAAGCAACCATTGTAACTGAAAATAAAGTACATTTGCTGTAAATATCGGTATATTGAATATTATGCTTGTATTTTAGGACGAATTATGTTGATGATATATAAAAGAATAAGACTTTATGATAGCGGATATATTCAAAGATAAAGTAGTTATAGTAACCGGTGGTGCCAACGGAATAGGCCGATGCATTGCCGATGAGTTCCGTTCTCGGGAAGCTGTAGTCTATGTAATTGACAAGCAGGAGGGAGAGCATTTTGTTGGAGATATCTCTAAGAAAGAGGTGCTGGAGGCTTTTGCGGCCGAGGTGCTGAGCAAGCATGATAAAGTGGATATCATCGTCAACAATGCCTTGCCATTGATGAAAGGGATAGATGAATGTTCCTACGAGGAGTTTCAGTATGCCCTGAGTGTGGGAGTAACCGCACCCTTCTATTTGGTGAAATTGCTGAAGAATCATTTGGTGGATGGTGCATCCATCATCAATATCTCTTCGTCGCGTGACCGCATGAGCCAGCCACAGACCGAGAGCTATACAGCTGCCAAAGGGGGCATTGCTGCACTCACGCACGCATTGGCCGTCAGCCTTTCGGGAAAAGCAAGGGTGAACTCCATTTCTCCCGGTTGGATAGATACGGCCTACACCGTTTACGAAGGTCCCGATGCAACTCAGCAACCTGCCGGTAGAGTGGGGAATCCCATGGACATTGCCCATATGGTGCTGTTTCTTTGTAGCGACAAGGCTGGTTTTATCACGGGTGAGAATATCTGCATTGATGGCGGCATGACTAAGCAGATGATTTACCACGGAGACTGTGGTTGGAAGTTGGAAAAATAAATAATTAGATATTTATGTTAGCATACACATACATCGAAAAAGGAAAGTTCGTTTTGGTGGAGAAGTTGAAACCTACACTCATTGAACCCACCGATGCCATTGTTCGGGTGACGATGGGCAGTATCTGTACCAGTGACCTGCATATCAAGCATGGAAGTGTACCTCGTGCGGTTCTGGGCATCACCGTAGGCCACGAAATGGTGGGAGTGGTCGAAGAAGTCGGCTCTGAGGTTACTAATGTAAAGCCAGGCGATAGAGTGACCGTAAACGTAGAGACCTTCTGCGGAGAGTGCTTCTTCTGCAAGAATGGCTATGTGAACAATTGTACCAATCCGAATGGCGGTTGGGCATTGGGATGCCGCATCGATGGTGGACAGACGGAATACGTGCGTGTTCCCTTGGCTAATCAAGGACTGAACCGCATTCCCCATAGCGTTTCCGATGAACAGGCTTTGTTGGTAGGTGATGTCTTGGCCACTGGCTTTTGGGCAGCTCGTATCTCCGAGATAACCAAAGATGATACCGTACTGATAATAGGAGCGGGACCGACGGGAATCTGCACGCTCCTTTGCGTGATGCTAAAGCAACCGAAACGAATCATTGTCTGTGAGAAGTCCAAAGAAAGAAGACGTTTCGTGCAAGAATATTATCCCGATGTGTTGTTCACCACTCCCGAGGAATGTAAGGATTTTGTTTTGAAAAATAGCGACCATGGAGGTGCTGATAGAGTGCTTGAAGTGGCCGGAGCCGATGACACCTTCCGTCTCGCGTGGGAGTGTGCCCGTCCGAATGCCATCGTAACGGTGGTGGCCCTTTACGACCAGCCTCAGGTTCTTCCTTTGCCCGATATGTATGGCAAGAATCTCACCTTCAAGACCGGTGGCGTAGATGGATGCGATTGCGAGGAAGTTCTTCGCCTTATTGAAGCAGGAAAGATTGACACCACTCCACTAATTACGCATCGTTTTCCATTGAGTGAGATTGAGGAAGCCTACCGCATCTTTGAGAACAAGCTGGATGGAGTGATTAAGGTGGCTATCATTTAATTTGAAGAAACCATGCAACCTCCCAAGATTGAAAACTCCACCAAAGAAGAAAGGCTGACTTATGTCCTAGAAGCCTGGAAATGCCTGCACGATTGCGAGGCTTGTGGCAAGTGCCGCATCCTGAAGGGGATGGATGCGGAAATACTTTATGCTGACTACATCGAAGGCAAGCGGGAATATATGGACGTTACTTTGGAGATAAGAAACCGCTCTATAAGGTAACAATACCGAATTATTTGCAATATTTCGGTATTCTATTGACCATAAGAAAATAGTACATACTTTGGCCGAAACTTTTTTATATACTTTGTATATAACCCATTATCAGACATTTTTGCCGTAAAAATAGTGCAAATAAGCTTTGATATATTGAAGAAAAAAGCATTACCTTTGCGATCCATTTAGGTATAATCTGTAAAATAATAAAAGATGCAGCAAAATAGAATGAACATATTAGCAACCACTCTTGATCGAGGCACTAAATGCTTTGAGGGTATGCTGTATACCACTATTTCATGCATTGAACCAACAGCCTCTATTGGGAATACTATCCAACTGAAACATACACGAACCAGGATATTATAGATGCAGATATCCTAGTTACGAAGAATAGACAAGAATCGTTGGAAAGTCCCTACCAAGCTTTTCAACGATTCTTTGTTTATGCCCATTGGTGACGTCTTCCTCTCCGTCTATTCCGTCCAATGGAAATCAATAAATCAATTATTAATCACGCAGTGATGCGTACAAAAGAAGAACAGATTATGAATTACAAATTTGACGGAGCAAAGGTGTTTTTTACATCGGATACTCATTTCAATCATGCTAACATCATCGGTTTTTGCAGTCGTCCGTTCAAGAATGTGAATGAAATGAATGAAGCCCTTATTGCGAACTGGAATCGTGTAGTAGGAGTGGACGATATTGTCTTTCATCTAGGTGACTTTTGTTTAGGAGGCTCTGCTGAATGGACAAATGTACTGAACAGATTGAATGGCAAAATCTATCTAATTGTCGGGAACCATGACATGAAGAATCTCAGGCAAAGCTATTACGATAGATTTGAAGAGATTGTAATGCAGAAGCACATAGAGATAGGCAAGCAAAATATTTACTTGAACCATTGTCCGTTCTTGTGTTATGGTGGAGCTTACAAAGATACTTGGCAATTGTTTGGCCACGTTCACACCAGCAAGAATAATACGGGTAAAGATGCATCCCGATTGAATATGCTATTCCCTACACAATATGATGTAGGCGTAGACAATAACAACTTTACTCCTGTTTCTTTTGACCAGGTCAAGACAATAATACAGAAGCAGGTTGAACAATATAACAAGAATAACAAATAAGGTATAGAATTATGAAGATACAATACGCATCTGACATACATTTGGAGCTGTCAGATAATTCAAAATTTATAAAGAGTATGCCATTTGAGGTGGCTGGAGATGTTCTGGTCTTTGCTGGTGATACTGGCTATCTACGAGATAGAACATTGCCGAACTTAAAGTTTTGGAAATGGGCATCTGCCAATTACCGCGAGGTGTTGTTGGTTCCAGGAAACCATGAGTTCTACGGAAATGGCGATGTGCTGGCTTATGGCGATAGTTGGAGCAGGGAGATTCTTCCCAATGTCCATTACTATCAGAATAAGGTGGTGCGCATTGAAGATACAGATTTCATCCTTTCGACCTTGTGGTCACACATATCACCGCAAGATGAATATTTTGTCAGTCGTGGCATGAATGACTTCAGACAGATTCTGTATGGAGGTCGCAGATTTACTACCGATGATTTCAATGTCGAGCATCAGAAATGTTTGGCATTTATCAAGCAAAGTGTTTCAGAAAGTGATGCCAAACACATAGTGGTGGTTACCCACCACCTCCCTACATTAGAAGTTGTCGCACCCCAGTATAAAGGAAGTCTTTTGAATAGCGCCTTTGCAACCGAACTGGGTGATTTTATTGCCGACAGCCGAATAGATGTATGGATATTTGGCCATTCACATGCCAACATTGATGCAACTATCGGAAACACTCGTATTGTCAGCAATCAGATGGGCTATGTGTACTATGGTGAGCATTTGCAGGATTTCAAGGGCGATAAGTTTATTGAACTATGATTCTATGTACTTATATAATTATGTAAGTATATAACTAAATGGGAGTAGTGTTGTAAGCACTGCTCCCATTTGTTTTATTGTTGGAATGAATGTAGGATTTACATTTCACCTCGAAAAGGTACAAAAACGGCTCTGAAACCGACGTTAGAGCCAGAGTTGTATTACTATTCGCTTTTAAGTAGAGTTTTGTTCTTGCGGTTAAAAGATGTTTACATATAATCGGACAATAACATTACTCTAAATGCCTTAACAACCTAAAGCCCACTCTTACAATTTTCATTAAAATGATATTTCTTATTGTCCTTAATGGATTTTTAAGTTCAACTTTTCTTAAAATACTTTCAATATGATCCACCAAAGACAAATTTATGACAATTGCATTGTTAGGAATCTCTGTGTGTACACGGTTGATTGCTCGAAGAAATATCCTATATGTTTCTTGGTGCCTTTTTTTTGAATTTTTCGATGTGTTAAAAACGGATTGCCACTCGCTTTGGTCTTCTTTGGTTATATATATAACATCTCCATTATTAACTTTATTACGCAATAATTTAATGAATTTTCTGTGTGTTGGGTGTAATAATAAAATCATATATGCTTAGTATACTTTTATAATGAGTTTAATTCTATTTTTTTGAATTTTGTTTAAATACGACTTTTGTTTTACAAAATACTCCGCCTTCAGCCAGTATGCATAAAGCGGATTTTAGAACGAAATATCCCCAGCTTTGTATTCCAATATGTCATTCTATTCATACATCCCAGGTCGTCTGAGTTCGTTTTCCTCTTTCATTCTTTTGGTCATCTCTGAGTTAGGAGGAACAATCTCATAAGTCGAACTATAAAGTTTTCTATGCTTGTAATGCTTATTGAGTCTTTGGGTAACTTCCTCCATCGTAATCTTACCCTCAATTTGTTGTCGAGCAAGTTGAATCAGAAATTCAGACACACTAAGACCATCTACATTCTGTAACCCTATTGCTGCACCCCAATTGTTCGCTCTTTCTCTAACAGCCTTATCAGGATGGTTCTTATATTCCTCAAATAATCCCATAATTTTTCTTATAAAGTTACGAAAAATATGGGAAATAATCAATAGACAATGTACATAAACAATCTACATTAGTGACAAATATTATCTATCAAAATGCGATTCACCAATAAAATATCCCATATATAAAGGTCTTAATCGTAAAATAGTTGTATATTTGCAGTAATATTGGGGTTTAATAACCTATTTTGATGGCAAAGAAAAAGAAATATACAGTAATAGACTTGTTCGCTGGCTGTGGTGGGTTATCCTTAGGACTCTATCAAGCTGGTTGGAAGGGCTTGTTTGCCATTGAAAAGAATGATTTTGCTTTTGCTACTCTTAAAGCAAACTTAATTGATAATAAAAAACACTTTGCGTGGCCGAAGTGGTTGCCTCAAACTCCACATGACATTAATGAGATCCTAAATAATTATGGGGCGGAGTTGCTTGCGTTGAGAGGGCAAGTGGATCTTGTCGCAGGTGGCCCTCCTTGTCAAGGATTTTCAATGGCAGGAAAAAGAGTCGAGGATGATGTACGAAATCAACTGGTATTTTCGTATATCAAATTTATTGATTTGGTTAGACCACGTGTCATCCTATTTGAGAACGTAAAAGGTTTCACATTTGCATTTGACAAGAATAAGACAGTTAAAGCTGAGCCTTATTCAGTTAAGGTAATTAAAAAATTACAAGAGCTTGGGTATAATGTAAAGCCACACATTATAGACTTCTCTAAATATGGTGTTCCTCAAAGACGAAATAGATTTATTTTGGTTGGAGTACAAGAGGAATGTGGTTCTCCAGAATTGTTTGAGTCACTCCTTGAGACAACGAAATCATCCTTTCTGCAAGGTAAAGGCTTGAACGAATATACCTCATTAGAGGAAGCTATATCTGATTTATTGCGCGCTAACGGAGAGGCTCCTACGCCCGATAGAAAAGGTTTTGTGTCAGGCAAATATGGAATTGCAGAGTCAAACTATCAAAAACTTATGAGAGGTGATTATGATGAGACTCATGTATTGCCCGATAGTCATAGTTTCGCAAAGCATACCCCAGAAAAAACAGCTTGTTTCAAATCTTTATTGGAACATTATCCGGTGAGGGGCAAACGAATAGATGGTAATGCGCGAAAAGAGTGGGATATAAAGCAACGAGGAATTACTGTATTGAACCCTGATGCGATATCGCCCACTATTACGGGACATCCTGATGATTATTTGCATTACTGCGAACCGAGAATTATGACAGTTCGCGAATGTGCGCGAATACAGTCATTTCCGGATTGGTATGAAATAAAGAAAAAATATACAACTGGAGGTAAAATGCGAAAAATAGAAGTGCCTCGTTATACGCAAATAGGTAACGCCATACCTCCATTATTTGCAGAATTAGCTGGCATTGTGCTTAAACGAATGATATAGATATGAACACGCTGCATTTTAAAACTAATGTTCAATTAAAAAACATTATTGGTAAAGACCTTATCAATAATGATAATATTGCTATTCTTGAACTTATCAAGAACTCGTTTGATGCTGATGCTAAACGCGTTGATATTTCTTTCGTTAATCTAAAAGAGAATGACGATGCCGATAATCAATATTATTCAGATAGAACATCTCGTATAATAATCCGAGATGATGGTGTCGGTATGGATTTAACCGACATTAGGGATAAGTGGTTAAATATTGCCTATTCAGAGAAGAAAAATAGAGTGCGCCAATATAATAGAATGATGGCTGGAGCAAAAGGCGTGGGACGTTTTTCTTGTGATCGTCTAGGAATGTATCTGAATCTATATGCGAAAAAGAAGGACTCAAAATGTGTGTTATTGACAATTGATTGGAAACGATTCGAGATAGATGATGAGTCAAAAGAAATCCAATCAATAGATTTGGAATACTCGGAGCTTTCCAACGAGGAACTATTAGAAAAGGGGCTTGCTAATTTTGAGCACGGTGTCATATTAGAAATTATAAAGCTTCGAAGTAACTGGGTGTATAACCATGGTAATTATTGGGATACGGATAAATTATTTGAGTTAAGGAAATATCTTGAGAAACTTATAAACCCTAATCAGGCATTTGAGAAAAATGATTTTGGCATATTCCTTAATGCGAGTGAATTTGAGGCAGAGAATGCAAGCAGACCAGACAATGAAAAATTTATAGGGAAAATAGAAAACACTATTTTCAAAAAGTTGGATTTTAAGACCACATCTATTGAATGCGAGATTGTAGATGATGGTAAATGTCTATTAACCACT
>SUXY01000009.1 GCA_015060705.1 Bacteroides sp. | reverse complement strand
CCGCCTCTTTAGCTCAGTTGGCCAGAGCACGTGATTTGTAATCTCGGGGTCGTTGGTTCGAATCCGACAAGAGGCTCGATTTAAGTTAGACAACCAATTTTTCGGGATGTAGCGCAGTCCGGTTAGCGCACCTGCTTTGGGAGCAGGGGGTCCCAGGTTCGAATCCTGGTATCCCGACGAAAAGGAGTTACAATAATGTAACTCCTTTTTTTGTTGTCTATTTTTGGGATATATAGAATATAATTAAAGTTTTGCTTTATTGTTTTCTTCGACATAATAGGATTACATTTCCCATCCGAAGGCTTCGGCTACGGCTGGGAAGACAATCTTGCCATTGACGATGTTCAAGCCTTTCTTTAAACCTGGATCGGCTTCGCAGGCTTTTTCCCATCCCATGTCGGCCAAACGGATGGCGTATGGAAGGGTGGCGTTGGTCAGGGCGAGGGTGGAGGTGTATGGTACGGCTCCCGGGATGTTGGCCACGCAATAGTGGATGACGCCGTCTATTTGGTAGGTTGGCTCGGCATGGGTGGTCGGACGGGAGGTTTCGAAACAACCGCCTTGGTCGATGGCTACGTCTACGAGTACAGAGCCTTTCTTCATGAGCTTGAGCATGTCCTTGGTGATGAGGTGCGGGGTCTTGGCACCCGGAATGAGGACGGCTCCTACCACGAGGTCGGTGGTCGGGAGTTCCTGCTCGATGTTATAGGTGGATGAGTATAGGGTCTTCACGTTCTTCGGCATGAATTCATTGAGCTGGCGGAGACGTGGCAGGCTGATGTCGCAAATGGTGACGTCGGCTCCCAAACCGGCTGCCATCTGTGCGGCACAGGTTCCTACGATACCACCACCCAAAACCAAGACTTTGGCCGGCTTTACACCTGGTACTCCGCCCAAGAGGATACCGCGTCCGCCTTGTGGCTTTTCAAGGAAACGGGCACCTTCCTGACAGCCCAGACGACCTGCTACTTCGCTCATCGGTACGAGCAATGGCAAGGCACCGTTGCGGTCGACTACGGTTTCGTAGGCCAAGCAGATGGACTTGCTTTTCATCATGGCTTCGGTGAGGGCTTGGTCGCAAGCAAAGTGGAAGTAAGTGAATAACAATTGGCCTTCGCGTACCAATGGATATTCACAGGCTATCGGTTCCTTTACTTTGACAATCATCTCGGCAATGGCGTACACTTCTTCGATAGTCGGAAGGATGTGGGCGCCGGCTTTCTCGTATTCTTCATCTGGAAAGCCGCTGTTGATACCTGCGGTATGCTGTACGTATACCGTATGACCTCTTTGAACTAATTCGCGTGCTCCGGCTGGAGTCATGGATACGCGATTTTCATTGTTCTTGATTTCTTTAGGAATTCCGATAATCATAATCGTATAGTTTAAGGGTTTAACCACCCCCAAAGTTAGTAAATATGGTGGAATATGCAAGGTATTTGTGGATTTTTTTGTAAGTTTGTGCTATGATAAAAAAGTGGAATTTGAATAATAAAATATATGGCTTGGCGCTGGTGGCGCTGATGGGCGGTATACCGGGTGTCCAAGCGCAAGAAAAACCTGAACATCCGTTTGTTTCGCCCTTTGACTTTCCCTTGCTGCTGAGCGGGAATTTCGGGGAATTGCGTTCCAACCATTTCCATGGGGGCGTGGACTTCAAGACGCAGGGGGTGGTTGGTAAGCCGATCCGCTGCATTGCCGACGGGTACATCAGTCGGGTGACGGTGACGCCCGGGGGATACGGACAGGCGGTGTACATTACTCATGACAATGGGTATACATCGGTATATGGGCATTTGCATAAGTTCATGACCGAGGTGGAGCAGGCGGTGGTGGCGTACCAGTACGAACACGAGACGTTTGCAGTGGACCTGACCTTCGGGCCGGAGCAGTTTCCGTTGAAACAGGGAGAGGTCTTTGCCTTGGCGGGTAATGAGGGGTATTCCTTCGGACCGCACCTGCACATGGAACTTCGCAGGACGGATACGGGGGAATACGTGGATCCGTTGCAGTTCTATACCGACAAGGTGAAGGATACGACGGCTCCGAGAGCGACGCACATCATGTTCTATCCGCAAGCGGGGAAAGGAGTGGTAGCGGGTTTGTCGAAGAAGAAAATCGTGTCGTTGGGGAATCAGCAGGCACCGGTGACGGCTTGGGGAAAGATTGCCGTGGGCATCAAGGCGTATGACTATATGGACGGGACTTCGAACAATTACGGGGTGCGTTCGGTGACGTTGCTGGTGGACTCGGTAGAGGTGTTCCGCAGTACGGTGGACGGTTTCTTGCCGGACGAGAACCGCATGATCAATGCGTGGACGGATTACGAGGAATATGCGACACGGGGCAGTTGGTTCATGCGTTCGCAGATCTTGCCAGGCAATACGTGGCGGATGTTGCAGGCGGATGAAGACGGAGGCGTGGTGACCATCAACGAGGAGCGCCCGTATGCGTTCTGCTATGTGTTGGAGGATTTGTATGGCAACCGCCGGACGTATCGATTCCAGGTACAAGGAAAGGAACAAGCCATTGAACGGTTGAGAAAAGGGGAGCATTATCTGGCATGGAACCAGGGGCATGTGATTCAGCAGCCGGGCATGGAGCTGGTGATTCCGAAGGGGATGCTGTACGAGGATGTGGACCTGAACTGTCGAGTCATAGCGGATTCGTTGGGCATTTCGTTTGACTATCAGTTGCATGATAAGCCGGTAGCGCTCCATGCGGGTTGTCCCATTACCATCGGGGTGCGGAACTATCCCATTCCGGACATGACGAAATACTATGTAGTGCGGAAATACAAGGGCAGAAAGGCTTCGGCAGGCGGGTATTTCGAAGAGGGATTCATGCATGCGAACATCCGCGAGCTGGGTACGTATTCGGTGGCACTGGATACGGTGGCTCCGAGAATCGTTCCGCTCAACCAACCGCAATGGAAGGGGGGAAACATCCGTTTCAAGATACGTGATGCGGAGACCGGCATCAAGGATTACAAGGTGTACATCGACGGGAAGTTCGTGTTGTTCAAGTTCAGCTCCAAGAATGCGGTGCTGAGCTGTATGCATCCGTCGCGGATCAAACGGGGCGTGAAGCACCAAATGGAGGTGCTCATCACCGACTATTGCGGAAATGTAGCGAGAGAAGAATATCAATTTTAAAACATAATCAAACATGAAGAACAGAATTTTGTTAGTGGCAGCCTTGTTGGTTGCCGGTATAGCCCAGAGCTTGGCTTGTACCAACTTCCTGGTAGGGAAAGGAGCATCGAAGGACGGCTCCGTAATCGTTTCTTATTCTGCCGACTCGTATGGGATGTTCGGCGAGTTGTATCACTTCCCAGCTGCCAAGCACGGCAAGGATGCGATGCGTAAAATCTACGAATGGGACTCGGGCAAGTACCTGGGTGAAATCAAGGAGGCTCCGGAGACTTTCAACGTAATCGGTAACATGAACGAATTTCAGGTGACCATCGGCGAAACCACTTTCGGCGGTCGTAGTGAATTGCGCGACAAGGATGGTATCATGGACTATGGTAGCTTGATTTATGTGGCGCTCCAACGTTCCCGTACTGCCCGCGAAGCCATCAAGGTGATGACTGACCTGGTGAAGGAATACGGTTATTATAGCAGTGGGGAATCTTTCTCGATTGCTGACCCGAACGAAGCGTGGATCATGGAAATGATTGGTAAGGGTAAAGGTGTGAAAGGTGCCGTATGGGTAGCTGTCCGCATTCCGGATGGCTGTATCGCAGCTCATGCTAACCAGGCTCGTATCCATCAGTTCCCGTTGGATGACAAGGAAAATTGCCTCTACTCTTCGGATGTGATTTCTTTTGCCCGTGAGAAGGGATATTTTGAAGGGTTGAACAGAGACTTCAGCTTTGCCAATGCTTATTGTCCATTGGATTTCGGTGGTTTGCGTGCTTGCGAATCGCGCGTGTGGAGCTTCTACAATATGTTCAACAAGGAAGTGGGTCAGAAGTATTTGTCGTACATCGAAGGCAAGACCAAGGAGCCGATGCCATTGTACATCAAGCCAGATGACAAAGTATCTGTACGCGATATCCAATGGGCGATGCGTGACCACTACGAAGGAACTGCACTGGACATTACCAACGATGTGGGTGCTACTGCCTACAAGATGCCGTATCGTCTTTCTCCGTTGACTTTCGAAGTGAATGGTCAGAAGTATTTCAACGAACGTCCGATCTCAACCCAGCAGTCGGCTTTCACTTTTGTATCGCAGATGCGTTCGGGCATGCCGAATGAAGTGGGGGGTGTACTCTGGTTCGGTACCGACGATGCCAACATGATGGTGTTTACTCCGGTTTATTGTTGTACCAACCGCACACCGAACTGTTATTCAGGCGAAATTGCTGATTGTGTGACTTTCTCTTGGGAGTCTGCTTTCTGGATTTACAACTGGGTGGCCGATATGGTACGTCCTCGTTATAGCTTGATGGTAGACGATATGCGTACCGTTCAGAACAAGTTGGAAGATACGTATGCCGATACACAGGCAGGTATTGAAAGTGTTGCTCTCGCCATGTATCAGCAAGACCCGAAGAAGGCGGTGGATTTCTTGACCAACTATACTGAAATGACTGCCCAATGTGCAGTGGACGCTTGGAAGAAGTTGGGTGAATACCTCATCGTGAAGTACAACGACGGTGTAGTGAAGAAAACCAATGAAGACGGCTCGTTTGTCCGTCCGAAGTATGAACAAGGTGCCAATGCACCGCTCGTTCGTCCGGGTTATCCGAAGGAATTCCTGGAAGAAATCGTAAAGGCAACTGGTGACCGTTACAAAGTCTATCCTGTTGAATGATAAAGAATCTCCCTTCGGGGAGATTTTTTTTATATCATTTTGTGACACTAAAACTAGGAAATGTAAAGTTATTCTCTTAAATTTGCGTATTATTGGTTTAACATTTAAAATTTAGACTCATGGAAAACGAAGAATTGATCAAATTAGTGACTGAGAAGGCTAATAAGTGGCTTACTCCTGCATACGACGCAGAAACTCAGGCTGAAGTGAAGCGTATGTTGGAAAACGAAGATAAGACAGACCTTATCGAATGTTTCTATAAGGATTTGGAATTCGGTACTGGCGGTTTGCGCGGTATCATGGGCGTTGGTAGTAACCGTATGAACATCTATACAGTAGGTGCTGCTACTCAAGGTCTTTCTAACTACTTGAATAAGAATTTCGCTGATTTGGAACAGATTTCTGTATGTATCGGTCATGACTGCCGTAACAACAGCCGTTTGTTCGCTGAAATCTCTGCTGATATTTTCTCTGCAAACGGTATCAAGGTTTATTTGTTCGACGATATGCGTCCGACTCCTGAAATGTCATTCGCTATCCGTCACCTCGGTTGCCAGAGCGGTATCATCTTGACTGCTTCTCACAACCCGAAGGAATACAACGGTTACAAGGCATACTGGGATGATGGTGCACAGGTTTTGGCTCCACACGATAAGGGTATCATCGCTGAAGTAAACAAGATCGCTTCTGCTGCTGACATCAAGTTCGAAGGAAACAAGGATTTGATCCAAATCATCGGTGAAGACATCGATAGCGTATACTTGGATAAGGTTCACACTATCTCTATCGATCCTGAAGTTATCAAGCGTCAGAAGGACTTGAGCATCGTATTTACTCCGATCCACGGTACAGGTATGATGTTGGTTCCTCGTGCTTTGAAGCAATGGGGCTTTGAAAACGTACACTGCGTAGAAGAACAAATGGTGAAGAGCGGTGATTTCCCAACTGTTATTTCTCCGAACCCAGAAAATGCTGAAGCGCTTTCTATGGCTATCGAATTGGCTAAGAAGATCAACGCTGACATCGTGATGGCTACTGACCCGGATGCTGACCGCGTAGGTATGGCTTGTAAGGACGACAAGGGCGAATGGGTATTGGTTAACGGTAACCAGACTGCTTTGATTTTCTTGTATTACATCATCAAGAACCGTATCGCTACCGGTAAGATGAAGGATACAGACTTCTGCGTGAAGACTATCGTAACTACTGAATTGATCAAGACAGTGGCTGACAAGAACAACATCGAAATGCGTGACTGCTACACTGGTTTCAAGTGGATTGCTCGTGAAATCCGTTTGAGCGAAGGCAAGCAACAGTACATCGGTGGTGGTGAAGAAAGCTACGGCTTCTTGGCTGAAGACTTCGTTCGCGATAAAGATGCTGTTTCTGCATGTACTTTGTTGGCTGAAATCTGCGCATGGGCTAAGGATCAGGGCAAGACATTGTATGATGTATTGATGGAAATCTACGTGGAATATGGTTTCTCTAAGGAAGTGACTGTAAACGTTACTAAGCCGGGTAAGAGCGGTGCAGACGAAATCAAGGAAATGATGAAGAACTTCCAGGCTAATCCTCCTAAGGAAATCGGTGGTTCTAAGGTGGCTTTGGTAAAGGACTACACTTGCTTGAAGGCTACAGACGGTGAAGGTAATGTAACAGACATCGACATGCCGGAAACTAGCAATGCACTCCAATTCTTCACTGAAGACGGTACTAAGATTTCTATCCGTCCTTCTGGTACAGAACCTAAGATCAAGTTCTACATCGAAGTGAAGGGTGAAATGGGTTGTCCGAAGTGCTTCGCTGATGCTAATGCAGCTGCTCTTGAAAAGATTGAAGCTGTTAAGAAGTCATTGGGCGTATAATATAAGGTATTACCTTATTATATATAGAGAGCGACCAACTGGTCGCTCTCTTTTTGTTTGGGGATATAAAAAAGTGAATGCGTATGTTTCAACGCATCCACTACTTTTATGAAGAAGTATGTGAGGGTTTCTTAGAATGTAGTGTAAAGCACTTGCAACTTGATCGGGTTGTTTTCTCCTCCAATCAGACGGGTGCTTTCCATATCCAGATTACTTTTCACGCCGATGATATTATCGCTTGAATCGGTTTCCGGCTTTACAGGAATCAATACCACCTTGTCCCAATCCTTGTCCTGCTTGCCTTCTTTCTTTTCGTTCATGCAAGTGGTAATGAGCGGAGCAATGTTGGTAAAGGCGTATGTGTTGGCCGATTCACCTGATCCACTATAAGTGGCAAGGTAAGATGTTAAGCCGTCAAATGTTTCGTTCTTTTCAAAGAAGTCGTGTATGTCCTTCTTGCGAATCATCAACAGGTATTGCGGAATACCCATCGGGAATTTGGTATCCGATTTTTCATTGTATCGGGTGAATGTGATCGTCGCTGCATTGAGCGTATCTCTCAAGTGACGTTCTGCAATCTCATCGATAGGCAACGTTGCTTCTGTATAGATACCAGCCGGAGTCTTCAAATAAGTATGTTCAGTTTCTGTAATCAGTTCCTTCAAACGGTCTGAGTTCTGGAAACGGTTGGCTTGAATTACTTCCTTGGTAGCTGCAAACAAAGTAGCACCATGTACCAACGAGTCTTTCTTGCCTGTTGATTTACTTTCAATCAAGTAAGTGAAAGAGAGGCGGAGTTGGATATCGTCAATGTAAAGGATAGTACCATCACCGTGGGTACAATGTACATAGACACCCTTCAATACATTGTTGATGAAGTTCTGGGCATTCTTGTAATTGTTTTTGTCCTCTTTGTACTTGTTGTACATGTGTTGTCCCAAGGAGGTGGACAATTTCACGTCTTGCCAATAGTAAGTGGAATAGATAGGATTATAGTTATTGTCATAGCCACTTACGAAAGTAGAGTCGTTGACCGATGGACCAGTAGCGGCAAATGCCTTTCGGGCAACCGGCTTGGAATTGTCATCGTAGTATTGGGTCGGGTCTATACTTGTATAGAATGTGTTAAGTTCCTTTTCTGGGATAACTTTGTTCAGGGTGTCAACCTGCATGCGCATAGCATTCGACGCATCTCCGAAATAGTTGACATACATCATTCTTAATTGAAGACCGGTGATTTCCTGAATGGAATCCGGGAACTCGAAATCGTCTGTACAATTGAACTGAGCGATGAAATCGGCAGAAAATTCACCGAAATGCGGGTCGGTATACTTGCCGAGATATGCTGTGCTGGTTCTGGCATATACAGAGTCTGCTAAAATGGAACGGGTATAGACATTGTAAGTAGCTGCTCCGGCAGGGATGGAATCGCCTGCGGCTATGGTGCTGTCTCCAATGCCGGTTGTTGCGTCATCGCAACTGTAAACCAGTGCGGTCAGCAACAATGCATAAAGGTATTTCAGTTTCATGTTTTATCAGATTAATTAATTACCTTGAGACCAAATTTCATCATAAAAGTTGTTGACTGCATCTGCAAACGTTTCCGGGTCGGTATGTTGCAATACAGGAACACCTTTTTCATGAGCAAATTCAAGAAGTTCAGGATTTACCTTGTCGCTGTGTATGATGATGCCGTCCGAATAGCTGATAGCCAATTTCTGGAGATCCTTGAAAGTTGCCGATGCCGGAAGGAGAGCTTCCATGTCGTTTCTGTCGATATTCTTCAGCATAATCTTTTCGATGATGTCTTCCTGAAGATTGGACTTCAAATCGTCTTCGAAGAGTGAAAGGACCACCTTGGAATCTCTAAATGACGGTTCTTCCATGTAGGCTTTCTTGATGTAAAGAGGAGCCAATGCGCTGATCCAACCCTGACAATGGATGAGATCTGCACTCCAACGAAGTTTCTTGACGGTTTCCAATACACCGCGTGCATAGAAAATAGCACGTTCGTCGTTGTCCGGATATTCGATTCCGTCTTCATTGGTTGCCATCAAGCGATGTTGGAAATAATCGTCGTTGTCAATGAAATACACCTGCATGCGTGCAGATTGTATGGAGGCTACCTTGATAATCAATGGATGATCGGTATCGTCTATGATCAAGTTCATACCTGATAAGCGAATCACTTCATGCAATTGGTTTCTGCGCTCATTCACATTTCCCCACTTCGGCATGAATGTTCTAATCTCTCTTCCTTTTTCCTGAATGGCTTGTGGAAGCTTTCTTCCTGCATTGGCCATTTCAGACTCAGCTACGTAAGGTATAATCTCTTGTGTAATAAATAATACTTTATTTGCCATCTTCTTAAATACTTCTTGCTCAAAATCTTGTGCAAAGATACAAAAAAAATGAATGCGAGCATGAAAAACGGAGCTTAATAAATCCTTATGAATTGTTAAGTTAGTCATAATCAACTGTATTTTTCTCTTAAAAAGGGGGTGTGAGCCTTCAAAAGTGGCCTTTTTTGAAGATAAATTCGGAAAATACTTCATAATCTCCCAAATAATGGCTTACTTTGCACCCGTTTTCAGTATGTAACTTAATAAAAATAGAGAAAATGAAACTGGTACATACCATCCATGAGCTTCGTGCTGAACTTGATATTCAGCGCCAGGCTGGTAAGAAGATAGGGCTTGTTCCCACCATGGGGGCATTGCACGAAGGACACGCTTCGTTGGTAAGACGTGCCGTAGCAGAGAATGATATTGTAGTGGTCAGTGATTTTGTGAATCCTACCCAATTCAATGATAAGAATGACTTGTTGAAGTATCCGCGTACATTGGAAGCAGACTGCGAGTTGTTGGAAAAGGAAGGAGCTGCATACGTGTTTGCTCCATCGGTAGAAGAGGTTTATCCGGAACCGGATACCCGTCAGTTCAGCTATGCACCGCTGGATACGGTGATGGAAGGCAAATATCGTCCGGGACATTTCAATGGGGTTTGCCAGATTGTGAGCAAGCTGTTCATGATGGTCGAGCCGGACAAGGCTTACTTCGGTGAGAAGGATTTCCAGCAGTTGGCTATCATCCGTGAAATGGTGAAGCAAATGCAGTTCCCGTTGCAGATTGTGGGTTGTCCGATTGTGCGTGAGGCCGACGGTCTGGCACTCAGCAGTCGCAATGCCCGCTTGTCGGAGGAACAGCGTCAGCAGGCTTTGAATATTTCGAAGACGCTTTTTGCGAGCAAGGAATATGCGGCTTCGCATACCGTAGCAGAAACGCAGAAGTTTGTGGAAGACAGCATCGCTGCTTCGGAAGGATTGGAACTGGAATACTTCGAATTGGTAGACGGAACTACCTTGCAGAAGATTGCTTCCTGGGAAGAAACGGATTATGCCGTAGGTTGCATTACCGTTTATTGTGGTGAAGTTCGTTTGATTGATAACATTAAATACAAGGAATAATGTTGATTGAAGTCATGAAGTCCAAAATCCATTGTGCGAGAGTGACCGAAGCCAATCTCAATTATATGGGTAGCATCACCATCGACGAAGACTTGATGGATGCAGCCAATCTGATTGCAGGCGAAAAGGTGGCCATCGTGAACAATAACAATGGAGAACGTTTTGAAACGTATATCATCAAAGGTGAACGTGGCTCGGGCTGTATCTGTTTGAATGGTGCAGCTGCCCGTAAGGTGCAGGTAGGCGACATCGTCATCATCATGTCGTATGCCCTCATGGATTTTGAAGAAGCCAAGCGCTTCCAGCCTTCGGTGATTTTTCCTGATTCTGCAACGAACAAATTGGTATAAAAGAAAAGCGGTAGATGTGATGTCTACCGCTTTTTTTATGTCTTTAGTTGACGACTCTTTCCTTGATCATACCGATGCGGTATGCTTTGAGCAGTTTCTTCAAGTCTTCGATCTGTCTAACCAGCTCGCGGCCCTTGTCGGTGTCTTTTACCATGACGCGTTGGGAGCTGAGTTCCACAATCTGAGTGGTTGACTTAATGTCCTGACCTTCTTCGATGGCTTTCTGCATGGAAGTGAACGGTTCGTGTTGAACCAACTGGAAGCCACGGGAGTGGTATTCCAAGGTGTAACCGGCGATACCGGTTTCCAAGTGATAAGCCTTGGAGAATCCACCGTCGATGACCATGAGCTTACCGTTGGCCTTGATCGGGTTTTCGCCTTTCAAGGTCTTGACAGGTACGTGTCCGTTGATGATGTGGCGATGCTTGCCGATGACTCCGAATTCGTCCAAAATCATGTCGCAAACCTTTTCGTCGTTGCGCAAGGTATAATAGTATCCTTTTGTTTCCTTGTGAAGCTCCTTGTCGTCCAGGAAGTAGCGTTCGAAGGTTGCCATTTTGGCCTTGTCGAATGCCGGAGAATCCTTTCCGCACCAGAGATACCATACGTAATCCTTGGCAAATTGCTTTTCTTCGGTATTGTCTTCAGCGAAATAGGCGGTACGAATCAGGTGACCTACCTTTTCGAGTAGAGCCTTACCTTTGTATTTCTTTCCTTGAATTTCGATTTCACGCAACGAGCCGTCGGCATTCAATGGGATGGAAGCGTGGAAAAGCAAGTTGGAATTGGTTACGGTGTACATGCATCCGTTCCGGAAAATGTGGCGGATGTGCTTGCGCAACTTTTCACTGCCCACGAATGAGCGGTGCAGTTTCTTCACGATTTCCTTTTCTTCTTCCGTCAGCTTGTATGGATCCTTCGGGTCAACGGTCGGGAAGTGGCAATCCTTCATCGGATACTCCTTACCGTCAATGGTGATGATACCTCGTTCGAAATCGATGCGGTGGAGCAACATGCGGTCATCCATATCAAATTCCGGTCGGCGTTGGATGGTTTCGGCTTCCAGCTTGAACTGGATGATGCTGATGGCTTTGTGCATTTGTGCCAACAAACGGAGGGTCTTCGGATTGCTGATCGTTTCTCCAGGTACCGGACGGAGACCGAACAAGGCACATGGGTCGTCAGCATAAGTTTCCATGGCAAAGGTAGCCAATGGCAACAGGTTGATGCCGTATCCGTCTTCCAATACGCCTACATTACCAAAGCGAGTCACGAAGCGTACGACATTGGCCATACAGATATCGTTTCCAGCTGCTGCGCCCATCCACAAGATATCGTGGTTACCCCACTGGATGTCCCAATTGTGGTAATCGCACAAGATGTCCATGATGTGATGAGGCCCCGGACCACGGTCGAAGATATCTCCCAAGATATGGAGCGTATCAATGGCCAAGCGTTGGATCAGTTTACAGAGCGCCGTGATGAAATCGTCGGCTCTACGGGTGCTGATAATGGTATCGATGATGACACCCACATAAGCTTGCCGGTTAGGAAGCATGGTGTTGTCGTGCAACAATTCCTGAATGATGTAGGAGAATTCCTTTGGCAAGGATTTGCGCACTTTGGAACGGGTATATTTCGAGGATACATTCTGGCATACGGAAACCAACTGGTTCAGTGTTGTCAGATACCAACTGTCTATATCGCTTTCTTGTGCTTTGACCAGATGAAGCTTTTGCTCCGGATAATAAATCAAGGTGCAGAGTTCTTTCCGTTCATGGTCGCTCAAGGTATTTCCGAAAATTTCTTTGACTTTTCGTTTGATGGCTCCGGAAGCATTTCTCAATACGTGTTGGAAGGCTTCGTACTCACCGTGAAGGTCGGCAAGGAAATGCTCGGTTCCTTTAGGCAAGTTGACAATCGCTTCCAAGTTGATGATTTCAGTACTGGCAGCGGCTATTGTCGGGAAGCTACGCGATAATAGTTGAAGGTATCGCATGTCTTCCTGTATCATTTCCGGTGTGATGACGGTATGTGTTTTCATGTTTTTATTCGTTAAATCAAAGAATATACAAAAATAGGAAGAAAAAATGGAATAGTGAAATAATTATTCGGGATTCTCTAACCAATCGTCTATCAACTTGCGGGCCAGGCTGAGCTTGCTGGGTATCTCCGGCAAGTTGGCTTTGGTGAAGAAAGCACCGGCACACAGTTCTTCTTCCTGCAACTTGATCTCACCACTTTCGTATTCGGCTGTAAAGCCAATCATCACTCCGCTAGGATAGGGCCATGGTTGGCTACCGAAATACTTCAGGTTCTTGATGCGGATACCGGTTTCTTCCATGACTTCCCGATGTACACACTCTTCCAATGTCTCGCCTGCTTCGAGGAATCCGGCTACCAGCCCGTAGTAGGTTCCCCGGAAATTCTTGGCTCTGACCATGAGGATGCTGTCTCCCTTGTTGATGCGAACGATAATGGCTGGGGAGATATGCGGATAGAATTCCTGTCGACATTCGGGACATTTCTTGCCGATGTCGGAAATCTGTTTAGTGGGGACTCCGCAGGAAGGACAATAGCGGGTGTTCTGGTCCCAGTTCAGGATTTCGAAGGCCTTACCTGCCATGTTGTATTCATCGAAAGGTAAGGATTCGTAGGAAGCACGGAGTCCGGTCATCTGACGGACGGGGGCTTCTTCACCTGATATGGGTGTATGCAAGGCGTAGGCTTTGCATCGGATGCCATGCATCTCTCCAATAAAATGAACGGTACTGCCGACAGGTACCTTGACCGGTGGTTCTTCACCGGTAGGGATGTGGTAACCGTCGGGTTGTTGTACCATGAGTATCTGGTCTTTGTAAAAGACGAACCAATTGTATATTTCCATAAGTTAATCCAATATCATTGTCATACTGATGCGTTTCCGTTCCATGTCGATGCCTATCACCTTGACTTGTACATGCTGGTGAATGCTGACCACCGTTGTCGGGTCGCTGACAAATTCGCGGCAGAGCTGAGAAACATGCACCAATCCGTTCTCTTTGATACCTACATCTACAAAACAACCAAAGTTGGTGATGTTGGTCACGATGCCGGGGAGGGTCATGCCTACCTTCAAGTCGTCGATGGTCTTTACATTCTTGTCGAACTCGAATACCTTGATGGCCTGTCGAGGGTCGCGTCCCGGTTTTTCCAGTTCGGCCAGGATGTCGGTCAGGGTCGGGAGGCCCACTTGGTCGGTCACGTATTTCTTGATGTCTATCTTGTTGCGGAGTTCCTTATTCTTGATAAGGTCTTCCACCGAACATTTCATATCTTTGGCAATGTGTTCCACTACGGCATAACTTTCCGGGTGTACCGCCGAGTTGTCGAGCGGGTTCTTGGCACCGGGGATGCGGAGGAAGCCGGCACATTGTTCGAATGCCTTGGCACCCATGCGAGGTACTTTCATCAGTTCCTTTCGGGAAGTGAAAGCACCGTTCTCAGCCCGATAGTCCACAATGTTCTGGGCAAGGGTAGGCCCGAGCCCTGAAACGTATGTCAGCAGATGACGGCTGGCGGTGTTGAGGTTGACTCCCACCGAGTTCACGCAACTTTCTACCGTTGTGTCCAACGATTTCTTCAAGGCGGTTTGGTCCACATCGTGTTGGTATTGACCTACACCGATGCTCTTCGCATCAATCTTTACCAATTCGGCCAATGGGTCCATGAGTCGGCGACCAATCGATACGGCTCCGCGGACCGTTACATCGTATTCCGGAAACTCTTCGCGGGCAATCTTGGAAGCAGAATAAATGGATGCTCCATCTTCACTCACCACAAACACTTGCAGCTTGCGGTCGTATCGTTGGCTAGTAACGAAGGCTTCGGTTTCCCGGCTGGCGGTGCCGTTACCGATTGCAATGGCTTCGATGGCATATTGTTCCACTAGCTTGGTGAGTTTGCGGACAGAAACACCATGTTCACTTTTCGGCGGATGCGGATAAATGGTTTCATTGTGCAGCAGATTACCTTGTGCATCCAAGCAGACCACCTTACAGCCGGTACGATATCCCGGGTCGATGCCCATGACACGCTTCTGTCCCAAAGGAGGCGCCAAGAGCAACTGACGGAGGTTGCCGGCAAAGACACGGATGGCTTCCTCATCGGCTTTCTCCTTGCTGAGGGCAGCAAATTCGGTTTCAATGCTAGGTTTCAAGAGACGTTTATAAGCATCCCGAACCGCTTCCTTGACTTGTTGGCTACATTCATTGTTACCACGTACGTAGTTTCTTTCCAGACGTTCGGTACATTCTTCATCATCCGGAGAAATGGAAACTTTCAAGAGTCCTTCGGCTTCTCCTCGTCGGATAGCCAACAAGCGATGGGAGGTACACCGTTTCAACGGTTCGCTGAAGTCAAAATAATCCTTGTACTTGGCTGCTTCCTCTTCCTTGCCTTTTACGACTTTAGAAGAAATAATAGCTTGACGGTTGAACTGGTTTCGCAGTTGGTTTCTTGACCGTTCGTCTTCGCTCACTTGTTCGGCAATGATGTCCCGGGCCCCTTTCAAGGCATCTTCTTCATCCTTCACGTCTCCTTTTATAAAGGTACGTACGCGAGCCATGAGGTTGTTTTCCCGTTGCATCATCAGGATCGTAGCCAAGGGCTCCAATCCTTTCTGACGGGCAGCTTCGGCACGTGTTTTCCGTTTCGGTTTGTAAGGAAGGTAGATGTCTTCCAGTTCGGTGGCATCCCAACAAGCCTCGATACGTTTCTTCAAGTCGGCAGTCAGCTTTCCTTGTTCCTCGATAGTCTTGAGGATGGTTTCCTTCCGCTTGGCTATTTCGGTCAGCTTGTCGTACCGTTCCTTGATTTCTCCGATTTGGACTTCATCCAGTCCGCCGGTTGCTTCCTTACGGTAACGGCTGATGAAGGGTATGGTAGCTCCCCCGTTCAGGAGGGAAAGAGTATTTTCTACTTGACGCACAGCGATGTTGAGGGCTGTGGCTATCATTTTGCTGAATATTTCCATTTTTATATCTGTTTCTATCGACAAAGTTACAGAAATCGTTTAACTTTACACCATAAAAACATTAATATCCGAAAAGAAATGAATAAGATTGTATTGATAACCGGTGCGTCCAGTGGTATTGGCGAAGGATGTGCCCGTAAGTTTGCTTCGGAAGGTGCGAAGCTTATTTTGAATTCCCGTAGTGCAGACAAGCTCGAAGCGTTGGCGATGGACTTGAAGGAAAAGTATGGTACGGCATGTTATGTGTTGCCGTTCGATGTACGTGACCGCAAGGCTGCATCAGCAGCGTTGGCATCTTTGCCGGAAGAATGGAAGGGTATTGATATCTTGATCAACAATGCCGGTTTGGTGATTGGTGTGGACAAGGAACACGAAGGTGACTTGGATGAATGGGACATTGTGATCGATACCAATATCAAGTCGCTTTTGGCGATGACTCGCATGGTGGTTCCGGGTATGGTGGAACGTGGCCGTGGTCATATCATCAACATCGGTTCGATAGCCGGTGATGCTGCTTATCCGGGTGGTAGTGTGTATTGTGCTACCAAGGCAGCGGTAAAGGCATTGTCTGACGGTCTCCGCATTGATTTGGTAGACACACCGCTTCGTGTCACCAACATTAAGCCGGGTATGGTGGAAACTAACTTCTCCGTCATCCGTTTCCGTGGTGACAAGGACAAGGCCGATAATGTCTATAAAGGTATTCGTCCGTTGACAGGAGAGGACATTGCTGAGGTTGCTTACTTTGCTGCTTCTGCTCCAGAGTACATGCAGGTAGCTGAGGTGCTGGTGATGCCGACCAATCAGGCGACGGGTACGATTGCTTATAAGAAATAAATTGATTTCGAAATTCTTCTTCAGGAACTTCAGACGGATTGATTATCAGTGCCGTTTGGCTGAAGTTCCTGGATGAAGAACTATACCATAACGCCTTCCATACATTGGATATTTAACTTCAAGTTAAGTTCAGAAATAGTCTTGAAGGAGAAATTGACCTTTCCAGAAAGTATCTTGCTGACATATTGGGGAGATACATCAAGTTTCTTGGCTAGGTCAGTTCTTGACAAATCATTTTCTTGCATATAGTCAATAATTTTCAGAGCTATATGACGAGACCATTGGAGCCATTCTTCGTTTCCTTTTCTCCTATCGGCATTCTCAACAAAGTGCGAAGACTCTTCGGCTTTGTGTTCTTCTAAAAAACGGATTGCTTTGTTGCTCATATGTTAATCTTCCTTATATAAATCCATGAAACTATCTTTATCGAAAACATCATTTGTCAAAAAATAGTTTCGGCATTGATTGAGTTTTTTCAATTCGATGGTTGTGTGTTCTCGTTCTTGCATCGTTGCTGTTAGTTTGATTGCTCCACCTGTGACAACATATACATTTGGTTCAAGGCGTATTGCATATATTCTAAGCCAACTTGGGTGCTGTAGTCTATCCCAATTTCTAGCTTTACCTCTGCTTAATTCTTGTATTTTAGTGTCAAATTGAGATAAGGGTTTAAATAATTGGTCTAGGTTTTCCGTATATGGAAATTCCAATATTAGTTCTTCCAAAGTTCTGGCATCTTCGAATGTATCTTCAATGGCAGTAGAAATACGCTCAATATGAAAGTATCTATTTAAATCATTCAAATTTTCCATGAAAAAATCAAGGAGAAAATTTGAATCGTTCCATTGTTGAAACAATAGGGTTAGCTCATCATATTCTTTATCAGGATGCTTCACTGCCCAAAGGTGCTCATATCCTTCTATAATTTGTACAAATTCCATATATTGTATGTTTAGTTGATTCTTTCTGCAAAGAAAATGAATATTTTCTTGATGTGCAACTTTTAAGTTGATGAATAAGTAGTGTGTTTAATATGTTCTCATTATATTACGAATGTTTTTCTTCCTTTTATTATCATATTTCCACTATATTTCCAAACTCCTTCCATTCATGCGCTTTCTTATACAATTCTATGCTTCCTTTTGGAACACGAATAATACATTCTTTTCTGTCCACTCCTTCAAAGCAAAGACTTTTTCCTGTAAATAGTTTTTTGAGTCTGACACAATAAAACAACAATCTGTCATCATCATGTAATTCAGCATCCGCCATACAGCATATCTTTTCCGGATAATATTTGGGTGGAATAGGACTCTCTACAATAATTTCACGAAGAGAAACGCATCCATAGAAAACTTTAAATGTAAGATATTTCACTTTGGGAGGAATATTTATTCTTTCCAATGAAATGCAATCTTTGAATGCTTTTTCTTCAATATATATGGTATTTTGATGTAACGAAACCTCCTTTATATAAGGATTGCCCCGAAACATACTCTCAAATACATAAGGATTATCAGTAGGGTTAACGACTTTCGTGTCTTTTTTACTCCTATAATGATATTTGTTCCTCCAATTCTTAATTGTTTTCATCTTCCTCATAATAATATTCAGGGAAAAGATTGATCTCTTCCATGACAACTTGGTTTCCGTATGGATATTCTCCATATCGATTGATATTATCCAGTGATGCCATAACCAAGAACTGATTAATAGCCATGATGTCCTTAGGATACTCAATTATATGGTTAAGAATAGTACGACAACATACTAAACGCATTTCATTATAAATCTTATTGTAGATGGGTGAATCTTTGGAATGTCCTTCCTGGAAAAAGACTCTCCATAATCGCCAAATTTCCATTAAGTAGATGGAATACTTTTCTTGGTTCATTTGGTTTTCCAATTTCAAGAATAGTTTGTCAAATCTCTCATCACGAGCTTTACCATTATAGAATGTTTTTGCATATTCTTTTAAATAGATACATTGCTTATCAAAGTCTTTTTCTGTAATTATGTGCGTTTCTAGGAAATCTCTAGCTTTATTTTCATCTTCTATTCTCAAAGTAAGTATAGAGTCAAAATTTGCTACTCTTTTATTTTCGTCATATTCATTCCAATAGATTTCTTCTGACATAGCACCATATTTGTCGACTTGATAACGATCAATCAAGATAGATTTGAAATGATTGTATTCATCTGTCACAATTCCAGTCGTATCATTCCTCGACATAAAGGTATTGGAAATATACTTATTAGCTGAATTGCGAATAGTTTCATCTGAAACGTTTGAAACCTTCAAATGTTCTAATGGAAGGACAGCTTCCTCCATGTTGAATCTGAAAAACAACTCCATATCATTTCTGACACTATTCAATATAGTAAATGCATGATACGCATCACACATATCCTTCAATAAGGGAGTATTGATTTCAGATTTTATATCACTAAAATAGTATTTATCATCCGATAGAATTTCAATACCATTATCCAAATTCTCTTCTACCCAAATACGTTCTTTCAAAGACAAATTATTATCCTTGCATGAAACCAATAAAGATATATTGACCAAGAGAAACACTAACCACAAATCTTTTGAACTTTTCATCATACTATCTATGCCCATCATTCTCTAAATGCAACAAATGAATAATCATCATTACCTATCAATCCTTTCTTTACTAAAGCACTTATATGTCTTTTCAAATTCATCCAATTTCTACAATTCATCAGTTTATTCAAAACATCATTCTCAAAATCAAGTTTGTTGATGCCAATGGCGTTTTTTATGAATATTCCATTTTTTGAATGTGCATTTATCGCTTCTTGAAGCTCTTCATGATAACAGTCTTTCTTGTTTACTTCATACATCATCATAATATAATGGGATAAAGTATCGGAAGCAGCAAATATAATAGAATCTTTACTGCTTTTAAAATATCCACTTCGGAAACCTTTAGGGTTTAATTCGTCCTTGCAATTAATAAGATATGGAGGTTCATTAAAATCGGCTAATTTGGAAAAAGAGTTTTCTAGTTTGCCGGATTTCTTATCATAATGAAAAATGACACTATCACCATAAGACATCCAATGACAATTCTCTTTATCTTTCCATACAACAGCCAATGTTGCAAATGAACCTTCATCATAAAATTTATCCAGCAACATTCCCCCTTCTTGCTTGGCAGTTTCTTCACAAGCATTATAAAATGGTTCCCATATTTCTTCTATCCAACGATCCAATTCATCAAAACTTTTTATAGGGATTTCAGGTAAATGATTTACCAAATAGGTAGACCATCTTTCAGCATATACTCCACCTCCACCTGCACCGTCAGATACTGCTATCATACTATCTGTTGCTTTTATGGCATCTTCATTGATTGTACTATCTTCCAATTTGGAGATAGTAATAACAATATTCTTCATGATCAAATATTCTTGCTGATGTTAGTTGGAGTACCAATATCCATCAACTGTATTAATGTTGACATATCTGCGTTAACTGCCATAGCTACATGGCGAGCATCCATATCACTATCCTTACGGATATTGGATATTGGTGCGTTATATCGTAATGGCAAAAGACTGGACATTTCAAACAAAGTTGTCGCATAACTATTGCCTTTCAGTTCATCTTTTGACAAAGGACAGGACAGCGACAAGCCTTTATTGGCTGAAATGTGTATGTTGAAAAGAATCACATTGCCATCATTGGTAAACATTGATTTCAATTCATTGGCTTCTTGTAAAACCTCTTCTTTGGTTGCTCCATTGAATTCACCATCTGTAATGTTTATGATGGTAGGCGGATAGCAATCCTTGTCATGGTATTTTTTCATCCATTCATATAGAAGCTCTTTTGCTCTTCCAAATGCTTTATGAACATGTGTCCACGAACCATCATGTCTAGCTTCCAGCCATTGTACCTTTTCCACTTCCTTCACGACAACACCTTTTCGTGTCCGTTTTTCTTCACGAGTTATTATCTTCTTGAAAGGATTGTTCTTTAATTCCTCTGGTGACACGAAATCACGACCAGCCAACGTACCATTCCAACCGCTATATACATTTTGGGCATATCCTATAACTGCAATATCATAATAATGCCTTACTTCGTTTGATTTGATACATCGCAAGACCAATTCGTTAATTTGATGATTGACAATTCGGGCAACTGCTTCTGACATACTCATTTCTTCACCATTAAGCATCGTTCTCTTTTGCATTGAAACAGAATGGTCAACCATAAAAATAAATGCTGTAGGTGTACTTCGGGTAATTTGTGCCGTATAAGCTTCTTTACTTTGTAATGTTTGCTTTTGAGAAGGCATTGATATTCCAAAATTCCCTATGTTCTTAATATAATGTAAAGGGATAAAATTCTTGACCAAAACTTCTGCTTGATAGAATTCCTGCTCTTCTTCACTTAAATCAAAATGGGTATTAGCTTTAACTGATGCAAAATGAATCCGTTTGAAATCATCGAATGATTTACCAACCTTTGCTCCATTCTTTACGGCATTTCTATCTGCAAATAATGTGTTTTCATCATAGAGAACCTCCAAATCTATTTCCAATATAACAGGATTGGATATACGACCGTCATTCATGGCAACATACATCATCGGATGCTTCCTTGTGAAACTCACACGTACATAATTTTGCAATCCATCTCTTTTATCCAATGAACGGGACGTATCACTACCTCCAGGTCTTTTGATTACGATACCTTTCTCATCGCAATCAGCCCATGAGTACAATCCTCCATTATGAATGATGGACTCTATATTATCACGGTCTGTGAAATGATAAAGTTTGGTTATACCATATTTATCCAATACCGCTTTAAAATCTTCCCAATTATTTCGCTTACCCATAATTACATTATTATTACCAACCGAACAAAGTTAATTCTTTTTTCTCATTTTTATCTTCTTTTTTATTCCCATAAGGATAAATACCTTCGATGTATGCTTTTATTAAGAAAGCATGAGACAAGGGCTTGCTTGCATCATCCACATTCTGATTCGTATTATAATCCAATAAGATGATTGTTTTTGTTTTACTGGCTTCTCTCATTCGTTCAATAATGGAAGAAACTTTGTTTTCCAACACCCATCGATAGGTCGGTATATATATCTGTTTACGGGCTTCTATATAGCCTAATAGTTCATTGCTATTTACTCCTTTTCGATGTCCCAATGGTTTGCCATTCTTACGAACTGAACGTTTAATATTTTTCATTGTATCGTTCTTGAATAAATGTATATCTACATCATTATCTTCAAAAACTTTCAATCCTTGCCATATCGCTTCTACACATGTAGCGGTCAAATCTTCAGAAAAAGGAACTGGTATTCCACCATGTGGATAAAAGGGACTTAGTTTAACCAAATCATCTGTAGCTTTACTGGTAACATCTGCAAGTATCGCTTCTGGATATTTTTTTAAAATATTCTGAGGTTTCTTTTTATGGGATTCTATGATAATCATAATTAAAATTATTTCAATGATTCACTATCAAAACTTTTGTTTTTCAATTGGTAAAATTCAAATGTTTTAGTCATTAAACATATCTCTTTTTATTCCATTGATCATAAAGACATATTAAATCTCAATAAAATGCCATTTTGTATAAGAAGAATTCCAATACGGAATACATTTCTCAAATTCGGTTCTACTTCCTCTAGGTATTTTGATAAACTGTAATTTGTCACAAGCTTGAAAAACATCATATCCCAATTTAATAGTAGGATTATAAATAGTTATAGACTCTAAATTTCTACAAGCATGAAAAGCATGTTTTTCTAATACTTCTACAGATTTTGGTATTATTATATTTCTTAGTTTATCGCATCTTGCAAAAGCCCTATACTCTATATGAGTTACATAATTAGATATTATTACACTTGAAACCAAACGAGACTCAAAAGCTGAAACACCAATGGTCTTAACTTGATTCGGTATTACAAATTCATTTTTATCTGACAGGCAAGCAATTATGGTAGATAAATCCGCTGTAAAAAACAAATCATCTTTAATTGTAAAATGGGGAGAATTATTTGTTACCTTACATAAAGTATGTATAGGAAAAGGGTTTCCCTTTATTTCCCTGACAGAAGACGGAATAGTTATTTCTTTCAAATTCTCACATTGTTCAAAAACTCCATAACCTATTTTTGCTAATGATTTTGACAATATAACTTTCTCTAACGATAGACACCACCAGAATGCCATATCTTCTATTTCTACAACAGAATCTGGTAGTATAATTTCATTTAAACCTCTACACCAACTAAAAGCCTGTTTTTTGATTACTTTTACGCTACTAGGCAGTTCCAAACTTTTCAACCCACAATTACTAAAGGCTTCTTCCCCTATAATAACGACTCCATACGGAAAAACAATCTTCCGTAAAGATTCACGATAACTAAAAGCTTTATCACAAATTATTTTGGTTTGACTTTCTATTTTATATTCAACGACTTCTTCCCAGGGATCAGGACCTGATATGAGATATTGTTTATCTGCTGTATATAAAGCTAAATCATCAAACCATGTTTTCGTTGGATTTAAAACATTCCATTCTGTATTAATTTTGTTTATATCAATTGTGCTTTCTTTGGGTTTGTCTATACTGCATAAATCTTTATTGATTGGAATAACTTTAGAATATGTAATCCAAAAAGCACTTATAAGATTATTCAAGACATTATCAGATGATGGAAATATTTCTTTCATAAGACAACATTCATTAATATTATGATAGTCTCTTTCTGAAAATAATAATCGATCCATTGCACCATACTTCTCCAATAATAGAGGATTTACAAAAATTGCTCTTAAAGAAAGAAGTATCGATATTAAACTAAAATCATCAATGTGTTCGTCGAAGTCATTCTCGGTACGTAAAGGATGACGAAAATCCGGTGAACCAAGTTCTCGTGCTTTTTGACCTTTCATTGCAGGAACATACATTCCATCATAATCAACAAGAACTATTTCGCCATTATCACATATAAATATATTGTCGGGTTTTAGGTCTCCATGTGCAAAAGATTGTGAAATAAGCCATTGTGCCATTACACTAAAACGATATGTAAGTATTTCAAGGTTATATTTGAAATCTATATTTTCACGTAAATATTTATCAAGTGTCTTACCTTCAATCCAATCCATTTGTAGAACTGGAAATTCCCTTTCTGAAGTTTGATTTGTATCCACAAACAATTCATTAGCCATGTAATGGATTGAAATAAGATAAGTTGATGTAATCTTATTTAATTCTTCTTCAATCAACCGGTAACTTTCTTCACGACCTTCTTGTTCTTTTAAAAAGCATTTTATTGCATAGAATTTACCATTTTGCACATCTTTCATTTTAAAGACAACGGCAAAATTACCACTACTCATTATCGGCAAGCCATCTGTATCTAATACCGGACGAAGATTATTTAATTTATCAAAATTATCTTCTGCCGACATTATGGATTCTATATATTCAGATATTAATGGATAATTCATAATTTTCTAAATAAACAATTACATATATATTCTTTATCATTTGCATGTGTATTATATACGGCATTACAATACCAACTTTTTATGACGTCTGATATCTCTATAGGTAATGTCTTCTCGGTATCATTCTCTATAGGATATAATTTGACAAGCTCATTTATGGAATCTTTATACATTGCCATAACATCACTTATTAACTTTGGTAATGTAACATTTATTTTTTCACCTTTCGAATAAAACATATTTCTACCACCTGATTTTATAAGATTTCCATTGTCATCTGTATCAGGCAAAAAAACAAAAATATCTTCAGAAATACCATCAACAGCTGCACCATAAACAGCACAGCGGTAATCCCATGCCCCATTGTGAATATAATAATCCCTAAAAGAGCAAATCTTACGAAGGATAGGTGGATTATTAAAGATTAACCCAGTCTTTTTCAATTCACAAGATTTAATTTTATTAGGAGAATATAATATTCTATCTTTTCTTGATATCAATTCCGGGTATGTTGAAAAGTCCAATAAATCTATATGTTCTAATTCATACACAATCTTGGTAAATAAGTCAAAAGATGACGCAAGATGGACAAAAATCACATTTATATAGGTATGTATTAGAGATGATCTGCTATCCATATACCTCACAGCAGATGTATAGTCAGAATCTTTATATTTTATAGAATGAGGAATTAGTTTATATAATTCATAGATTATATGTTTTACTGATTCAATTCTGTCTTGCAAAGCATAAATAGGACTTTGTAGGTCAAACCAATAAAGAATTCTATTCGTCAATTCGTCAGAACAATTTGCCTTAAGTTTTTCGAAAACTTCTTTTGTCATTGCACTTTCTGGAGTTCTCCCTGAATCAGATATCCATAATGGAACAAGACCTTTAATTTTCTCAAAGTCATATTGATAGAATAGTTTATTCTCAGCAATGTCAAATATTATAACGATTGATTCCAATATTTCATCTATATCTTTATATGATTGAGACAGTTTTAAATCTACATTTATATTATTGTATTGTTCCATAACTAAAATTGTTTTTTTAATTTATTGATAGCTTCTTTATGCCCCAATTTTGCAGCCTTCATATACCATTCTTTTGCTATAGAACCATCTAAAACAACACCTCTACCGCTTTCATAACATATTCCCAGTTTATATTGAGCATCTGCATGACCTTGTTCTGCTGCCTTTGAAAACCATTTTACAGCTTCTTTAAAATCTTGATTACCATATTTATTATCATAATATAAACATCCCAAATTACGCTGAGCCAAACTATGACCTTTTAGAGCAGCCTTTTTATACCACTTAATAGCTTCTGAATAATTTTGGGGAATACCTATTCCATTATGATAGCAAGCCCCAATATTATTTTGAGCCATTATATCACCATGTTCTGCTGCTTTAAAAAACCAATCTAAGGCAATTGAGTCATTAGATTCAACACCTTGCCCAAAATGATAACAATGCCCTACTACTCTTTGCGCTCGAGCATTCCCTTGCTCTGCTGATAATATAAAATATCTAAACGCTTCTTTATAATCTTTTGGAACACCAAAACCATGATAAAAACGAAATCCCATCTCTAATTGTACATCAGAATCTGATAGTTTCAATAAATCGTTCGTTGTTGCAAGTGGAATTGTTTCTTTAGTTGGTCTTTTCATATTTAGCAATTTAAATGAAACGATAGATAATTTCATTTTACTATTTGCCAATAAAAATAACGCAAACGATATATTTAATTCGTCATCAATCATCAGTGGACGGATTGCATTAATGACATAACTATTACCTAAATCCAAATAATCCTTTTGAGAAAACAGCAATCTATCAGAGCCTCCATATAAATTAAGTAATCTTGGATTCAATGAAATAGCTTTTAAAGAAAGTAATATACTTGCGATTGAAAAATCATCTATATGTTCATCAAAGTTGTCATCTGTTCTTTTAGGATGACGAAAGTCGGGACTACCAATTTCACGTGCCTTTTGTCCTTTCATTGTCGGTACATACATACCATCATAATCCACCAATACCAAAGAACCATCTTCTTTGACAAGAATATTATCCGATTTCAAGTCACCATGTGCAAAAGGTTGAGCCAATAACCATGATGCCAATTTACTGAAACGATAAGTAAGCATCGCTAATCCGTAAGTATAACCAAGATGTGTACGAATGTATTTCTCTAGAGTAACTCCTTCTATCCAGTCCATTAACAAAACAGGGAATTCCGTATCTTCTGTATTATTGGAATCCACAAAAAGTTCATCTTCCATATAACGGATAGGAGTTAAATAGTTGGAAGAAACAAACTCCAATTCTTCTTCTATTAATTTATAGCTTTCTGCACGTCCTTCTTCTTCCTTCAAGAAGCATTTTACAGCATATGACTTTCCTGTTTGCTCATCCTTCATCTTGAATACAACAGCAAAGTTTCCACTACTCATTATGGGTTCTCCTTCATCATCCAATACTGGACGAAGGTTAGTCAATTCTTTGAAATTATCTTCCGCAGAAAGAATGGAAGAAACATAGTCGGATATAAGTGGGTAACTCATGGTGTATTCAAATTAGATTATGGCAAAGTTATGTATTTATTTCAAAGGATAAAAGAAATTTGAGACTATGTGTTTACTAGATAATTTTTTCGTGAATAAGGCTTCATTAAGTTGTATGCTCAGTATGAACGACAATAAGCAATATAGGTTGTATATTTCTTATAAAATAGGGAATGTAATTGCATTTCTGTTATGGTGTAACGAGTTGCATGAGAAAACAGGTCTCCTTACACCAGATAGTGCAGATAAACAATTAGTTAACCTGCCGGTGTAACGAGTGCAACGACTTTCGAGAATTTTATTGATATTGGCGGAAATAAGCACGAAAGTAGACAGTTTCTACATAAAACCTCCCGAAAAAGTAGACATATCATCTATCCTCATTAGTCTCATTTCTGAACGAAAATACGTGTACGAGCTTCCGCTGAAAGATGTATCATCTTATCGCAGTAAGATGATACATCTTATCGGGGTAAGATGTATCATCTTTCAGCGAACGTTCGTACAGCGTATTTTGAAAACAAAAAAAGGTGTTTCCCGTAACGAGAAACACCTTTTTATTTATCTAGGCCAAACAGATTACATTAAGAATCCGAGCAAGATACCGGCAGCTACAGCTGAACCGATTACACCTGCTACGTTCGGACCCATAGCGTGCATCAACAAGTAGTTGGTTGGATCGTATTCCAAACCGACGGTCTGAGAGATACGAGCGGCATCTGGTACAGCAGATACACCTGAGTTGCCAATCAACGGATTGATGCGCTTGCTCTTTGGAAGAACGAGGTTGAAAATCTTCACGAAGATTACACCCGATGCAGTAGCGATGATGAATGACAATGCACCCAACATGAAGATCAATACCGAGTCGAATGTCAAGAATTCAGATGCCTGAGTAGAAGCACCTACGGTCAAACCGAGGAGGATAGTAATGGTGTCAATCAGCGGACCACGGGCTGTTTCAGCCAAACGACGGGTCACACCACTTTCCTTCAACAAGTTACCGAAGAACAACATACCGAGCAATGGCAAACCAGACGGTACCAAGAAGCAAGTGAGCAACAAACCGATGATTGGGAACATCACCTTTTCAGTGTGCGATACGGCGCGAGGAGGCTGCATACGCATCACACGTTCCTTCTTTGTAGTCAAGAGGCGCATGATAGGAGGTTGGATAACCGGTACCAACGCCATGTAGGAATACGCCGATACCGCAATTGCCCCCATGAGGTTAGGAGCCAACTTCGAAGAAAGGAAGATAGCTGTCGGACCGTCTGCGCCACCGATAATACCGATCGCACCAGCCTGCATCGGGTCGAAGCCCAAAGCGAGCGCAATCATGTACGCACCGAAGATACCGAACTGGGCAGCTGCACCCACCAACATCAACTTCGGATTCGAAATCAAGGCCGAGAAGTCGGTCATGGCGCCAATGCCCAAGAAAATGAGCGGCGGATACCAACCTGAAGTTACTCCTTGATACAGAATATTCAATACAGAACCTTCTTCATAGATACCGACCTTAAGACCGGCTTCCATGTTGAAAGGAATGTTACCAATAAGCATACCGAAACCGATAGGAATCAGCAGCATCGGTTCAAACTCCTTGGCTACTGCCAAGTAGATGAACACCAAGCCCACCAGGATCATCACCAAGTGGCCAACGGTAGCGTTGGCGAAACCGGTGTAGGTCCAGAAGTCGGCCATGTTGTTTGAAATAAAATCTAAGAATTCGCCCATAATTATTCGATGATTACGAGGTCAGTACCTTCAAGAACAGATTCGCCCTTGCTTACATTGATAGCGGTAACCTTACCATCCTTATCCGCATTGATGCTGTTTTCCATCTTCATGGCTTCGAGGATGATGAGTGTTTGTCCCTTCTTCACTTCGTCACCTTCTTTCACCTTGATGTCGAGGATTACACCTGGCAGTGGTGATTTCACACCACTCTTGCCTGCAGCGGCAGGCTTGGCAGCCGGTGCAGCAGCAGGAGCAGCTGCTGGCTTAGCAACTGGACGTGCAACAGGTTTCGGAGCAGGAGCCGCCTTTGGCTTTTTTTCCATTTCTACGGTATAGTGAGTACCATTGACCTCTACGTGGGCAATGTTGTCTTCGATGTCTCCAATGGTTACATTGTATAAGTTACCATTGATTTTATACTTATATTCTTTCATTATTTTATCAGATTAAAAGGTGAATATTACTTCTTTGGAGTTTCACGCAAGGTGTAAATCTTAGAACTCCATGGTGAGTAGCTGCGCTTAACACGGGTAATGGTAAGTACGGTGTCTTCCACATCGTGTACATCGCTCTGCATTTCATGCATAGCCAATGAAATGGCTGCGATGACTTCGCCTGGAGCTTCGCCCAGTTTCTTTTCCTTGGCTTCTTGTTCGCAAGTGATGTCTTTAGCTTCCATGGCGTTCTTACGGCGGAAGCTGACAGCAGCCTTACCGATGGCACGGAAACAGATGTACAACAAGATGAGGCCGAAGAATACGACACTCATGGCAGTAATGGACATACCGATTCCGACACTGTCGTGGGTTTGGAACTTTTCCATCTTGGCATTGCCTTCCAAAGTCTTGTTGTTGGTACTTGGAGTCACGTACTTGTCAGCAACAGCACCCTTCACTTCCCATTCTGCTGATGCGTCGCTAATGCGAGCATACGATTGGTCAGCTTGCAAAGTGCCGGCAGGAATGGTTACCTGATCTACCAACTTCTTGCCTGAGTCGTAAAGACCTACCCAAGTAGCGGTTGTACCGTCCATCACGAAATTGGTGTGGAAAGTACCGCGGTTAGGCTGTCCATCTGCCCAGAACAAAGAGTGCTGACGAGGTTTTACCAAAGTAAGCACGTCACCTTTCGGGATAAAATAAGTGGCCGTATCGCCTGGTTGGTTACTCATCTTCAGCAAGTAACCGGCGAGGTCTGCGCTAGTGTATGATTTGTTGAATACTTCAATCCAGGCACTGTGAACGCCGTAGTCGTCTTGAAAATTGGTTTGGTTTTCAATCAGCACTTCGTTCAGAATCAGCTTGGTGTTCACTTCCTTTTCACCGCAGGAAGCCAATCCCAGCATCATCGCCAAAGACAGAAGGATTCCGATTCTTTTCTTGTTCATAATCGTTCTTGTTTTTAGGGATGATTACAAAGGAATATTACCGTGCTTCTTGGCAGGGTTAGTGAGCTTCTTGGTCTGCAATTGCTGCAATGCGCGGATGACACGGAAACGAGTGTTACGTGGTTCGATTACATCGTCGATGTAGCCATACTTAGCTGCATTGTAAGGGTTAGCAAACAACTTAGTGTATTCAGCTTCCTTTTCAGCCAAGAACGCAGCTGGATCGGCTTGTTCCTTCGCTTCACGCGCGTACAATACTTCTACAGCACCTGCACCACCCATTACGGCGATTTCGGCAGTTGGCCATGCGTAGTTCATGTCGCCACGGAGTTGCTTACAGCTCATCACGATGTGAGAACCACCGTAAGACTTACGCAATGTAACAGTTACCTTAGGTACAGTAGCTTCACCATAAGCGTAAAGCAACTTCGCACCGTGAAGGATAACACCGTTGTATTCCTGGCCTGTACCCGGCAAGAATCCCGGTACGTCTACCAATGTTACGAGAGGAATGTTGAATGCGTCGCAGAAACGAACGAAGCGGGCACCCTTACGAGAAGCGTTGCAGTCCAATACACCTGCCAAGAACTTTGGCTGGTTGGCAACGATACCTACAGACTGGCCACCGAAACGAGCGAAACCGATGATGATATTCTTTGCATAGTCCTTCTGTACTTCGAGGAATTCACCGTTGTCTACGATTGCACCGATTACTTCGTACATATCGTAAGGCTTGTTCGGGCTATCAGGGATGATTTCGTTCAATGAGTCTTCCAAACGGTCGATTGGGTCTACGCAGTCTACGAATGGAGCTTCTTCCAAATTGTTCTGAGGGATATAGCTGAGGAGCTTGCGGATAAGAGCGAGAGCTTCTTCTTCTGTCTGAGCAGTAAAGTGAGTAACACCTGATTTAGTAGAGTGTACACTTGCACCACCGAGTTCTTCTTGAGTTACGTCTTCGCCGGTAACAGTCTTTACTACCTTCGGACCTGTCAAGAACATGTAGGATGTACCTTCCATCATCAATGTAAAGTCGGTCAAAGCAGGAGAGTATACAGCACCACCGGCACAAGGACCGAAAATACCGGAGATTTGTGGAATCACACCTGATGCAAGGATGTTACGTTGGAAGATTTCAGAGTAACCTGCAAGTGCGTTGATACCTTCCTGAATACGTGCACCACCCGAGTCGTTAATACCGATACAAGGAGCACCCATCTTCATGGCTTGGTCCATGACCTTACAAATCTTCAAAGACATGGTTTCAGAAAGTGAACCTGCCGATACGGTAAAGTCTTGTGCAAAGATATAAACCAAACGTCCGTCGATAGTACCGCAACCGGTTACTACACCATCGCCAGGATAATGCTTCTTGTCCATACCGAAGTTAGTACAACGATGTTCCACGAACATGTCCATTTCTTCAAAGCTACCTTCGTCCAACAACATGGCGATACGTTCGCGGGCTGTATATTTACCCTTGTCGTGTTGCTTCTGAATGGCCTTTTCACCACCACCCATGCGTGCAGCAGTACGACGGTCGATAAGCTCTTTTATCTTTTCAAGTTGATTGCTCATAATGATACTTTTTTATGATTGATATTCTTGATTACTTATTTGGATTTTCGCAAAGTTCAGTCAAAACACCGAGAGTTGACTTCGGGTGAAGGAATGCGATGTTCAAGCCTTCAGCACCCTTGCGTGGAGCCTTGTCGATGAGGCGGATGCCTGTACCTTCTGCTTCTGCCAAAGCATTGGCTACACCGTCTTCAACCGCGAAAGCCAAGTGATGCATACCACCGTTGCCGTTGTTCTTTTCGATGAACTTAGCAATGGTACTTTCCGGACTAGTCGGTTCCAGAAGTTCGATTTTCACGTCGCCCACCTTCAAGAAAGCAGTTCTAACCTTTTGGTCTTCTACGGTTTCAATGTTGTAGCATTTCAGACCTAACACGTTTTCATAATAAGGGAGAGCTTCTTCGATGCTCTTCACAGCGATACCCAAATGTTCGATGTGTGAGATTTTCATAATTGTATAATTTTTTGATGAGTTTTATGATTTAATTATTTTTATTAAGCTACAAAGAAAAGAATTTCCACCTAAATAAAGAAATATTTCATCAAATTATTTTAGGTGGAAATGAAAAAGACCTTATCGATACAGCCAAGATGCAAGCTTGTTGAGCCATGACCAACGGAAACGGAACCAGCGGCGGGTGCTCACTTGCTTGCCACCGAAACTCAAGATGAAACGGCGGTAGCCCAATTGGCGGAACGGTAGACCGGCATCGACAAACTCGAAATGCTTGTATCCTTGTTCATGGGCATGTGTAATGGCAGTCCATACCGCCAGAACATGCGGATGAAGCCAAGCGTAAGTTTTTCGTAAACCGGCTGAAAAACACAAGTAGACGTAATCGTTGGAATACATGCAGAAAGAGGCTCCAATGACTTTCCCCTTGTATTCCACCAGGAAGGTGTTGGCGTCTTCTTGTCCGTTTCTTTGACTGGAAAGCAGTCGGAACAATTGGAGGTCGGGAAAGTGTTTCCGTAGTTTCGATGAGTAGTTGCGTCGAAGCATTTGAAGAGCCGCTTCGGTCTCGGCTTCGGTCTCTGCCCGTTTCAAGCTGACGCCTTGTTCCAAAGCACGGGCTATCTGACGATGTCGGAAAGGTTCCAACCGTTCTTCGGGTGAAAGGCTATGTAAAGAATTATATACTCTCAACCAATTAACTGGGAAGTATCTGTTCCGTCGAAAATATTTATAACCAAAGAGAGCGGTAGGAAGGTTTCTTACTTCAATGAGAAAACAATGAGCTGATGCTTCTTCAGTGAGATGTTCCAACATCATTCCGAACAATTCATCTTTGGAAAGACTGTTGTCAAAATATTCACCGGTACCGAACAATTCGCATCGTTTGATGAAGGAGGGCGGAAAGAGACGGTTGCTCTTGCGGATGACTGCCAATAGCTTTGCTACGGGTTTCTCATCGATGAAAGCCACAATGAGCAAAGGGGCATAACCAGTGGTCTGTTCGTATACGTGGAACAGTTCGGAAGAATTGGGTAGACTGTTGCCCGGCAAGGGAGGCAAGGTACTTCCGCGGCGGTATGTCATCAGTCGGATAGGCTTCATTGTTGCAAAAATACGTTTTTTTGTTGAGTAATTCCTATTCATATCGTATATTTGTGGAGAAAACAAACAGAAAACCCTATGAAACAGTTCAGTGATTTGATAAAGAATAGAAGGAGTATGCGTAAGTTTACCGATGAAGAACTGACGCAGGACCAAGTGGTAGCTTTGCTGAAAGCTGCGCTGATGTCTCCTTCGTCCAAGCGGAGCAATCCGTGGCAATTCATCGTGGTAGACGATAAGGAAACGTTGCAGAAACTGTCGTTTTGTAAAACGATGGGAGCTTCTTTCTTGAAGGATGCCGCTTTGGCTATTGTGGTGATGGCCGACCCGTTGACGAGTGATGTATGGATAGAAGATGCTGCCATCGCTTCGTTGATGATTCAATTGCAAGCCGAAGACATGGGCTTGGGTAGCTGCTGGATTCAGGTGCGTGAACGGTTCACAGATTCGGGAGTACCGTCGGGTGAATTTGTACACGAAGTGCTCGATATTCCTTTGCAGCTTCAGGTATTGAGTATTGTTGCCATTGGTCATAAAGGAATGGAACGCAAGCCGTTCAATGAAGAACATCTGCAGTGGGAAAAGATTCATATCAACAAGTATGGTGAACAATAAGCGAATCGTGCTGATAGGAGCCGGCAATGTGGCGACACATATGGGGCTTGGATTGCAGAAGGCTGGTTGGGAAATAACACAAGTGTATAGCCGGACGGTTGAATCGGCTTCGGAATTGGCTGCCCGGTTGGAAGTGCCCTTTGTTACATCGCTGGAGGAAGTATGTACCGATGCCGATGTCTATTTGGTCATGGTCAAGGATGCGGCTCTGCAAGAACTGATTCCGACCGTGGTGAAGGGTAGGGAACAGGCGTTGTTCGTACATACAGCAGGTAGTATGTCCATGGACGTATGGAAAGGTATGGCGCAACGGTATGGTGTGCTCTATCCTATGCAGACTTTCAGTAAACAGCGGACTGTGGATTTTGCATCGGTGTCTTTCTTTGTGGAGGCGAATGGTGCGGAGGAACTGGACGTACTTCAAACGATGGCTTCTTCGTTGAGTCCCAAAGTGTACGAGGCTACTTCGGCACAGCGTACCTATTTGCACATGGCGGCGGTATTTGCTTGTAACTTTGCCAATCATATGTACACATTGAGTGCCTATTTATTGGAAAAGCAAGGTTTGCCTTTCGATGCCATGTTGCCGCTGATTGACGAGACCGCTCGTAAGGTTCATACCTTGTGCCCGGCTGAGGCGCAAACTGGTCCGGCTGTTCGGAAAGATGCCAATGTGATGAATAAACATTTGGAGATGTTGGCGGAAGAACCGGAGTTAAAAGAAATTTATAAGATAATAAGCAAAAGTATTTGTCATTCAGGACAAAACGAAGTGTAGTGAAGAATCTTGAAGGCAATAACGTATATGCCTTCGAGATTTTTCGCTTCGCTTTGGATGACATAAAATTAGAAGAAAATGATTAATTACGACCTCAAAAAGATAAAAGCCATTGTCTTCGATGTAGACGGTGTGCTGAGTGCAGAAACGATTACGCTACACCCTAATGGTGAACCGATGCGTTCTGTGAACATTAAGGATGGTTATGCATTACAATTTGCCGTGAAGTGTGGATTGGTAGTTGCCATTATCACTGGTGGAAAGACCGAAGCTATCCGCAAACGTTATGAAGGCTTGGGATTGAAAGATGTCTGTATGGGAGCTGCTGTAAAGATAAAGGAATATGAAGCACTGAAAGACAAATATGGTTTGAAGGACGAGGAGATTCTCTATATGGGGGATGATATTCCTGATTATGAGGTGATGCGCTTGTGCGGATGTCCGTGCTGTCCAGCCGATGCAGTACCTGAGATTAAAGAAATATCTGTTTATATTTCACACCGTAATGGAGGTTATGGATGTGGTCGTGATGTAGTAGAACAAGTGCTTCGTGCCCAGGGTAAATGGATGCAGGATGCCAAAGCTTTCGGATGGTAATATGTTGGACAATCTGAACAAATACAAGGTGGTGTTGGCTTCCAATTCACCACGTCGTAAAGAACTCTTGTCGGGACTTGGTATCCAGTATGAAGTAAAGACATTGCCGGATATTGATGAATCTTTTCCGGAAGGTCTGGACGGGGTGGAGATTCCTGCTTACATTGCCCGTGCCAAAGCAGATGCTTATCGTGCTTTGATGCAATCCGATGAACTGATTATTACAGCCGATACCATTGTGTGGTTGGATGGTGAAGTCATGGGTAAGCCTATGGATGCAGCAGACGCCTGTCGGATGTTGCGTGCCCTGTCGGGGAAAACACATCAGGTCATTACCGGGGTATGTCTGACCACCACCGATCACCAGAAGGTCTTTTCCACGGTGACGGATGTGACCTTCTGCTGTCTTTCCGAAGAGGAGATAACTTATTATGTAGAACGTTATCAACCCATGGATAAGGCAGGCTCCTACGGTATTCAGGAATGGATCGGTTTTGTAGGTGTAGAGAGCATCTCCGGTAGCTATTTCAATGTCATGGGATTGCCTATCCAACGGCTATATACGGAACTGAAGAAACTCTAGTATTCGTAGGCTTCATAATCTTTGGCGTGAAGATATTCGTATATCTTTGCGTCAATGGAATATTGCCCTGGCCCAGTAATGTACATCATGATGAATACAATCAGGTAGATGAATGCCAATTCTCCTTGGGCAATACTTGCTTCATGAATGTGTATGAAAGCTACTGCCATTACTCCTAATATGGGAATCATACTCAAACGATAGAGTGCGCCGAAAATGAAGGCTACTGAACACATCATTTCTGCAAAGATGACGAACAACAAAGTTATTTCGCTCCCAATACCCGTAGGGTCGGGGAAGGTATAGCATAATTCGGTGTAATTGTACAGCTTCTCCAGTCCATGCATTGTCAGCATCAGGCCAAAGAAAATCCGAAGGCATAAGAGTAAAAAGGAGAAACCTTTGGAGTCTGTCGGTTGGGGGAATAAGAAATCTTTCATATGCTTTGTTTTTATATTTAATGTTCCGATGATAACAAATTCAGGCTAAAAATGTTTGCTTGTTTTGATTGTATCTGAATCTGACAAAATAGTGTCAGAGATACCCGCTGTATCTACTAACTTTGCATACAATCCAAAAATCTATTGACATGAAAAAATACGTTTCTATTCTATTCATGCTATGGGCATTGATTCCCATGCTGAATGCGCAGTCTGTCCGCGAACATATCCGTTTTGACGAAGATTGGCTTTTCGCTTTCGGAAATGCCTCTTCTCCAGCCAAGGATTTCGGTTGCGGTACCGAGTATTTCAACTATTTGACCAAAGCGGCTTCCATTCATAACGAAGGTCCTTATTCTTTCAAATTCGATGAGAAGAAATGGGGCGTGGAATGGAAGAAAGTGACGTTGCCGCACGATTGGGTGGTAGATCTTCCTTTTGCAAAAGAAGCTAGTCATAGTCATGGTTACAAGCAGGTCGGTTATAAATATCCGGAAACAAGTGTAGGTTGGTATCGGAAATTCTTTAATATTCCGAAGGAAGATTTCGGAAAGCATATTTATCTTCAGTTTGATGGTATCTTCCGAGATGCACGAGTATGGGTGAATGGTTTTTATTTAGGACATGAACCGAGTGGTTATGCCGCTCAGATTTACGACATTTCCGAGTACTTGAATTATGGGGAAGAGAATTTGGTGGCGGTAAGAGCCGATGCAACGTTGGAGGAAGGTTGGTTCTATGAAGGAGCTGGTATTTATCGTCATGTGTGGTTGGATAAGGTGGCTCCAGTACATGTGGCTCCATTCGGAACATTTGTATATGCCGAAATGAAGGCACCTTTTGAAAGTGCGGAACTGACTATAGAAGCTACGGTACAAAATAGCGGTTTGCAATTGGCCAACTATCGGTTGGTGCATGTACTGTTTGATGCGGATGGTCAAGAAGTGGCTCGTTGTGAAGCTCCAGGGGCTCATCTGTTGCCTAAAGCCAAGGAACATACTTTGACTCGGATGATGGTGGAGAAACCACATTTGTGGGATACGGAGAATCCTTATTTATATATTGTACGGACTGAAGTGTATCAAGAAGAGAATTTAGTGGATGTCTATACCACGCGTACAGGTATTCGTCACATTGAATTTCATGCAGACAAGGGTTTCTTGTTGAATGGCAAAGCTGTTAAAATGAAGGGATTTAATATGCATCAAGACCATGCAGGCGTAGGTGCTGGTATCCCGGATGCTTTACAGTATTTCCGTTTGAGAGAATTGAAGAAGATGGGAGCCAATGCTTATCGTTCCAGTCACAATCCGATGACTCCTGAAATGCTTGATGCTTGTGACGAGTTGGGTATATTGGTTATTGAAGAAAATCGATTGACGGGGATTAACGAAGAACATATGCGCCTTTTCCAACGCATGATTGAACGTGACCGTAATCATCCGAGTGTGGTACTTTGGAGTGCCGGTAACGAGGAATGGGGAATCGAATGGAAAGACCAAGGTACATGGATTGCGGCTTCTATGCGGGAGTATTGCCATCGTTTTGACCCGACTCGTGAAATGTGTGTGGCATCGAGCAGTGGACCACATATTCTGATTCCGGCAGATGTGGCTGGATATAATTATATTTTACAGAATCCGGTGGATAAACATCGTCAGGATTATCCGCAACGGAAAGCTGTCGGTTCGGAAGAAACGACCGGTTGCGGTGCACGTGGCATTTATTTTGATGATCACAAGAATGGATATATGACAGCCATAAACCGTCATCCGCAAGGACCGGACAGCCTTTATAACTGCATCGAACGTGGATGGAAGTTCTATGATGAACGTCCTTGGTTGGGTGGCTTGTTCTATTGGACAGGCTTCGATTATCGTGGCGAATCCAATCCGATGGTATTTCCGGCAACTAATTCTCAGTTTGGCGTGTTGGATTATTGTGGTTTCCCAAAAGATGAAGCATTCTATTTAAAGTCCTGGTGGACGAATGAACCGGTGCTGCATCTGTTGCCTCATTGGAATCTTCAAGGACACGAGGGAGAAACCATTGACCTTTGGGTATACAGCAATTGCGATGAAGTGGAATTGTTTGTAAACGGAAAGAAGATGGGCCGACAAAGTATGCCTAAGAACGGACATTTGGAATGGAAGGTGGTGTATCAACCTGGACATGTCAAGGCGGTAGGCTACAAGAAGGGTAAGAAAATGATGGTCAAGAAAATAGAAACGACTGGTGTTGCATCTGCCATTGTACTTTCTGCCGACCGGACAGCTATTGCTTCGGATAATCGGGATGTTTCTGTATGTCGTATAGAATTGCAAGATAAGAAAGGACGCTTCGTGCCAACAGCTTGTCAAGATTTGAAGCTGACAGTAAGTGGACCTGTACGTATTTTGGGGGTGGGCAATGGTGATCCGGCTTATCAGGCAAGTGAACGCCCTGTTGATCCGGAAGCTCGTACTTATCAAGTGAAGAGTTTTAATGGGTTGGCACAAGTGTTGTTGCAGAGTTCTCATGAGGCTGGTACGGCTACTCTTACGGTGGAAGGAGATGGATTGAAAACGGAAACGCTTACAATTGAAATGCTTCCATAATAAGTCGTTATGTGTTGAAGAACATCTATGCTTCCTGAAAAAACGATACGACATTAAGAAAAAATAGGTATTTTTGTACGATAAAAGTATATTAAGAATAATTATTACATAAAAGATTGAGAATAACATGAAAACACTTTTATTTTTAGGTAATATTGGAACGGGAGAAATTATACTGATAGCCTTGGTTGTATTGTTGCTTTGGGGTGGCAAGAAAATTCCTGAATTGATGAAAGGTTTGGGTAAAGGTGTAAAGAGCTTCAAGGAAGGTATGAATGAAATTGAAAAGGATATCAAGATAGATGATACTCCGAAAACAGAAAAGTAATCATTAACCATAAAAGTCAATACGATGGGAAAAGAAATGTCTAGAAGATCGTTCCTCAAAGCAGGTACGGCAGCTGCTATCGGTTTGTCCATGACTCCGGGCAGTATATTTGCAGGTATAGATGCAAAGAAGAAAAAAAAGGCTAAGGATGGCAAACTCAAAATATTGGGGGTTGGTATTGGCGGACGTGGTGCAGCAGTTCTCCGTGGTTTGGAAACTGAAGATATTATCGGCTTGTGTGACGTGGACTGGAAGTATGCAGCTCCTATTTTCGAACGATATCCAAATGCGAAGAAATACAATGATTACAAGGTGATGTTTGCAGAATTGTTGGATCAATGTGATGCAGTGGTTTGTGCAACAGCCGACCATACACATGCCATTATTTGTGCAGAAGCAATAGCTGCAGGCAAGCATGTATATTGTGAAAAGCCGTTGACTCATTCTGTATATGAATCTCGTTTGTTGACTAAGTTGGCTGCCAAGCATAAGGTAGCTACTCAGATGGGTAACCAAGGAGCTTCAGCAGAAGGTGTACGTCAGACTTGTAATTGGATTTGGAACGGTGAAATTGGTGAAATCACTAAGGTAGAAGCTTTCACTGACCGTCCTATTTGGCCGCAAGGTTTGGAACGTCCGGCAGAAACTCCGGCTGTACCTTCTACTTTGAATTGGGATGCTTTCATTGGTCCGGCTCCAATGCGTCCTTATAATCCAATTTATACTCCATGGAACTTCCGTGGTTGGTGGGATTTTGGTACAGGTGCGTTGGGTGATATGGCTTGTCATATCTTGCATCCGGTATTCAAGGCTTTGAAGTTGACTTATCCAACCAAGATTCAAGGTTCTTCTACTTTGTTATTGTCCGAATCTTGTCCAAATGCTCAGGTAGTGAAGTTTACATTCCCTGCTCGCGACAATATGCCGAAGTTGGCTATGCCGGAAGTGGATGTTTATTGGTATGACGGTGGATTGAAGCCTGAACGTCCTGCTGGTTTGCCTGCTGGCGTTGATTTGAATGTACAAGGTGGTGGTGTAATCTTCTACGGTACGAAGGATACATTGGTTTGTGGTTGTTATGGTGCGAAGCCTTATTTGCTTTCTGGTCGTAAGCCAGAAGTGCCTAATTTGTGCCGTGAGGTGACTTTGTCTCACCAACAAGATTGGGTACGTGCTTGTAAGGAAGATCCAGAAGTACGCGTACCAAGTGCATCTGACTTTTCAGAAGCTGGCCCATTCAATGAAATGGTAGTAATGGGTGTGGTAGCAGTCCGCTTGCAAGGCTTGAACCAGGAATTGCATTGGGACGGTGAAAAGATGGAATTTACCAATATCCCGGCAGATGCTACTATCCGTAGTGTCATCAAAGATGGTTTCAGCATCAAGGATGGTCATCCGACATTCAACAAGACTTATACAGACCCAGTTAATGCACGTCAGTTCGCTGCTGAATTGATTAAGCACAACTATCGTGAAGGTTGGGAACTTCCTGCTATGCCTTAAAAGAAAATAATTAACCATTTAATAAAAATAAGACAATGAAGAAAATGACATATGTAGCTGCTTTTGCCTTGGCATTTGGCTTGGCAGCATGTGGCGGTGGCCAAAAGAAACAAAGTGCAGAAGCTGCTGAAGAAGCTCCAGCTACTCCGGCTTATACCGTAGTGGAAAAACCACAAGTAGACCTTAGTAAATTTAAGGTAGACAAGGATGGTTACATTGTATTGTTCGACGGTACTTCACTCGAAGGTTGGAGAGGTTATGGTAAGGACAATGTTCCGGGCCGTTGGGTCATCGAAGACGGTTGCTTGAAATTCTGTGGTACCGGTGAAGGTGAAGGACAACGTGGCGATGGTGGCGATATCATCTTCGCTCATAAGTTCAAGAACTTTGAACTTTTGTTCGACTGGAAGGTATCGAAGGGCGGTAACTCAGGTGTATTCTATCTGGCACAGGAAGTGACCACTGAAAAGGACGGCAAGACTATCTACGAACCTATCTACATCTCATCTCCGGAATATCAGTTGCTCGACAATGCTAACCATCCGGATGCAAAGTTGGGTAAGGATAACAACCGTCAGTCGGCTTCTTTATACGATATGATTCCGGCCGTTCCTCAGAACCAGAAGCCAAACGGCGAATGGAACGAAGGTAAGGTAATGGTTTATAAAGGCACAGTTGTTCATGGTCAGAATGGTGAAAACGTAGTGGAATACCATTTGTGGACACAACAATGGACAGACATGTTGCAAGCTAGTAAGTTCAGCCAGGCTAAGTGGCCTTTGGCATACGAACTCTTGAATAATTGCGGTGGTGAAAAGCGTGAAGGTTACATCGGCTTCCAAGACCATGGTGATGACATCTGGATTCGCAACGTTCGTATCAAGGTAATGGAATAATCTTATGAAGAAATTTTTCTATACAATTGTAGCTGGCGCCACATTGGCGCTAGCTGCTTGTACTAGCCAACCACAAGCTACTGAAATGGTACCGCAGAAAAAAGACATCGGTTTGCAACTTTACTCTATCCGTCAGTTGATAGGCAGTGCAGAAAAGTTTGCTGAAAATCAAGAAAAGGTTTTGGCCGACTTGGCAAAGATGGGTTATACAACTGTAGAAACCGCCAATTATGGAGATGGTAAACTTTATGGCATGGCACCTGAAGATTTCAAGGCTTGTGTGGAAAAAGCAGGTTTAAAGGCATTGTCCACTCATACAACCCGTGGCTTGTCCAAGGAAGAGTTACAGGCCGGTGTAGCGAATGGAGAAACCATGAAGTGGTGGGATGAATGTATTGCTGCTCATAAGGCTGCCGGTATGGAATATGTGGTTACTCCTAGTCAACCGACTCCGGAAACTATCAAGGATTTACAGACTTGGTGTAACTATCACAATGCAATCGGTAAGAAATGTGCAGAAGCTGGTCTGAAGTATGGTTATCACAACCACTCACACGAGTTCAAAAAAGTGGAAGATCAGGTGATGCTTGACTATATGCTTGAAAATACCGATCCTCAGTATGTGTTCTTCGAAATGGACGTGTATTGGACCGTTATGGGTAAAGCTAGTCCGGTAGCTTATTTTAAGAAGTATCCGGGTCGCTTTAAGTTACTCCACATTAAAGACCACAAAGAAATAGGACAGAGTGGTATGGTCGGTTTCGATGCTATTTTCAACAATGCGGAAATTGCAGGTGTGGAACATATCATCGTGGAAGCTGAAGCTTATGAAAGTGCAGACATGATGGAAGGTGTAGCTAAGTGTGCTGACTATCTGTTGAAGGCTGATTTTGTGAAAGCAGCTTATACAAAATAAATAATGGATCATGATGGAAGAGGGTGTATCCACACACCCTCTTCTTTTGCGTAATAATATATGGAAAATAATGTGAAGGAGCAGGATGCTCAGCAATTTGAGGGGGAACTGACATTTTGGGATCATTTGGAGGTGCTAAGATGGGCGTTGGTACGTATCGCGATTGTATTGGTCGTGATTACTGTGTTTACATTCATGGCCATGCCATATATCTTCGACCAATATATATTGGCACCGACAACCAGTGATTTCTTTGTCTATCAATGGTTGGAAAAGATTAGTGGAGGTATCCTTCATTTTTCTGATGATTTTGCCATTCAGATTATCAATATCAATGTGGCATCCCAATTCTTTACACACATCAGTACCTCACTTTCCTTGGCATTGGTACTGACTGTACCTTACATCATCTATGAAATTTGGAAGTTTATCCGTCCTGCTTTGTTTGATCATGAAGTGAAGCATGTGCGTTTTGCTTTCTTAGGTGGTACGGTGATGTTTTATTTGGGATGCATGATAGCTTATTTGTTGGTGTTTCCGTTTACTTTTCGTTTCTTGACCGAATACGAGTTGAGTGCGGCTATCCAGAATCAGATTGACTTGTCGTCGTACATTGGTAATTTTGTGATGCTGGTGATGATTATGGGAATTGTTTTTGAAATGCCTTTATTGGCATGGGTATTGTCTTGTTTAGGTTTGATCACCAAGTCCTTCTTGCGCCAATACAAGAGTTATGCAGTAGTAGGCTTGATGGTACTATCGGCAGTTATTACTCCTTCGGGTGACCCGTTTTCCATGATGTTGGTGGCGGTACCCTTATACTTGTTATATGAAATGTCTATTTTAGTGGTAAAAGAATGAGATGATAAAGAAAGAAGGAGGAATGATCATTCCTCCTTCTTTCTTATGTCTTAGCTCAAGTAAAGCGGTCCGTCGAAACCTAATGGGAAACCGGCAAATACCCAAATAGTAATGATTACGATCCAAGCCAAGAGGAAGATGAGGGTATATGGAATCATCAACGAAATGATTGTACCGATACCATATTTTTCATCATAGCGTTGTGCGTAAGTCACAATCAATGCAAAGTAACTCATCATCGGAGTGATAACGTTGGTTACGGAATCACCTACGCGGAAAGAAGCTTGTGTCAAGCCAGGGTGGAAATCGAGCAACATGAACATCGGAATGAATACCGGTGCCAAAATCGCCCACTTAGCTGAAGCACTACCCATGAACAAGTTCAAGAATGCCGACAAAAGGATGAAGCAGATAATCAATGGCAAGCCTGTGAAACCTACGCTCTTCAAAAATTCTGCACCATTGATGGCAAGAATCAACCCCAAATTACTATAATTGAACCAATAGATGAACTGGGCTGCAAAGAATACCAGAACGATGTAAGAAGCCAAACCTTTCATGGAAGCAGTCATGTGCTTGATAACATCCTTGTCGTTCTTGATACTACCTACGATGATGCCGTAAACCAAACCTGGAACAAAGAATAACAGCATCAATCCTACTACAATGCCTGAGAAGAATGGTGAACGCAAGATACCGCCTGTTTCAGGATCGCGGAAAAGACCGTCTTCCGGAATAATGGTCATCGCCATTATAGCGATGAAAATCAGTGTTGCATAGCCTGCCCATTTCAAGCCTTTCTTTTCGAGGTCAGAAATCCCTTCTACTTTCAACGCTTCTGCGGTACCATTGTATTTGCCCAAACGAGGTTCTACCACCTTTTCAGTTACCCATCCACCTACAAAAGTAATCATGACAGCAGATACTACCATGAAAAAGTAGTTTACCAACGGGTTGATGTACATATCCGGATCGATGATTTGAGCTGCCGATGTAGAAAGACCAGCCAAAATCGGGTCTACTGAACCGATGATGAAGTTAGAACCAAAGCCGGCACTAACCCCACAGAAAGCGGCAGCGAAGCCTGCCATCGGATGTCGTCCCAGTGCATGGAAAATCATGGCTCCCAATGGAATCAAGATTACATAACCCACTTCGGATGCCAAGTGTGAGAAGATACCTGCTACGATTACTGCATAAGTAACCAAGCTCTTAGGTGCACCCAATACCAATTGTTTTACCAATACGGTGAAAAGTCCGGACCCTTCTGCTACGCCGATACCAATCATGATAACAAGTACCAAGCCGAGTGGAGGGAATTTCACGAAGTTATGTTCAACATTGGTATAAATCCAACGAATACCTTCAGCACTCAAGAGGCTACGGGCTTCGATGGTTTCACCGGTTGCAGGATGCAAGGCCGACAAATCCAACCATGCACCAATTGCCGAAATGACAGCTACTATTGCCGCCATCATCAAGAAGAGAGTGGCCGGATGCGGCAGACGGTTTCCCACTCTCTCAATCGAGTCTAGAATCGAATTAAAACGATTTTTCGCCATTTGTTTTAGATTGTTAAGGTTTATACTAATTATTTTTTCTTGCTTTTCTTTGTCAGGTTGCGTGCTAATTGTGTAGCGACTGTTTTGGCAAAATAGGTGATGGCTGTACCTATTACGGTTGTAAAGATGCTCTTTCCGGTTGAAGACCGCTTGCTTTTCTTGGAAGCTTCTTTTTGTTTGCGTTCTTCCTCTTTCTGTTCGGCTTCTTTAGCAGCAGCTTCGGCAGCTTCCTTTTCTGCTGCTTCCCGTTGTTTCACGATTTGTTCGAATGCAGATTCACGGTCTATCATAGTCTCGTATTTTCCGCTGATGCGTGAAGAAGCGTTGATGGCGCTTCGTTGTTCCACTGTGATAGCACCGATTTGGCTCAACGGAAAGAGTATCTTAGCCTTTTGTACAATGGATGGAGCCCCTTTTTCGTCGAGGAAAGAAACTAATGCTTCCCCTGTTCCCAATTCCAAAATTTCGCGTTCTGTATCAAAAGCAGGATTTGGGCGGAAAGTTTGTGCAGCTGATTTTACTGCTGCTTGGTCTTTTGGCGTAAAGGCACGAAGAGCATGTTGTACTCGGTTACCACATTGCCCCAAGATGGTCTCCGGTAAGTCGGAAGGAGATTGGGAAATGAAATAGACACCGATACCTTTTGATCGGATCAGTCGAACAATCTGTTCAATCTTGTCGGTCAAAGCCTTGGAGGTATCCTTGAACAGCATGTGGGCTTCATCGAAGAAGAATACCATTTTAGGTAATTCCATGTCGCCGATTTCTGGCATCTTGTCGTAGATTTCAGTCAGCAACCACATCAGGAAAGTGGAGTAGAGCTTCGGTTGAAGCATCAATTTGTCGGCTGTCAAGATGTTCATAACTCCCCGTCCACCTTCAGTTTGGAGCAAGTCATAAATGTCGAAGGCTGGTTCACCGAAAAACTTGTCACCTCCTTGTTCGGCCAATGCCAACAAAGAACGTTGAATTGCGCCTACCGAGGCAGATGAAATGTTACCATAAGTCGTTTCGTATCGTTTGGCATTCTTGGCTACATAGTCCAACATCAAACGGAGGTCTTTCATGTCGACCAAAGGGAGTTTTTCGTCTTTGGCGATACGGAAAGTCAGCGTCAAGATGCCGGTCTGTGTTTCGTTCAAATCCATGAGTCGAGCCAGCAACATGGCACCCATTTTCTCGATGGTGGTACGCATTGGGTGACCTTGTTCACCATATACATCGTAGAATCGTACTGGACAACCTTCGAACTTTAAAGTTGTTGTATCCATTCCCCATTCTGCACAACGTTTTTCGATGAATTTACTGAGACCGCCTACTTGTGAAATACCCGACAAGTCTCCTTTCATGTCGGCCATGAAACAAGGAACACCTGCTTGGGAGAACGTTTCAGCTAAAACTTGAAGAGTAACTGTCTTACCGGTACCGGTAGCTCCAGCTATCAAACCGTGGCGGTTAGCCATTTTGCCTATGATATGGATGGGCCCTTCCGATGAATGGGCCACATAAAGTTGATTATCTTTATACATATGAATATCAGGATAGATTTTTGCAAATGTAGTTAATAAATTTGTAAAATCCACTTTTACTTCTAATTTTGCATAAAAATAGATGTTATTAAAATGGACATTGTAATAATAATGCCTTATGATTTTTACCGCTGAAAATATATTATTGATAGGAGCCGTTCTCATCTTTTGTAGTATCTTGATTAGTAAGACTGGCTATCGCTTCGGTATTCCAACGCTCTTGTTGTTCTTGTTGGTTGGTATGGTCTTTGGTAGCGATGGATTGGGATTGCAGTTCAATAGTGCTTCCGATGCCCAGTTCATTGGCATGATGGCTTTGAGTATCATCCTTTTTACGGGAGGAATGGATACTAAACTTCAAGATATCCGTCCGGTGTTGACACAGGGAATCTTGCTATCTACGGTGGGGGTGCTCATGACCACTTTGCTAACCGGTAGTTTCATCTATTTTCTTTCTTCTTTGACATCAATGGATTTCTCCTTGTCATTGCTTACCTGTATGTTGTTGGCGGCTACCATGTCTTCTACCGATTCGGCTTCGGTCTTCAATTTGCTTCGTTCGCAGAAGATGAACTTGAAGGAGAATTTGCGTCCGATGCTGGAATTGGAAAGCGGTAGTAACGACCCGATGGCATACATGTTGACCATTGCATTGATTCAGGTGGTTGCCAGTGGCAGTGATTTGCAGATAGGTGCGGTGGTTAAGGACTTGTTGGTACAATTCTTTTTCGGTAGTGTCATTGGTTTTGCCTTTGGTAAGTTCTCGGCATGGTTGATCAATAAAATCAATCTTTCCAATGCTTCGTTGTATCCTATCTTGTTGTTGAGTTTAGTTTTCATAACCTTTACAACGACCGATTTATTGAAGGGGAATGGTTACTTGGCTGTTTACATTGCAGGGGTAGTGGTAGGTAATACCCGTTTGGCTTTCCGGAAGGAGGTCGATACATTCATGAACGGTTTGACTTGGTTGTTTCAAATCATCATGTTCTTGTCGTTGGGCTTGTTGGTGAATCCACACGAAATGCTGGATGTTGTCGTTGTTGCCTTGCTCATTGCTGTGTTCATGATTTTGGTAGCTCGTCCGCTCAGTGTGTTTACCTGTTTGCTACCGTTCCGTAGCATGTCCAATCGGGCTCGCTTCTTTGTTTCTTGGGTAGGACTTCGTGGGGCCGTGCCTATCATCTTTGCTACCTATCCAGTAGTGGCAGAGATCCCTGGTTCCCATCAGATTTTCAATATTGTTTTCTTCATCACCTTGCTTTCGCTGATTTTCCAAGGAATGACCATTCCCATGGGGGCTCGTATGTTGCATCTGGATTTGCCACAGGAGAAGGAAGGCAATGAATTTGGAGTGGAACTTCCGGAAGAAATCGATTCTCAGCTGATGGACTTGACACTGACTGCCGAAATGTTGGAAAAGGGTAATCGTTTGGTGGATATGGATATCCCTAAAGGCACGTTGGTCATGTTGGTAAAACGAGGTAATGAGTTTATCATTCCGAATGGTCAAGTGGAACTTTATGTAGGTGATAAACTCTTGTTTATTTCCGAGAACCCGAAGAAGTGATAACTTTAAAAATCTATACTATGATAAAGAAATTCATCTTGCTGTTTTGTGTACATGTTTTGGCTGGAATGGCTATAGCACAAAATATCAAAGGGGAACCGCAGATTCCTGTATATCCAACTTTGGAAGAAGCAGGCTCGTTCAGTATGATTATGGTTCCCGATCCTCAGAGTTATGTAAAGTTTGCAGCCAACCAACCATTATTCGATTTGCAGACGGCATGGATTGCCCAAAATATCAAGCGATTGAACATTAAGGCAGCACTTTTTACGGGGGATATGGTAGAGCAGAACAACAAGCTGATTTCCGGTCCTCTGCCCAATGAGTACAATGGTGATCAGACCTCCCGTCAGCAATGGGAAGCCATTTCTCGTGGCTTGAGTCGTTTGGACAATCGTTTGCCATACATTGCTTGTCAAGGCAATCATGACTTGGGCCATATTGCTGCAGAGTACAGATATTCGATGATGCCCGATTATATCTATCCGGAACGTAACATCCAATTTGAGAAGACACTCGTTTCTACCGGAACCAATTATGAAGGTATCCATACCATGGAGAATGCAGCTTTTGAGTTTGAAAACGAAACATGGGGTAAGTTGTTGGTCATAGCCTTTGAATTTGCACCTCGCGATGAGGCTTTGGATTGGGCTAGACAATTGATTGAATCGGATCGTTTCAAGAATCATACTGTAATCATTCTGACCCATTCCTTCTTGTTGAATAACGGAGAACGTATTGTGAACGAAGGATATAAGTTGACACCCTGCAATTGGGCACAAGCCGTTTGGGATAAGTTGATTTATCCTTCCAAGAATATCAAGTTGGTCTTGTGCGGACATACAGGAACACCTCCTCAAATGAATGATTCGGAGAAAGTCGACTACCATACCACAACTGCTTGTCGGGTAGATCCGGCAGCCGATGGCCACAAAGTGGTACAAATGATGTTCAATTCGCAGAGCGGCGATGGTAGCTGGAACGGTAACGGAGGCGACTGTTGGCTTCGTATTCTGGAATTTAAGCCAGATGGTAAGACTATCGGAATTCGTACCTTCTCTCCACTTTTTGCGTTGTCTCGTCGGACCCAACATATGGCATGGAGAACCGACGCTTATGACCAATTCTCAATAACTATCGAATAATAAAATCTGCTATATCATGAAAACAATTATCAACCATTTTACCGATAATGATCTTTATACGTTTACGTGCATGTATTACATTTTGCAGAAGTATCCACGTGCCGAAACGGAATATTGTTTCTTTGATCGTAACCGGACTTGTTATCCCAAAGGCTTTGACCAAATGTTGCGTGAGCAGCTGGAACATTTGGAGAATGTCGTGATAACCGATGAAGAACGGGCATTCATGACACGTACTTTCCCATTCCTCCCTTATTGGTTTATCAATGTCTTTTTGCGAGGATATCGTTTCAATTCCAAGGAATTGACCATTACCCAGGACGAAGAAGGTCATTTGGATATACGCGTAAAGGGAAAATGGTGGTCTACTATCATGTGGGAGATGCCTATTCTTTCTGCCATTTCCGAACTGATGCATATCTTGAATGGGGATGCCTTGAAGTATGATGCTGAAAAGGAATATGCAAGAAGTTACGAAAAGGGACGTCAGATATGGGAACGTGGATTGACATTAGGTGATATGGGTACACGTAGACGTTTCTCGTTTGAACATCAGGAAAGAGTAATTGATGCATTGATTGCTTCTTACGACGAGGTGAAAAGTGAGACGAATGGTCAATGCGGTAAATTTACCGGTACATCGAATGTCTACTTGGCAATGAAAAAGAATATTCCTTGTTTAGGTACCATGTCACACCAATGCATCAGCTTTGAAGAAATCGTCAGCGGTGTATTCGAATGTAATTATAACGTGATGAACAAATGGTCGGAAGTATACGATGGCAATGTAGGTATCTTCTTGTACGATTGCTTCGGCGACAATGTATTCTTCAACAATCTCTCCAAACGTATGGCCATGACTTTTTGCGGTCTACGCATAGACAGTGGGGTGGAAGAAGAACAAGTGGATTTGATTGTGGAAAAATACAGGCAATTGGGCATTGATCCGATGACCAAGCAAGCCGTGTTCAGTAATGGATTGAATATAGAACGTGCCATAGAAATACATAATTATTGTAAAGGAAAAATTACAGATAGCTATGGCGTGGGAACCTTCTTGACTTGTGATGTAACGGATTGTAAACCGATGAACATAGTCGTAAAGCTTATCCGTGGTAGAATTACAGAATCCCGCGAATGGCATCCATGTGTTAAGTTGTCGTGCGATAAGGGAAAGACATTGGGCGATAAAGCCAAGTGCGATTATTTACTTTCTGTATTGAACGAAGCGAATCAATAAAACATATACGGGCTTTCGCCGAAGGATGATACATCTTATCGCGATAAGATGTATCATCTTGTTGCATTAAGATGTATCATCTTTCGGCGCACACGTATAGATGGTATATTTTTGTCCATGCATATGAATCAAATAGAACGAATAAAGTACATGGAAAAGCTGTTCGATTTTGTATTGACAGCAAAGGAACAACCTTCCATTTTTCAAGAAAGATATGAGGAAGTTGAAAATGCAATGGTTGTTCTTTCCGGCTATTATGGAAGTGAGGTTTGGAAGCAGGACTTTGCCGATGATGAGGCCGGTCTATTGCCTGAAGATTTGAAACGTGGAGTACTTTCGGAAGATGGTCTTTGGAATTTACTTTCAGAGTGGAAGGTGTAGCTTTCTAAATAAAATATAGTAATAACCCTATTTGAAGTACAAGAATGGAAGGTTTTCCATATTTGAACTTCTTGTGCATTGTCTTATGACGCCATACTCTCATACCGAGAAAGGCTCCTATACTTCCACCGAATACAGCAAGTAGGAGCAAGGTACTTTCCGGAATACGCCATTTGTTTTTGCGGGCTTTCCATTTATCAATGCCATAAGTTATAAAAGTTATGGCATTGATAGCAATTAGGTAATATAATAGTGGAAGGGATATCATACGGTTTCTATTTATCGGATGAAATGCATAGCCTCCCAAGCTTCTTCATTCGGACGACCGGGTGCTTTCTCACCATTGGTGGATTTGAGTAGCCAGGCCATGTTACGGGCAAGTGTACGCATGGTTTGAAGTCCTTCTGTATCCATTGCTGCGTCACCGGATGCAAGTCCATAAACAATGTTCCAATATTGTGAAGTCACAATAGGCATGTTCATCATTTGGAATGGCATGTTTAGACTTTCGAATACGGCTGTTGCACCTCCTCGGCGACAAACGGCTATGGAAGCGGCTGGTTTACCGGAGATATTTGCTCCATTCGAATAAAAGGCACGTTGGATGATTGAGAGCAAGGCTCCGTTAGGTTGACCATAGTATACAGGTGAACCGACAATGAGTGCATGTGCTTCTTTGAATTTTTCGGAAATTTTGTTGCAGCTATCATCGTCAAATATGCAGCGACCTAAACCTTGTGCTTTACATTGTCCACATGCAATGCATCCTCTTATGGGTTTGTTTCCAATCCATACAATTTCACTGTCAATACCTTCAGAATTCAGTTGTTTGGCTACTTCTTTTAAGGCTGTAGCTGTATTCCCTTCTTGTCGGGGACTTCCGTTGATCAGTAGAACTTTCATTTTTGAATCGTATTAGGGTATATTCTCATCTATTAATAATTTCAGTTTACTTGGAAAGCGGAATGAACTCAACTTTGAAGTCAGGATCGGCCATGTCCTTATCCAGTGGGAACATCGGACGATGGATGTTTTTGTATGGCAATTTTTCCAAATCTTGGTCAACACCACCGCGTGTTAAAGCCATCATCCAATCAGCACGGATATCATATAATCCTTCGGTAAGGTATCCCAATTTCACTACGATAATGTCAGTTTCCAATGGATTGATACCCAAATCTTCAAAGTTCTTCGGATAATGGAAACCTGTACGTTTTTCGGTCACGATGATGTCCATGGACCCCATGCGGATAACTACCGCCTTGTTGTTCACGTTCTTTTCGTTGATACCCACTACTGTACCTTTCAACTTGAATGGAGGAGCATAACGGTTGTCCACTTGTGCACCGGCTTCACCTTCTACTGTTGCACCGATACCGGCTTCGATGGCTTTCTGAACCAATTCTGCACCTGGAAGGGAAGCGTACACCAACTTCTTTCCGCCAGGGTTCTTGAATTCTTTGTACTTGCTTAGTTCATGTATGGTCCATGTCACATCACCGGCACCACCAGCCGTCGGGTTATCGCCCATGTCGCTGATGAAGTAAGGCTTTTTGTCACTTTTTAAAGCTGCTTGTACGCATACATCCAAATCTGCAGTTGGGGCAACAAATTCAAATTGATGTCTCACATTCCAGAAACTTTGAGCCAAGAATAGAGCTGATTCTTCCACGGCTTTCTTGTCATCGCCTGTAACCATTACGACACCATGGTTACGAGGTTCATCAGCCCATGCGTAAGCAATCCAGATGGCTGCATCGGTTACACCTTCCTTTATGGTAACTTGCGGAATCTTGGCATATAGTGATTTGCCTGGTTCTACGCGAGTACTTGTTTTTTCGCCAGGCAAAAGAATAGGTACATAAACCCATGCCTTGTAGGCTGGTTTACCCAAACCCTTTTCCAAACGTTCCACCAAGTTGGCCACTGCTCTTCGTTTTGTAATCATGCGGTCTTCGTGAGGAGCCATACGGAAGCAGGTAATGATGTCGGAATTTTTAGCCAAACGATGTGACACGTTACCGTGGAGGTCCATAGAGGTGGAGATGATGGTTTCATAGCCCACCACATCACGTACACGCTGGATGAAATCACCTTCAGGATCTTCCAATCCCTGTACGCTCATCGCACCATGAATGTCAAGGTACAAGCCGTCGTAGGGTAGGTTCTCTCTCAACATGTCGAGTGTTTTTTTTGTGATGGATTCGTATGCTTCGCGTGTAACAATGCCACCTGGAGTAGCAGAGGATACACGGGCTGGAAACCATTCAGCTTTTGTCAGGAGAACGGAGTCCTGTGCAAAGAACGGATAACTTTTAAGCAGGTCTTCTCCTTCTTTGACACGGAAGGCCGCTTCGTCACTTGTGGCAGGCGAGAATGTACTACACTCAATAGAGATGCCGGCAATACCAATGCGTGGCAATTTCTTTTCTTTCTGACACGATGTGAAACCGAGCAACAGACAAGCAAAGAAGGCAACATACAGATGGATTCTTTTCATAGTAGTTCTTATAAAAATGAATAATGGTAAGATTTATGATTCTAAGTACAAAGATAGAAAATTAATTATAAAGAATAGCTATTATCCTTTATCTACAATCGCTCCACAAATCGGACACATCCAATAAGTTTCGTGTTCTTCCATATAAGCAGAACAGCAACAAGGACAAGCCGGAATAGTGTTAAAATTATTCATGAATACTTATAGGTTTAATATTTTTCTCCTCTATTACTTTACGAGGAAGTTTCTTTACGACTTCATTAAAGCTATGGCAAATAAGCTTTTTTATCAAATCATCACGAAGTGTCCCGAAAAGATCGAGCTGATTCCAATGTTTTTTGTTCATATGCCATGCACCGTTTATTTCAGGATGCCTTTCACGTAGTTCAAGAGCATACGTTGGCTCGCACTTCAAAACAAACCATTGTGTGTTCTCCAGATCTATCAACGCAAAGATCTTCCGCTCTATACGAAAAGCTAATGTGGTTTCATCGAACGGGAAATCTTCGGTTACTTGTGGAAGAGAAAGGCAATATTCTCTGACTTCTTCAATGTTCATGGATGGTAATAGGACTTTACAGATTATTTGTATTCTCCTGTTCTTTCTTGTTGATTCGCTTCTTTAAAACAGAAAAGGCTTTCTGAAAAAGAGCAGAATCGTTCATGGTTCCCAGCATTTCCTTGAAACGGCTCATTGGAATGGTAAATGTCAATTCATTCTCAGGAACGAGTGGACGGGCAGATGGATCGAACATTCCAAGAAAACAACGCTTTCCGTTCTTCCGGTTTTCGTTGGTGGCAAATGTTACGATGGATGCACATCCAGATGCAAATAGTGTGGTTACAGCATCAGCCGAATTATTGTCGTAGAAAGCCCATGTACACAGTCCGGCTAATATATCGGGAGTTGCAAAGAACAGGATAGCCTCGGCATTGTCCCAATTTTTTAAATTGTCTACTCTGACAAAATTCAGATAGGATTTATTGGATAGATGGATGTCAAGAGACTTCACGTAATCGACTACCATTTCCTTTGATTTCTTGTAATGTTCAATTTCGGAAACGAATGTTGGAACTCTGTCGGGCATTTCCCGGAAAGCAGTATACAGTCCTCCACCGCCACAAAGAACATTTTTCTCACATAGTGTCAATGATTCTCCATTACGAACCTTACTTATAGCACCAATCATACATTTAGGAACTTTCCTAACTTCTGAAGCGGGTTGGTAGCTATATCCCAATGCAATAGGAAGCGGGGCAGCTTCACCGAAAGCCTCTTGATAGCGATTAATAAATTCTTTTACATCCATTATAGTTGTGATTTCTTAATCTTGGTTTTGTTCTTAGAATAAAAAACTCCTGCAATCATTCAGATTACAGGAGTTTATCTATTTGAAATCAGTAAATTACTTATTCAAAGCAGTTGCAACGTCAACAGCACAAGCTACTGTACAACCTACCATCGGGTTGTTACCGATACCGAGGAAGCCCATCATTTCTACGTGAGCAGGAACTGATGAAGAACCAGCGAACTGAGCGTCTGAGTGCATACGACCCATAGTATCTGTCATACCGTAAGAAGTGACAGCCATGTTATCTGGGTGAAGTTTTATCTGCTTGATAAACAAATATTTACCTTAAAAAGAGCGTTCCAAACATTATTTTAAAGAACTATTTTTTATATATCGGCTGCATCATGGGCAAATTCCATAAATATAAGCCTTGTCTTGAGAGTAATTCCTAATGGAATTGTGAACGATTGCAAATTTAGCGATTTTTATTTATTCGCTAATATATTCTTCACATCTTTTTTAAGAGCAGGAATATGTCTTATTCATCCATAAACAAGTAGCTTTGAATTATCGATGTTTCTTCTTAAAATAGGATTGCGAATAGCCTTATCTTCCAATAAATCCACTTCTCTACCAAATATATCTTCCAATGAATATTTGAAGTCGAAGTAGTTATCTGCGTAATCCTCCAAGTTTACTTTATCAAAGTCAACAACCATATCCACGTCGCTTTTTTCATTGAAACGATTAGTTAAGATAGAACCAAACACAAACAACTTACAGACCTTATGCTTCTTGCATAAAGCGATAATCTTCTGGATATTGTTTTCAATCAGTTTTATATAGTTGTCTCCTTTCAATGCAAAAATAGTAAATAACTATATATCCAACAACGTTTCACCGTGATAAGTTGGGAGAGGGGAGTATGTTTTTTCTATGTTCTTGTTTTATATATAATCAAGAATGATGTAGTTTCCCATTCACTTAAAATTCAGTGATTATCACTATTTCTACTTCGAATATATCAAGTATCATTCAATCCATTTGTATTATTTCTGCGTCCTATATATCCTTGTATATATGTCTAATTAAAAATTTATAGCTATGAATAATTTTGATTTTAAGAAGTATTTTAAGAATCTCGTTGGACTTGAACCTATTTCAATGAAAACAGCAACAAACAAGAAACCTTTGCTTTCCAAAGGTGTTTCAGACAAAAGATTATAGAAAAGAGTATCCAAATGATGAAAGCCAACTTATCCGTAATGGGTAGGTTGGCTTTGCCGTTTTTAATATTGCTTCATTCTTTCTATATCAAATTTTCTGCGTTCTTTTTCATTAAGTTTTGCATATTCATCATTATCACGAACGGCTGCATCATATTTATTCATCCAATGTTTTGCGGCTTCATCATTCTTTGGTGTGCCATAACCGTTTTGATAACAAACAGCTAAATTATAGAATGAATTTATTACAGCTCCTTCTGGTATTGTTTGTATCCAAGTCGCTTCTTCATCTATTTCATCATCGTGATATGTTCCAACAACATCTGTATTTGCCACTTTCTGGAACCATTTAAATGCTTCATTCTTGTTTTCTTCTACACCGTGTCCGTCAAATAATCGAACGGCAACTTCAAATTTGCTATTAACATTGTCAGTTCTTAAAGCATGGTTTCTTAAATGTTGAAATGCTTTATGGAAATCTTGTTCTATTCCATATCCACCTTGTTCGTAGCATTGGAATAAACCAATTTCACTTTCATACACATTGTTCTTTATAGATTCTTCAAACCATGAAACAGCTTCCGCATAATCGGTTTCTATACCAACTCCATTAAGGTATAGTCCCCCAAGTAAATTCTGTGCTAATCCATATCCCTTTTGAGCGGCTTTAGAAGCCCAATGAAAAGTCTTTTCTGCATTAAGAGGAATTACGCTGTTTTCAACATAATAGGTAAGTGCATAAAAATAAATAGCTTCCAAATTACCATTCTTTGCTAACTCTTCCAATTTTTTGAATGATTCGGAACTTCCCTTTTCCATAACCTCGTTATATAGATATTCAGGATTGTTTTGTAATTTCATCCACTTGCGAATATCTGGTAGTATAACAGGAACACCGCAAATGATAAGTAATAAGATTACATACAATGCAGATAAGAAAAAGTCTGCTATTGAAGAATTGGCAAAAGCAATTCCGATGGATGGAACTAAAATAATTGCAATAATTCCAATTACATAAGGTTTACTTGTGTACTTTGATAATGGATTCATAACTATAAGATTTTTATTGTTAACTTACTATTTAACAGATTCAACAATTTCTTTAAACACACTACCTGCCATTAAACCACCACTTGCAGGAAAACCAATCTTATTCATGCTCACAATAATGGAGTATTTAGGCTCATCGGCAGGAAAGTAACCGCAAAACTCTACTGCATATTCTATTCTTTCTGGATTCGCTTTAGAAACGATACTTCTACCCGATAATCCTGCTACCTCTACTTTCTCCGATGAGGCAGGTTTACCCAATGCGTCTGTAACACAATATCTGAAAGTAGACTTCAAGCTATCGTTTTTGATAATACCATTAAAGAGTTTCAGCATTTCAAGCGGAGTAACCAAACTATCTACGGCTTCAACACCTACAATATCTAATGCTTTACGAATTGCTATATCAGATTCACAAACCAACCCTTGCTTCAATGTGATTTTACCATATCCACCTCTATGCCAATTATGGTCTAAAATGGTATCGCTATCCAATACGATAACACCGTTTCCTGTATCTACAGAATCAGACAAGAACACTTTACCTATCTCTAATGCTTTGTTTATAGATACTGCACGCATTAAAGAGGATGCTTGTTTCTGACCATTACCAACCATTGCTTTAACTTCACCTGTCAGAACTTCCATTACTATAGCTTGCCCAGAAATGGCATTGATTTCGGACATCTTGTTATGTAAGATAGAATCTACCTTAGTTTGTAAGGTAGTATCTATTGTTGATTGCTTTGTTGGTGTGCAAGCTATCATTGTAGCTATGCAACCTAATAGTAATATTCTTTTTATCATGTTATTTAACCTCATCTCCTTGATTCATGCTTACTTCTTGCATTACATGCAGCATTTATCGCTCTTTGTAATAAAGTTATTATTTCTTCTTTAGATGCTCCATATGGATAACTTACTTGTACGATGTATGGATAATGTAACATAGTACGATAAGCGTATGTATCATTAAGTTCATGATGATTTAGTTCTTCTCTTGTTTTACCAAATATTATCATTTTCTTCTGATTCCAACTATCGCTAAGCAGAATATCTACAAGCGTACATTGTTTGTAGTAGTCTTTTTGATAGCCGTCCATACAATCAAGAATCGTATTTAAATATTTATTATCCATCAATAGTAATTCTTATTTATTCACTTAAAGGAGCTAATAGGTCTATGAGATTGCTATCAATTGTCATTATTGAAGAATTGATAGAATCATAACCGCATGAATAATCGCTCCAAAATGTTTTAATAAATTTTTCAACTTTATCCCAAACATACATGTTCTTACCTATTCTTAAATAAAAGATGCCCTCTTCGATTATAATATCATTAAACTTTATAGGAATAATGGTAGTTCCCGATGTGTTTAAAATTCCCATATAATCATCTAATAAAACAGAAAAGAATAAATCATTATCGGATTTTTCTAATTTAATGTCTTGATATATAGGAGGTACTATAATCTCATTATAATTATTAATAACTCCCCATTTCCCGAATTGGGAAAAAGCGTAATATTGGGGACATAATTTGTTTATGTCTTCATACTGAGGCTCAACAATACTATTTTTCTCTGTATAAAATCCCTTTAAATTTCCTTTCTTTAAAACAATGCCATTATGATAGTCAATATTTATCTCATCATAAATAGTAGGAATTATTTCTTTTCCATTGCCATATATTCCATAAAGTCCATTTCTTACAACTATTGAATAATTCGTATCTTTTGTATATGAGTAAAGTTCGATATCATCGTATATGCATGGTATTAAACCATGTATTCCTTTAAAACCATTTTGTTTTACTATATAAATGTTGTCAAATTTTGTTTTTGCCACTTTGTCGTATATGCAAGGGATGATTATTCCTTTGTAGATGTCATATATTCCATAAAGTCCATTGCATTTGATGTGGCTATGAGAAATTTCATCGTATTTGATTTCTAAACAAAAAGTTGTAATGTGCTCTGTGCATTTAATTAGCCCATACTTGTTGTTTTGTTTGACAAGTAACCAAATTTCTTTGTCATTATAGTTCTTATAAAAGCATTCTATTAAGGAATTAATTGGTGGTAGAAACTCTTCATTATCAATTTCAAGACCAAATAATCCATCTCGATATGTACGAACAATTGTTTTGGTCTCTTCATAATAAGATTGACCTTCCCACCAACTTTTTTCCCCGACTCCAAGTTCATGCAATCGTTCACGCTTTATATGATTTAATTCATTTTCTCCCATTATATTGTTTGATGAATATTTATTCCTACCAATTTTCTTGTTTTATTGAATTTATTGCGGCATGAAACAACCTATTTAATTGATTGTTGCCCAAGAAAAAGTCAGAAATGTCAGATTTACCTCTTTCGATAGGATATAGTTCTTTTGACTTTATATTTATGTATGAAATTAATGGATCATAATATAATCCATATTCTTTCATCTTTTTCTTAATATTATTATCTGGGCATTGTATATTATATACGCTGTATGATTGTCCAACTTTTAATCCAATATCTGAGTCATATTTTAGAGGCTGATATCTAATTAAACTTTTAAACTTTCCTTGATAAAAGATGGATGTCTTATAGAATGATAAAAAGATGTCATATTCTTCAGACTCTAAAAATGTTTCATCAAAACGGACGAAACAAATTCGATTCTCATAGTGTAAATCATTTGCATATTTCTTTAATATATTAAGAGAATGTTTTGCAAACTGTTCAGAATAATCCTCTACATCATCATTCTCAATAAGTACAAGGACATTGGAGTCGTTGCAATACTCTATATTATAAATAGGATTGTAAGCTCGACTTTTTTTATATATATCATTAATTATAAATTCACCATTCCATTTACCAATGCTCATCTTGGGATAACACATTGGAGAATTAAACTTATAAACAGCTTCTTTAATTGCCTTTTCCATATCATCTTCTTCATAACGATATAGAATCATATGTTGAAATTCCTTTGGAAAACTAAATGGTAATTGGTAGTACTTATTATTGGGGACGAAGTAAATAATTTTTTCTATTTTGAGAATATCTAATAAGATGGAAAAAATCTTCCATCTTTTAGTAGTATCCTGCAAAAGTGAAAAACTTCCAAAATAGACATTCATAACAGCGTATATTTAATGGCTATTTTTAATGAGAGTATTGCTTACTATTTTCTTTTTCGACTAACTTGTCTTTTTCTTCTTTAGTAAACACTTCACCACATTGTGTACAAACATATTCTCCTGTTTGAGCACTAAAATAATATTCTTTTTCCAAATTTGGATGTGAACATGGTTTATTACCCCATTTTTCTTTAATTTCTTCTATTTTGTCATATTGTATAGCCATGGTATTACATTTGCACCAACCAATTCCCAGAAGTAAGCGAATAATAAAAAAGAAGCGTGGGAACTATTGCCTATATCCGTTCAGAGGTATCGCCAAACACCTAACAACTCAGATAAACAGCAATAGCCCACGCATGCGGATATAGTTCACCAGAGGTGAGTATAAACTATGCGTGAGCGTCTTGCCTATCATCTTAGAGTTGTTCATAAAATTGGCGATTTTCTGAACTAAGATAATGTCAAACGCTCTTATTAAAATATGTCCTTCTGCTCCACTAATTTATATCAGACTTGCAGAATTGCAACAAAGTTAATAAAAAGCGTGTTATTCTTTTCTTTAAAATGGAAGTATTTTCAATATATGACTAAAAATATATTCTTCTCTATATATGTTCGGGCTTATACTGGCTATTTTTATAGTTATGTATCCCTTTTGAATCTGGATTGGACTTGACCTACCTTTTTCTTAATTTCTGTAATTGGTATAGGAAGAACAAAAATTCGGCAAAAGGTAGGTAGTTTAGTCGATTGAAAAATCAGACAATGTTCTTGTCTAATAAAAATCATACCCTATTCCTGTTGCAAAACCTTCAACTACATCGAGTTGATGATGAATTGACTTTGCTTTCTTAAATTCCGCAACAATGTTTTCTTCAAGATATTTTCTTGTATCTTTTAGACAATATTCGATAGCATTATAGAGTATATGTTCAAGTTGTTCTTTTGATGGCATGCAACCGCGCACTTCAAGAATCTGAATATTCTTCGGATATTTGCCTAAAACAAATAAGGTTACAGGACACAACCAGATTTCTTCATTTACAGAGCCACTAAGGTCATTATAAAATGCACCTCCTGTAAGAGTTGAACTGTTTTTTACTAATCCCATATTACCATTTTCTTCATTGGTTATCTTTACTTTTATAGCAATTCTTTTTCCACCTCTGGCATGGTATTCAAGAAGCTTTGCAGCGCCACCAACCATTAGCGTATGTTCAAACAATTCCTTTGGAAATCCAGGCACCTCACAATACCATTTTCTACCTATCTTGATAAATGAAACATTATAGATTCCATTACCAACCATTCTTTGATATGTGGCTTTTACAAGAACTGAAATAGCTCTCACATAAGCAAAACCTTTCTTACATATGGACACAAAATTCTTGAAGTAAGTTTTTAAATTACTCATAACAGATAAAATTTTAAAGATTAAATAATTGGATTGTTTTAGCGGAATCGATTTCGTTGGTGCAAAGCTATGTATAAAATTTGAATTATCAAAATCGGTTGAAAATCAGTAAATTACAAAGATTTGCATAATTCAAAAATTATTTTATAGAGATTTTAAGCTCACTAAACTTAGGACTATATAACCTACCTTTTCTTCAATTTCTGCAATGGGTATAGGTACTACAAAAATCATCAAAAAGGTAGGTTGGTAGATTTCCTGAAGCTTCCCATTAAAGAGAGAAATTTCCGAAAAATCTACCAAACCAAGAATTAGAAGCTTAGACAATCATAAGTTTCTAATATTTCCTCTTGCCTTAAACCAAGGTATCTTTTGGTAATGCTAACACTACTATGATTGAATAATTCCATGAGCTTAACTAATGCCAACTCCGAATTTTCGCTATTCATGTTGTACACTTGTCTGCCAAATGTCTTACGGAGAGAGTGGCATGAGAAATTCTTAATCTTGACTTTGTACTTCTTCTTAATGTCCTTCAATATTCTGTTAATGGCTTGGATAGTGAAGATTGTACCTTTCTGACTTACCAAAATCGGTGCTTTCACTCCGATAGGTTGGATATGCTCGTAACATTCCTGTATATGCTTCTGCAATTGTGGATTCAGTCTTAGCGTTCTTTTCTTACTTGTCTTCTTCTCAATTATGGTAAATTCGGAAACACCAAGAATCTGATTCCATCTTAAAGCGAGAATATCAGATATTCGCAATCCTGTGAAACAACCAAGTGCTACTAGGAGCGACATTTTATAATTATCATCTTTCGCCAATTTTCGGATAAGATTCATCGCATCACTCCAAACAAGGAAATCGGCAGTTGTAGTAGAATATTTCTGGCTCATAAATGTTCGGTTTTAGCAGTTAAACAATAAAAGTGAACATTAATTCTGACTATCGTTTTCTAATGTGTTGATAATCTGAATAATGTTCACTTTGTATCAAAGTGTGTATTTAGCAAAGGTAAGTTCCGTTTACGATTGTCTTGTAATGACTATCTTCTGCGATTCTTACTTTATTAAAGACAATCTTCCAAAATGGACTTTTCTTGTTTGGCTTTTCACTTAGTAGCACATTAATGATTCCGTATTGATTTCCATAAACCATAGATAATGCTCTCTCTTTAGAACTTCTTTCTAATGTGTTCCAATATTTAATAGTTAGCTTCTTCATAATGATATAAAAATAAAGAGGACACCGAAATGTCCTCTATTAGTTAATAACTGCGTTCGCTTAAAACTTCACAACTCATCCAAGAACAATTAGATAATTTGAAATCGTACTTATCCTCCAGAGTGTAGATAAACTCCTCAAAATCTTGGTAAGATTCAGATTCTATTTTTTCTTGTTCTGTTAAATGTATCTTGATCAGTTCTCCTACGGAACAATCAAGTAATATCAAGAAATTTGCTTTCATATATGATAATGTGTTAGATTCTACCTTCGTCATTATAG